>JANWJB010000177.1 GCA_025449575.1 Acidobacteriaceae bacterium
CTCTAGGCTTGACTCTAGGCTTGACCGGGCAGTCTGCTGCCGTGCCGGATCATGAGCGCCAGGAGCTTGCGCGCATCCCAGTAACGGGGCAAATATTGCTTTGGATTGGAGAGACAGCGGAGCAGCCAACCCAGATACATCCGATCGGCCCACACCGGGATATGCACCTGGTCCCCGCTCAGAAATGCGATCGCCGCTCCTACGCAATGGATGGAAGGCGAATAGTTCAATTCCTGCCGAATATAGAGTCCGAGGCGCTCCTGGGTGCCGCCGCCAAGGGCCACAACAACGTGTTTTGGACGCCGCCGGTCAAGGCGTCGGAGCAGTACGGGATCGTCAATCGAGCCGCCGTAGAACGGAGCTACGTAAGTGTCTTCCGCATCCAGAGCAATTCCCTGCTCCTTCAGCCACCTGCTGTTGGTCCCAGCGCTCTCATGGCTGGGCATAATCCAGAAGCTCCGGTGCGGGCCGGTAAAGCCGGGCTGCTTGAGCAGGAGGGTGAGGTATTCCAAACCGGAAACGCGGCGAATGGAATCGTGCTGCAGATAGTTCCAAATCAACACCATGAAGGCGCTATCGGCGATGACCAGATCGGCGCCCAAGAGAGCTTCCCGATAGGCGGCATCATACGGGAGGTTTTTCAGCGCGGGCGCTGCCGGGACTACGAGGAGACCGCCGCCCTCCATGCGATGGACCGCCTCGGCCGCATCTCCAACAAAGAAATTAATACCCAAAATCGACCGGAACTGGGCGGATTCCATCCCTTACTCCGAACGTCAAGTCAAGGCCGAGCTGTTGTCAATACCTGACTCTCTATCCATTCGTATGTTTTCGCCAATCCCTGTTTCAGGGGGATCGACGGCTGCCATCCAAGAAGGCTCTGAATCCTGCTGTTGTCGCTGTTGCGGCCGTTCACTCCCTTGGGAGCACTCAGGTTATATTTCCGAAGCAGTTGGATGCCCGCGATCTCTTCCACAATGTCCACCAGCCGGTTGATGGTTACGAGTTCGCTACTGCCCAAATTCAGAGGCTCGTGAATTTCACTTTCGAGAAGCGCTTGCGTGCCATAGGTGCAGTCGTCGATGTACATGAAGCTACGCGTCTGCTTTCCATCGCCCCAGATTTCAATCTCGTGCTTGCCCGAGGCCTTGGCTTCAATGACCTTACGGCAGATGGCCGCGGGAGCCTTCTCCCTGCCCCCATGCCAAGTACCAAGCGGACCGTACACATTATGGTAGCGGGCCACCCGGCACTGCAGGCCGAAATCTTCTTCAAAGTGGCGGCACATGCGCTCACTGAAGAGCTTCTCCCACCCATAGCCGTCTTCGGGAAACGCGGGATAGGCATCTTCTTCTTTGAGCGGAATAACCTCGGGATTTCGCTGCTTCTCGCCGTTGTAGACGCAGGCCGAGGAGGAATAAAAAAAACGTTCCACACCTTTGGCTCTGGCCGCCATCAGCATGTGCGTATTGGTGAGCACGCTAAGCATGCAGAGCGCTTTGTTGTTCTCGATGAAGCCCATGCCGCCCATGTCCGCGGCGAGTTGGAAGACGACATCCGCGCCGGCGGCGGCGGTCATGCAATTTTCTTTCTCTTGGAGATCAAGAACCAGATTTTCCGTATCGGGGGAGACCTGATGCCACTCTGCGAGCGGCTTGAGATCGACGCCGCGTATGACATCGGCCCCGTGGTCGAGAAGACGGCCGATGAGATGGCCGCCAATAAACCCACCCGCTCCGCAAACGACGACTTTTTTCTTTCGCAGATTCATCCGGATTGTCCCGTCGAGGGCGGTCGCCCCGTTTCGAGACTATCTGAGCGGCTCCGGGAGAGCAACGGGGGAATCCAGAGAGTCAGGCGGAAGCCTCAGAAGAGATCCATTTCCGCTTCTTCGTCGATTTGGTTGAGGAAATCCCGAAGCAGAGCCGTTCTGGAGCGAGCCAGTTCCTTCGCCTTGGGCAGACGGAGTTTTTCGGGCAGCAGAGAGAGACTGTTGCGCAGCGACTGCGCAGCGCTGGTGAAGGTCGGGTAGCGAGTATCGCGACCCACCTTGGCGGCCACGCGCAAGATGCCGATCGCGCCCAGTTGTTCCAGAATATCGGCGTCGCGGAGCACGATACCCTCCACGGATTGCGGATCGGCCTCCGCTTGATGGGTACGGATCGCTTCGACTACGGCCGGGATCTTTTGTTCCGGAAACCCGAGGCGGCGGAGCACAGCGGGGGCCTGCTCCATCGCATAGCGGACATGGTCCCAAGCGGCCAACGCGGCAAGCTCCTCCGGCCGATGGCCGATGAAGACGCCAAGATCGTGCAGCCAAGCTGCGGCATAGACGACGTCGTCATCGTAGCGCTGTCGCTCGCCAACCAGGCGCGTCAACCGGTAGAGGCGCGGCTGATGCCCGAATTTGTCGACGGGGCGCGCCTGGGCTCGAATGTATTCCGCCAAAGCTTGCCGGAAGTTCGAGGCCGCCGGAGCGGAGGTCATCCTCTATCCTCGTGCAACGCCATGGTGAGAAGCGTTTTCTGTTCCAGCGCGTGCGCTTTGGCCGATCCGGTTGCGGGGCTTGCCGCGGCGGAGCGCTTGACGCTGAGCACCGTGCGCTCGGGAGCGAGCCGGCGCAAACGCGGGACGACGAAGGAAAGCGCCCCCATGTTGGCCGGCTCCTCCTGAACCCACACAATCTCGCGCGCTTGCGCATGGCGGGCAATCTCCTCGCCCAGTTCGTTCTCGGGCCAGGGGTAGAGCTGCTCCAAAAACACAATTCCGGTATGGCCGGCGGTGCGTTTGGCGCGCTCCATCCGCAGCTCGCGTCCTATCTTGCCGCTGGCGATAAGGAGGCGCCGCACATCGGCGATCTCGGTCTCCGGCAACACCGTTTGAAAGCGCGGTGCGGAAAACGCATCGCGAGGCGAACTGGCTTCCGGATGACGAAGCATGCTTTTGGGAGTGAAGACAATTAAAGGTTTCCGCCAGGGCCGCCGAGCCTGGCGGCGAAGCAGGTGGAAATACTGCGCGGCAGTCGAGGGTTGGCAAATCTGGATGTTGTCGCGCGCAGCCAGTTGCAAATAGCGTTCGATGCGGGCGCTGGAGTGCTCCGGCCCCTGCCCTTCATATCCGTGCGGCAGCAGGACGACGACCGCGTTCAGCAGACCCCACTTGTCCTCGCCGGAGGTAATGAACTGATCGGTAATGACCTGAGCTCCATTCGCGAAGTCGCCGAACTGGGCTTCCCACAGCACCAGTGTTTCCGGCGCGTCGCGACTGTATCCGTATTCGTATCCCAGAGCGGCGGCCTCGGAGAGCGGGGAGTTATAGATCTCCACCCGCGCCTGATCGGAGGATAGATGGGCCAGGGGCGTATAACGCTGCTCGTTCTCGACGTCGATCAGGACGCTGTGGCGGTGACTGAAGGTGCCTCGTTGACTGTCTTGTCCGCTGAGCCTCACCGCCGTGCCCTCCCGCAGCAGCGAACCGAAAGCCAATGCTTCGGCCATCCCGAAATCGATGGCCCGTTTTCCCTCGCTCATTTCGGCGCGCTGTTCCAGAAGCTTCTGGATCTTAGGATGGACGTGGAAGGAGCCGGGATAGGAGGTGAGGCTACGGCCGATCTCCTCCATGCGCTCGGGCGTGATGCCGGTGTCAACCTCATCTTCAGGCCGATGAGCTCCACCATGGTACGGCGCCCAATAGGCGGGGAGGGTGGCCAGGGAGGTGCGGTGCGTCATCCGCGACGCTTGCTTCTGGGCCACGGCAAACAGTTCATGCGCCTGCGCCACCTCTTGGGCCGGATCGACACCAATGCGGCGCGCGTAGATCTCATACAGCGGCGGGTGGTCTTTGATTATCGCGTAACGAAGAGGCTGGGTGATGGTAGGATCGTCCACTTCGCTGTGACCATGACGGCGATACCCGAGAATATCCACCACTACGTCCGTGTGGAACGCATAGCGATATTCGACTGCCATCGCGGCGATGCGAACCACCGCTTCCGGATCCTCGCCGTTGACATGAAAGATCGGCACCTCCAGTCGCTTGGCCAGGTCGGAGGCAAAGCGGGAGGAGTTGGTCTCGCCGGGTTCGGCGGTAAAGCCGATCAGGTTGTTGACGATGACCTGAATACCGCCGCCTACGGAATAACCGCGAATTTGGCTGAGATTCAGCGTCTCCGCCCAGATACCCTGTCCGGCGAAGGCGGCGTCGCCGTGAATCAGCACCGGCAATACCCGATCCAAGCCATCGCCGGCGAAGCGCGCCTGCTTGGCTCTCGCGCGCCCCATCACGACCGGATCGACCGCCTCCAGATGACTGGGATTGGAAACCAGATGGAGATCCACCTCCGCACCGTTTCCGCTTACAAATCGCCCGGTGGCGCCCACATGATACTTTACGTCGCCGCCGCCGAGGCAACTGCGTGGATTGACGTCTTCGAACTTGGAAAACACATCCGCGGGCGACCGGCCGACGATATTCACCATCACGTTTAACCGCCCGCGATGGCTCATGCCAATCACCGATTGAACGGCTCCACGTTCCGCCGCGCCCTCCAATATCTCATTCAGAAACGGGATCAACGCGGTGACCCCTTCCAGCGAAAAGCGTTTGTTCCCCAGGTAACGGGACTGAACGACCTGCTCAAAGACATCGGCCTGGATGAGTTGAGTCAGTATCCTGCGCTGCTGTTCCGATGGCTGAGACCGGGCGGGCGCGGAAGCCCGCTCCATCCGCTCCAGAATCCACTGCCGCTTGTGCGCGTCGGGAAGGTGCATGAATTCGACGCCGACAGTTCCGCAGTAGAATCGGCGTGCCTCATCGGCAAGAGCTCCCGCTTCTTCCAGTTCCGGCAAGATTTCCGGCGGCAGGTATTGCCCGAGCGGGTCGAGCTGCGCTGCGAGATACCCCCAGCGGCGGAAAGGCTCAAATATCCGGTGGCGCTCCGCAGACATCGTGGAGGAAACCGAAAGCTCTGCTGGCCGGGTTTTGGTCGCCATGATTGAAAGTCCCCTTCTAATATAAGTTTGGCATATTGATGAAGCCGCGAGTCGATCCGATTCGTGTACCATCCTGGCATCGCGAGCAAACCACCGAAAGATGTTGCAGAAAAGACAGGCTAAAACTTTGTCGGCAGCCACCGGGATGAAGAGGGCAGGAGCCAAAGTCCCGGTCAAAACCATGGCAAGATGTGCTCTGCTTGTCTTCGCGAGCCTGCTGCCGGCAAAGGCGGCGCCCGCCGCTCCCGCCAGGCCCGTTTTGCCGCTGATGCCCTATCCCTCCAGCGTGAAGCTGGGCGTGGGCGAATTCGCCGTAAACAACGGGTTTGGGGTGGTTCTGCGAGGGTACACGGAGCCGCGCCTGGAGCGGGCGCGCCGGCGGTTCCTCGCGGTGCTCTCGCGAGAGACCGGCATCCCGCTGCGGAGGGAGGCGGCTCTTAACGAGCCAAATTTCTTCATTGAAACCACCGGCCCCAGCGCGAAGCCGCAACGGCTGGGGGAAGACGAGTCATACCGGTTGGAGGTGACACCCACCGCGGTTCATCTTCGCGCCGCGAATCCGCTGGGGATTCTGCATGGGTTGCAAACCTTTCTTCAACTGGTTCGCGTCACACCGGGCGGCTTCAGCGCGCCGTCGGTGACCATCGACGACCAGCCACGATTTCCCTGGCGCGGCCTGATGATCGATGTCAGCCGCCACTTTATGCCGGTGGCGGCAATGGAGCGCAACCTTGACGGGATGGAGGCGGTCAAGCTCAACGTCCTTCATTGGCACCTTTCCGACTACCAGGGATTCCGGGTGGAGAGCCGGAGATTTCCGCTGCTGCAGCAGAAGGGCTCCGATGGGCTGTATTACACCCAGGATCAAATCCGGAGCGTGATTGCCTACGCACGCGACCGAGGCATCCGGGTAGTGCCGGAGTTCGACGTGCCCGGCCATGCCACCTCCTGGTTCGTCGGCTATCCGCAGTTGGCCAGCGCTCCGGGTCCCTACCAGTTGGAGCGCCGTTTCGGCATCTTCGATCCCGCCATGGATCCGACGAAGGAGAGCACATACCAGTTTCTGGACAGCTTTATCGGTGAGATGGCGGGATTGTTTCCCGACGCCTATTTCCATATCGGCGGTGACGAGTGCAACGGCAAGCAGTGGGAGGCAAACCCGCGCATTCGCGCCTTTATGCGAGCGCACTCCATGACCACCACGGCGCAACTGCAAGCCTATTTCACGGGACGGGTGGAAAAGATCGTCGCCGCGCACGGGAAGATCGCCGAGGGATGGGATGAGGTGCTGCAGCCCGACACGCCGCGCGATGTCGTGATACAGTCCTGGCGCGGCGCCGCATCCCTGTCGGATGCCGCACGCCGCGGATACCGCGTCCTGCTCTCCGCCGGCTATTATCTCGATCTGAACGAGTCCGCGGCGGAGCATTATGCCGTCGATCCCTTCGCGGGGAATGCCGCGAGCCTCACGCCGCAACAGAAACAGAGCATCCTGGGCGGCGAGGCGGCGATGTGGACGGAGTTTGTCACCCCGGAAAATATCGACAACAAGATTTGGCCGCGCGCCGCAGCCATCGCAGAGCGGCTCTGGTCGCCTGAGAGCGTCACCGACCCCACCTCCATGTATGCACGGCTAGCGACGGTCTCGCGCAAGCTCGACGCCTACGGTCTTCAACACCACACCAGCTATCCGCGCATGCTGCGGCGCATGACCGGCGGCTCCGATCCGGAGCCGCTCCGCGTGCTGGGCGACGTGATGCAGCCGCCAGAGCTCTACGCTCGCATGCGGCTGGGCGACTACGACGTCTTCACCCCCCTCAACCGGCTGGTGGATGCGATACCGCCGGAGAGCGACACGGCTCGGAACTTTCTGAATCTGGCCGAGACGCTGGCTTCGGGAAAGGGCACGCCGGAGGATTGGCGGAAGGCGGAGCAATCGCTCGCCATGTGGCGCGACAACGATGCACGCCTGCAGCCGATGCTGACCCGGTCCCAGCTCACTGCCGATCTGGGGCCCGCCTCCACCAACCTGCGCAACGTCGCGATGAGCGGCCTGCAGGCGATCGGCTATTTGCAGCGCCATCGCGCGACGCCCCGAGCATGGCGCACCAGCCAGCTGTCCTTCCTGAAGGAGGCGGCAAAACCGCAGGCGACGCTGGTCGACATGATCGTCCCGGCGGTGACCCAATTAGTGGAGGCGACGCGGCCGCAATAAGCGGATGCGCGGGCGCGATTTCATACATGGTTGGCGGAGATGCTAGTCTAGACCCCGTCACTCCATCTACCCAGCCATGACCAGCCCCGCGATTGAACCTCAGCTCAAAATTCCAAAACGGCGATGGCAGATTGCATGGCTGCTGGGACTTGGCGTTCTCATCAGCTACTTCGACCGCATCAATCTGTCGATCTCCCACACCGCGCTCATTACAACCTTCGCGATCTCCAACGTCACGTTCGGTTATCTGTCGGCCGCCTACAACTGGACCTATATGCTGTGCCAGGTGCCGGTCGGCGTATTGCTGGACAAATTGGGCGTCCGCTTTGTAAGCCGCATCGGCATCGTCATTTGGAGCTTAGCCTCATTCGGGGCCGCGGTTACGCCCAATCTTGACATTTTCTTCCTCGCGCGTTTCGCGCTGGGAATCGGCGAGGCTCCGCTGTTCCCCAGCAACACCAAAGCAATCGGGCACTGGTTTCCGTCCAAAGAGCGCAGCCTGGCCACGGGCATCTACGACGGCGCCACGAAATTCTCCAATGTCATCGGCGTGCCGCTGTTGGGCTACCTGCTGATCCGCTTCGGTTGGCGCTGGAGTTTTGCCGCGACCGGCCTTCTGAGTCTTGCCTATCTGTTCATCTTTTCCCACGTCTACCACGATCCGGACAAGGATCCTCAGCTGAGCGACCGCGAGCGGGAATACATCATGGCGGAGCACAACGAGGCGTCAGCGCAGGTTCCCTCTCTCACCGCAAAGTATTCCGTTCGCCACCTGCTCCGGCAACGGAAAGTGATTGGAGTGGCTCTAGGATCGGGTTCCTACAATTACATCTTTTATCTGCTTCTCACCTGGCTGCCGAGCTATTTCACATTTGCCCTGCATATCGACCTGATGCACTCCTTTCTCTACACCGGAGTGCCGTGGCTGGTCGCCACGATCGGGGACGTATTTGTGGGAGGCTGGCTGGTGGACAAGCTGATTGCCCTCGGATGGAATGCGGACCGGGTGCGCCGCGTTGTACTCCTGGGGGGAACTGCGATGGGCCTGGGAATCATCGGCGCAGCCACGGCGCACACTGCAGGACAAGCCTTGCTGTGGATCAGCATCTCCATCGGCGGCCTCTCCGCGGCGGCCCCCATCATATGGTCGGTGCCCTCGCTGATCGCGCCGCCGAAGAACGTAGGCACGGTGGGCGGCATCATGAACCTGTCGAACCAAATCTCCGGGATTGCCGCGCCGATCGTGACGGGCTACGTGGTGGCGGCCTTCCACTCCTATGCCTGGGCTTTCGGCATCAGCGCCGCATATTTGCTGGTGGGTATCGCTGCCGATGCCTTCCTGCTGGGGCGGATTGGTCCGATTCCGCTCGAAGCTCAGCGCGCGGCGTAGTTCTTGGTCACGCCGGTGCGCGAATTGAAGATAGTGAAGCGGCCATTGGGGTACGCCGTCAGCTTGAAGTAGTGTCCTGCGTCCGGGCCCTGAGGATTGGCGATGTATTCGGCCGCAGTGTTATGGGCCGTGCCGCCTTCTTCAGAAAAATGCAGCTCCCACATCGTCTCCAGGCCGGGGGCTTTTGAAACAGTGTCCAGGACCACGGTGGAGCCGCCCTTGCGAGCGCCGTCATCCATCACCGCCACGCGCGGATGGATGGCCCAAACAAGGGCGGGCGTCGAGCTGGGGTACCAACCGTGATGCGATACAACCAGGATGGGCACCCGGCCCAATCGGTTTACCGGGCACATCAACTGAATCTCCTTGTCTCCGGTGAGGTCCCCTAGATCGAGAATCTTCAACTTCCCGAAGGTGATGAGCACGCCCATGGATCGCGAGTTCTCGCTATGGTCCACCGGCCTGGTTCCGGAGATTTTGCAGTATTGATTCTGTTCTCCGCCGCCCGGCAGAGAATGGTCAATCAGGTTTCCGTTCGAGCTGACGACGGTGACCTTCATCCCTGGAATAGGCAGGACATCGCCGGGATGAGGAACAACGTGCTTGTATTTCCCGGTGGCCAGAACCTTTTGATACGCTTCGTAGGCCGCGACGGTGGCATGATTGTTTTCAGAATTCGGTCCATGATCGTAAAACGTGCCTACGGGGATGCGCTCAACCAACTGCGGCACGCCTCCGGCGTGGTCCACGTGATAGTGGGTGAGCAGAACAGAATCGATTCGCTTCAGGCCGGCGAGCTGGGCAGCAGCGACGATGCGGTCGGCGTCCCGGGCGGCATTGCCGGGCCAGCCCGTATCGATCAGCAGGGATTGCCCGGCAGGGGTGACAAAGAGCGTGGACTGTCCACCCTCCACATCGATGAAATAGACCTGGAGAGGATGAGGACTCGCCGCCCATGCTCGCGGAAGACAGAGGACGGCAGCCAGAAGGACGAAAAGCGCCAGCGGGGCGACGGCCCGAAGCCGTGGAGTCCCTTTCAACGCATGTATCTCCATCTCATTTCTCCTTGGGCAATGCCTGCATTGCGCCGGTTGAAATGCCTCCATCGACCAGGAGCGTCTGCCCGGTCAAGTAGCGGCTTGATTCGGAGGCCAGAAAAACGATTGCGCCTTCGAGATCGCGTTCTTGCCCAGGACGCCCTAAAGGAATTCGTTGCGTGAGATTTTCAACCCATGTTTTGTCTTCGTAAAGCACATTATTTTGCGCGGTGCGGAACCATCCGGGAGCCAGGCAGTTGACAGTGATGCCGTGGGGACCCCAATCGGCGGCCAGACTCATGGTGAGCTGCCGAATCCCGCCCCGGCTGGCGCCGTAAGGACCGAGGCCGGCGTAGCCGAAGACGCTGGTTACGGAGCCAATGTTGACGATGCGGCCATAGTTGCGCGGGATCATGCGCGCAGCAATCGCTTGCGCGACAAAAAAGCTGCCTCTCAGGTTGGTGTCGAGCACCTGGTTCCAGTCGTCCCAGGAGACTTCCAGGGCCGGCTTGCGCACATTGCAACCGGCGTTATTCACCAAAATGTGCAGTTGCCCAAATGCCTTCTCGGCTTCCGCCGCCATCGCTTCAATGCCGGCTTGGCTGCGGACATCGAGTGGCAGCGATAATGCCCGGCGGCCCAGGGCCTCCACCTCCGCAACCATCGGAGCCAAGGTCTCGCGGCGGCGGCTGGTGAGCACCAAATCGGCTCCAGCACGGGCCAGAGCGCGAGCGAAGGTCTGCCCTAATCCGCGGCTGGCCCCGGTGACGATGGCCACCTGTCCGCTGAGGTCAAAGAGTGCGCCGCTCATATTTCGGGATTGAGAACGACCTTCATCAGATTGGGTTCGCGACCGCGCAAACGGGCAAACCACTCGGGACCTTCGCGTAAGGGCGCGACAGCGCTGATCAAGGGAGCTACGCGAATGCTTCCATTGGCCATCATTTCGATCGCGTCGGGATACTCGCCGGAAGAGGCGCAGGAGCCTTGCAATCGCAGCTGCCTGCTGACGACCTTCTGCAAGGGCAAGGTGACCTCGGGAGAGACGTTGCCCACCAGGGTCACCCGTCCTCCCTTGCGAACGCTGTCAATCGCCACCGCCACGGTGGTATTCAACCCGACAGCTTCAAGGGCGAGATCCACGCCCAGGCCGTCGGTACGGCGCATAATCTCGGCCACCAGATCGTCGCCGGAGGCCAGCAAGGTTTCCTCTGCGCCAACGCTTTCGGCCAGTTTCAGGCGCGATGGGTCGATATCGGCAATCAGCACGCGGGAGAATCCTGCAGCCCGCGCGGCCTGTATGGTGAGCAGGCCGATCATTCCCGCGCCAATGACCAATGCCGTCTCGGCGGCATTGCGTGCGCGCCCAGCCTCGCCGGCGCGATGCTGCGAGACTCGCACCGCGTGCAGCGCTACGGCCACCGCCTCCAGCATTGCCGCCTCAGGGAAGGAGAGTGAATCGGGCAGCCGGTAAACAATTCTTTCCGGGGCTACAACGTATTCGGCAAAAGCCCCCGCGCGCCGGAATTCGGCGCAGGAGACGCCAAGCACCTGCCGGTGGTCGCAGAGATTGATTTCTCCCCGGCGGCAAAACGCACATTCGCCGCAAGAGACGGTGGAATCCATGGTGACCCGGTCGCCCGGGGCGAACGCCTTGACGCCCGATCCAACGGCGGCCACCACGCCGGCCGCCTCATGACCCATGACAATGGGCGGAATGCGCCGGCCGGTCGATCCGTCCCAACCGTGAACGTCGCTTCCACAGATGCCGCAGGCGGCCACTCGGACCAGGACGTCGCCGGAGCCGGGCTCCGGCGCGGGCCTCTCGAGCAGTTCCAATCGGCGATATTCGGAAAGAACAAGAGCTCTCATAAGAAAAATCTGCGGCGGTCAGTTTGCAGGCTTGGCCGCGGGCTCCGCGGTCTGAAAGCCATTTTCAGGCTGGGGTGCGGTTTCCGCTGCCTGGAAGTCAATGGTACGGTGGGTGCCATCACAGAAGGGCTTGGTGTTGGAGGCACCGCAGCGGCAGAGGGAGATTTTCGTCTTTCCGGTCAGATCCCACTCATTGCCATCCCCGTCGACCAGCCGAATGGGACCCTCCACGCGATAGGATCCATTGGGCCGCACTGTGATTGTTACCGGACTGTCCGCCATTCCCACTCCTGCTGCAAGAAGATTCGATTCCGCTATGAGTTTAGCAGCCGACGCTCGCGGAAAGGGGAAGGGCGCGTGCGGCTGACGCAATGCAAGTGAGCCGCAGCGGCGGCCGGAGTCCCCGTAGGAGCGGCTAGGAATGGGCGCTAGGAATGGCGGAATCGCTTTTGCGCTCCGGGGTGACGGAATCCGGCGCAGGCCCCGGCACAGGCACCGGCACAGCGCCAGCCATCTGCGGCTGCGCGCCTGCATGACGGCCCCATCCCGGGAGCACCTGGCTGCCGGTGATCAGGCGCACTCCCCCTCTGAAGGTGAAATAGATCCACGCCCACTGGAGAAAGACGGCAATGCGATTGCGAAATCCAATCAGGAAGTAGATGTGAACCACCAGCCATGTCATCCAGGCTGGAAAGCCGCCCCAGTGCGCTTTGAACGGCCACTTGACGTTGGCGACTGCGGCCTTGCGCCCAATGGTCGCCATGTCGCCCTTATCGAAATAGTGAAAAGGCGTCCTCTGCATGCCGGCCAGGTCTTCGCCAATCATGCGTGCGGCGTGAGCGCCCATCTGCATCGCAGGCTGAGCCACTCCGGGGACCTGATGTCCATCCTGCTCGACATGGGCCAAATCGCCGCAGACGAAGATCTCGGTGTGGCCGGGCGGGTTGAGAAAGGAATTGACCAAGACCGCCCCCCGCCGGTCCACCGGCAACCCCAGCATCTTACCCAGCGGCGATGCGGCAACGCCGGCGGCCCACAGCGTCACTACCGCGTCGATCCGCTTCTCCCCTACCATCACATAACCCGGCTGCACATCGGTCGCGGTCTGGCCGGTGCGGACCTCTACGCCCAATGCAGCCAGCTGCTCAACCGCCTTGCGAGAAAGATCCTCCGGATAGGCGGCCAGGATGCGCGGGCCGCCCTCCAGGATCATCACCTGAGCCTTTGCGGGGTCGATGTGCTGGAAGTCGCGGCGCATGTAGAGGCGGGAGATGTCGCTAATGGCTCCGGCCAGTTCCACGCCCGTCGGCCCCCCGCCGATCACGACGAAGTTCAGCATGGGATGCACCCCGGTCTCGACCATCTCGCGCTCGGCCAGCTCGAAGGCCAGCAGCACGCGGCGGCGAATCTCAATGGCGTCTTCAATCGTTTTGAGCCCGGGAGCCCATTGCACCCACTCCTCATGGCCGAAATAGGAGTGGGTCGCCCCACTGGCCAGGATCAGGTAGTCGTAGCCCGCCTCCGAGCCGCTGCGCAGGCGCACGCGGCGCCGATCCAAATCGAAGCCCATCGCTTCGTCCATCAACACTTCGAACTTGCCGCCGTCGGAGAGAATGCCGCGGATGGGCTGGGCAATATCGGCAGGGGAGAGTACCGCCAAAGCAACTTGATAGAGCAGCGGCTGGAAGGTGTGGTGATTCCGGCGATCAATCAAGGTGACACTCACCGGCAACTTCGCCAATGCTTTGGCGGCATGAATGCCCGCAAAGCCTCCGCCGACGATCAGCACCTTGGGACGGCGGGAAGCGTGGGCCGACCAACCGGCCGCCGGTATAGGAACTGCTGCGGGATTCGCCATCGGCGGCCTCGTTGGAAATGAATCTGTAATGTCCCTACTCACTCAAGGATGCAGCCGGATGGGAATGGGATCCGATGAATTTCGCGCTGTGTCCCGGCCAGAGGAGGCGGCGAACGAGATGACCATTCCACTGCCGCGGCGCGCAGCGGCCGGATTGCTCCTTTTCTCGTTGAGTACAATCAAATTCTAAGACCCTATGTCCGACAACGTACGCGACACCGTCATTCTGGGCTCTGGCTGTGCCGGGCTCACCGCCGCCATCTATACAGGCCGCGCCAATCTCAACCCTCTGGTGCTGGAGGGTCATGAGCCAGGCGGGCAACTCTCCATCACCACGCTGGTGGAAAACTTTCCGGGCTGGCCGGAGGGCATTCAAGGCCCCCAACTGATTGAAAACATGCGCCTCCAGGCCTCCCGTTTCGGGGCCGAGGTGCGCCTTGGCCACCTTGTTGCCGCCGATCTCTCGAAGCGGCCCTTCCGCCTGAATGTGGGCAAGGAAATTATCCACACCCGGACGCTGATCATCGCCACCGGGGCTTCAGCGCGCTGGCTGGGATTGGCCAGCGAACAGGCATTGATCGGCCACGGCGTGAGTTCCTGCGCGACCTGCGACGGGTTTTTCTTCAGCGGCAAGGATATCGCGGTCGTCGGTGGCGGCGACTCGGCGATGGAAGAGGCACTATTCCTTACCCGGTTTGCCACACGCGTCACGCTGATCCATCGCCGTGAGCAATTCCGGGCCTCGCACATCATGCTGGAACGCGCCCAGGCACACGCGAAGATTGATTTTCTCGCCAACACCATGGTCGAGGAGGTTCTCGGAGTGGAGCAGAAGGAGGTCACCGGGCTGCGGTTGCGCAATGCGGTCACCGGAGAAGAGTCTATCCTCAAAGTAAGCGCCATGTTCCTGGGGATCGGTCACGAGCCCAACGCCAAGATGTTTGCCGGCATGCTGGATCTCGACACTGACGGATATATCGTGACCCGAGATCA
>JANWJB010000178.1 GCA_025449575.1 Acidobacteriaceae bacterium
AAGTGGGCAGGTCAGTGACTGCGCGCTTCGCGTGATTCGTAGGTCTTCGTGAAGCCGTTCCGGGGATTGGTTACCGTGATTTCACCAGACGGCGTGATGTCGAGGTTGATTGGATAGGCCATATCCGGCAGTTGGTCGAGATTGGCGATATAGTTCGGGTCGGGATTCAATTTCGGGTAGCGTACCGAGTAGTGCAATATCCAGTACCCTTTCAGGTTGGGGTATCTCTCGACGGTTTTCATTACCGGCTCGTCGCCGCCTTTTCGGGGACCGTTCTGCATGAGCGCCACCAGCGGATCAAAGGCCGCGGTGGGCGGGCTGGTGGAGAGATCCATGCCGTGCTGAGTGACGAAGTAGACGTCGACCTTGCCGATTTTGTTTACCGGGCAGAGCAGCTTCAGCTCATTGTTCCAGCTATTGTCTCCCAGGTGGAGGATGCGCGTCTTGCCGAAGGTCATGAGCATGCCCAGCGAGTGGACATTCTCCACGCCGCCGTCGCGCGCCATCTGGGGCACGCCGGCGCACAGTGGATTGGGTTCGCCAGCGCCGGGCAACGGCTTATCCAGCAGCTGCGCATTGCTGGCCACAAACTTGATGCGCAACGAGCCGATTTTCAGCACCTGGCCGACCTTGGGGGTAATGTGCCCATGGCCCTGGTATGCCGCAACCCACTTCTTGTAAAGTGCAGCCGACGAAAAGGCCATGAACTTGCGCATGCGTGGGTTGTTCGCGGCATTCGGAGGAAGCACTTCGCTGTTGGGGCCATGATCGATAAACGTATCGGCCGGCATTTTCGCAAGGAGCGCTTGCACGCCGCCGGCATGATCCACGTGATAGTGGGTCATCAGCAGGTAATCGATGTGGGTGACGCCCAGCCGCTTGGCTGCCGCGGCGATACGGTCGGCGCTGGACAGAGTCGAGCCGGCCGGCGGTTCATTCATGCGCGGCCAATTGCCCATGCCGGGCGGCCAGCCCGTATCGATGAGCAGCGATTTGCCTTCCGGGGTGACAAAAAGCGCGGACGCGCCGCCTTCTACGTCGATGACGGAGATGCGCAGGTCCTTCGACCTTGGGGCAGGATGCTGCTGAGCATGGCTTTTGAACGGGACCAAAAGCACCGCTGCCAGCAAAAGAGCGAGACTAGGATAACGATTCAAAGCTTTCTCCTCGACGAATGGTTCGCGGTTACGGCCACGTGATCTTCACAGAATTTGGACCGGGATTTCCATTCAGGTGTTCGGGTTTCGGGCCAGTCTATACCCAACTGCCCCGTCGGTTCCGGATTTCTTGCAATTGCTCATTCCGAGGACGGTCGAGAGTCGAAATCGCCAAAGAGGGACCATACGCAATCACCCTGAGCCGGGCAAACGAGTACGCGAAGGAGCATATCCGTTTTAACGCAGCCGCACCAGGCTTTGTCGATTCGCCATTGCACAAGAACCAACCTAAAGGATTCTTTAAGACTGAGTCCGACGGGTGTCGTCTCGGAATTGAAAGATGTCTGAGGCGGATCGCCGCCGGCGAACCGAATCGGCCAGCGAACAGAATCGCGTAAGCTCACTCCTAGTGTCCTGAGTCTAAAGTTCGTTTACAGAAGCGGGCAACAGAATCGAGGATTTGGTCTGCGTTCTTGTGCCAGACGAAGGGCTTGGGGTCGCGGTTGTGGTGTTGGATGAAGCTGCCGATGGCGGTTTCCAGTTCTTTGGTCGAACGGTGAACGCCACGACGAATCTGCCGTTCGGTCAGCAGAGCGAACCAGCGTTCCACTAGGTTCAGCCATGAGGCCGAGGTGGGGGTGAAGTGGACATGGAAGCGAGGACGTTTCGCCAGCCAGTTGCGGATGAGCTTGGTCTTGTGGGTACCGTAGTTGTCGAGCACCAGATGCACCTCCAATTGCCGTTCCACATTGGGCTTAGAGCTCTCTGGCCGGTTTCCGTCTCCATTTTTCGATTGAGAAATTCGCGCTCCGCAGGAGCGGCGCACGATGAGCTTGCAGCCGAGAAGCACATCGCGGGTGGGCAGATCGGGATTGCCAATCCTCTCCAGCATGACCGCCAAAGCAACCCTGCCGATGTCGCGGCAGGGTTGATGCTGGGTGGTGAGCGGCACAGGGAGCAGGCGAGCGTAACGCACATCATCGATTCCGACGATGCGGATCTCGTTGGGAATCTGCAGGCCGAGCTCCATCAAAGTACTGTCGCGGCAATTTGGGACCGATCTGGCCATGGTCGCAGACGCCTCCGATGCAAAACTAATGAAGGCGCTGCTCAAAAAGCATCGGCCGGATGCCTTCCTCTGCGCTAACGATCATACGGCGGGGGTGCTGATTCAATTGCTCTTTTTTGGGGTGGTTCGGGTTAGGCTCTATGCGCCGAAATACAAAAATGCATGAGCCGAATACAGAAAAGTGGAGGCGCGACCCCAGTGGGACCAAGCAGCTTACAGCCGCACTCAGGCTCGTGCGAGACCAGTGAGGAGTGCACCGCCGCCGGGAGGCTTAGGTAGGTAGCTAGCGAAATTTCAGGCAAAGGGCGCCAGTTCCTATTCCCGACTTGCGCCGGGGACCCGCCCGCGGAGTGAAAAGACGGCCAGGGCCGAGAGTCCGGCGGGGAGAGCGGCGGCGAGAAAGAGCCTGTGCGGTGGCCACTGATGCAGGAGCAGAGCGCCGGCGATGACCGGACCCAGGATCGCTCCCACGCGTCCAACGCCGAGGCTGGCGCCGATCCCGGTGGCGCGAAGTTCGGTGGGGTAGCAGATGGCGGTGAGAGCATTGACCCCGACCTGCCCCCCTGAGATGGAGAAACCCGCCACCAAAGCCACCAGCAAGAGCGCGACAATGGGCAAGCCGGGACGCGAAAAGGCGGCGAGGCTCAGCCCACCGATTACAAGTGTCGCGGTTAGTACGCGGACCACGCCCAGACGTTGTGCGAACAGACCAAGGGCCAAACCGCCGGCGAGGCCGCCGATCTGCACCAAGACGCCGGCGCGCACCGCGATGAGATTAGAAAAGCCGAATTCGCGCACTGCGGTGGGCAGCCAGTTCGTGAGGAAGTAGAGATTGAGGAGATTCAGAAAGTTGATGAGCCACAGCAGCACGGTGGTGAGAGAGCGGCGGTTGCCGAAGAGGTGAGTAAGTGGAACGCCCTCGGCCCGATGACTGCCGGTCAACATGAGTTCCTGCTCGCCGGCCAATTCGGGCGCGAAGCGGTGCAGCCAGATGCGCGCGGACCTGGGTGGTCTGTCACTGAGAGCAAGAAACGGCAGGGATTCGGGCAATGCCGCCACCATGGCGGCGCCCACCAGCAACGCCAGACCGGCGCCACAGGTAAACATGGCGCGCCAGCCGCTGTGGGGAATAAGCCACTGTGCAAGAAGGCCGGCCATCAAGGCCCCAGCAGTGAAGCCGGTGGAGACGATCATCATGACGAAGACTCGCCTGCGCTCGGGCGCATACTCGCCGGCTAGCGCCATGGCGTTGGGCATGATCCCCCCTAGGCCCACGCCTGCGATGAAGCGCAGGATGGTCAACTCGTGGACCGAAGAGGACTGCCCGGTCAGGTAGGTGAGAATCGCGAACCACAAGGTGGCGCCGATCAAGACCGGCCGGCGCCCGATCTTGTCCGCCAGCATGCTGAGGAGGAAAGAGCCTACCAGGATGCCTGCCAGGGCGGCACTGAAGACGGGGCCCATGACCGCGCTGGGGATCTTCCAATCGTGGATCAGCGCGGGCGCGGCAAAGGAGAGCGCCTGCAGGTCGAAGCCGTCCACCATAAGAGCGGCAATACAAAGTGCATAGATCAGCCCCTGATATTTGCTGACGGGCCGGCTTTCGATCAGAGCCTGGACGTCAATCGCGGCTGGGTTGGTCATCGGTCATGACAAATCGAGATCTAGAGCCGAAACACTTTTTCGGCGTTGGTTTGGTAGAACATCTTCTTCTCCTCGTCGCCAATGGCCATCTGATCCATGCTGGTTACTTCAGAGGCGACGAACTGCCAGGGATAATCCATGGCATAGAGCACGCGATCTACGCCCAGCACGTTTTGCGCGTAACGAATCGGCGGCTCCCAGGCCATGCCGCTCGACGTGACGTACATGTTCTGCCGGATGTACTCGCTGGGTTTTCGCTCGAGCTTTTTGACAGACTCGTAGCGATTGCCGGCAACCATGCGCGAGTGCATAAAGTCGATGCGAAAGAGCCAGTAAGGGAGCCCCTCTCCGAGGTGTCCTGAGACGATCTGCAGTTTCGGGAAGCGATCGAAAACGCCCGCGAGAACAATGCGCAGCAAGTGCAGCCCGGTCTCGACGGCGAATCCGTAGATGGCGCCATCCAGGCCCCGCGCGAGGAAGGGCTCAATCATCGCGTTGGGAGGTCCGGTGGGGTGAAGATAGATGGGTACATCCAATGCTTCGGCGGCCTCGAAGATCGGCCAGAACTTGGAGTCGTCCAAAAACTCCCCTTGCGTATGGGAATTGATGATAGCGCCCTTGAGTCCCAGCGTCCGCACCCCGCGCTCCAGTTCAGCGGCGGCCTTGGCGGGCTCCTGCGGAGCGACGGCGGCCAAGCCCGAGAAGCGATCCGGATGTCTACGAATAGCGTCGGCGACATAGTCGTTGCTATCTCGCGCCAAGCTGACCGCAGTCCCGGCATCGAAGACCTGGACTCCGGGCGAGCCAAGAGAGAGCACCTGGTGGTGAATGCCGGTGGCATCCATGTCGGCGAGCCGTGTTGCTCCGAGATCTTCCATCTTTTCGAAGACGGCTTTGACCCGCGGCTCGTTGCTGGTGAGGTAAAAGCCGAGCAGACTTTGAAAAGCGCGATCGTTGCAGGAGCCGTCGCTCAGCAAAGCCCGGTAGCGGCTCGTGATTTCCGGGGTCGAGAATGCTTCTTCCGCCGCGATACGTCGATAGGGCGCCGTCGCCATAGGACATCCTTCCTCAAGAGGAGAAGTATGCCGCTGGAACTCTCGTTCCGGGGGCTCGATCCGTTTCGTGCTGTGCGCTTTGTCTGACGAAGAGTTTTCAGGGAAGAGGAAGCATTGTCAAGAATAAGTTGCGGCCATCCTGAGACTAGTCCCCTATACCATTCTGCGATTCTGCCCTCTACCCGACGCGGTATGCCATCTTTCCCGCCTTCGAGGGCTTCGCGGCGCAAACCGCATTTACTACATTTTGGAAACCATTCATTACGTCGCGGGCCATTATTTCAAGGCATCTCGCCGTTGCAAGCAGGCCGGTACGCCGTCGTCGTGAGCCCGGCTGCCTCGAATCGTGGTACGTAGCTGCCCACCGGCAGGACAATTCGGACCGTGATCGCTCCGCTTTCCTGATAATGCTGGGAAAGCCTCTTGCGAACTTCACCGGCTGTCACGCGGACGACTGGATCCGCATTGGTGTCATAGAGAAGCGCCTTCTCGATGCCTGTCTACCAAGCGATCGGTTTTGTCCTGATTGCAATCCTGCTCTCCTTTGCCTGGAAAGAGCGCGTAATTGCGAAGCCAAGTACGGAGACTGCGCCGGGCGGACACGGTGGCTGTTTTCGCGGAAATGCCGCGTGATTCTGGCCATCCGGCTTCTTTCGGAGAAATGGCTTCCCCCGGCATCTCCGGTGTAGGCGAGGTGATGGGGATGCACGCATTAGATGAGGATTTCCAATCCCTCCACCTCACCATGCACGCAAAGCGAGGAACCTTCTTTACATTTGACGATGCGGATGGGGAGAATCTGATCTTTCTGGGTTCTGCCCTTAGTAATCAGCCCCTCCAAGAACTTCCGACGGCTGATTTCGTGTTCCGAGTGGTCAAATCCAGTTCTGGGAAAGAGGTTCTGGCAATTGTGAACAAGCATCCCAGGGCAGGGGAAGCACCAAGCAGAGCCTCGCGCAGCAGTCCGGTGAAAGAGGTCGCGCACCTCTGGAAGAAGCGAGTGCCCGGCGCCGTAATTCTGGATGACCAGATAGGCTTCTACCTCCGACCCGGCCTTCAGCATGCGGAGCATAATACCGCGGACTGATAGCTGTCACAATCCGATTGCCGTCGCTTCCGGAATGATGACGCCGGGCGCACAGGGAGACACTTCCTTCTACCGCAATGGGGTCGCATCCAAACTCGGCAACGGAAGTTATGTGCTGGGCGTTCCGGCCGTCATCGTCGATGAGAATGGAAAGCCAATTCCCGGTATTGTTCCTGATTCTCAAATTCTCGCCCATGTCGATCTTTCAGCGGCGAGGAATGACATAAAACGTACATGGAACTTTTCCCGGGTTCCCTCCAATTATCCTTGACAGCGCACCTCCTGTGCCGAGGACTCATCGTTAGACAACGTAAGGTGACAACTCTCACTCAAAGCGGATCGTGGTATTGCTCCCTGCTTGTTCCCAAACTAGGTGCGCAACCTTGTGGATGAGGATCATGAATAGCCGCTTGAGGATGATTGTGCGGGCAAACCCTTCCGGCGAAGAGGGATGCCGCTGTTGACATGTGGTGAAGATACGCTCCAGAGGCGCGCTCATGGCCTGGATATGCGGCAGCGGCAGTGCGATGCGCACAGGGCCGGGCGGATGGAATCGGAGGAAATCTGAGGGTGAGGGTTCGGTCTTTCCCAGATGCGATTAGCTCTTTAGCTTCGGAAAGATGCTCATCCGCAGCTTGGTCGCGCCGAATGGAACAAGCGTGATGCGCTCGACCGCGCCACTCGCCTGGAGCTTGCCAGCCGCCGGCAGGTGGGGCGTAAATTTCTGGTGCGGTGCCTTCGGATTGGTTTCGAAATCCCAACCTGGAAGCTTGCTGGCCGGCACCGTGAGTTCGATCGGCGCATCCGACCACGGCCAGCTGGAAGTTGCGAGATCCCGGCTGGACTGCTTGCGCTTGACCTCTACCTGCTTACCGGCGCCGGCGGGATCGAGCACCACTCCATAATTCCATTCGCTAACAGGATTCGCTTCCCAAGTGGGGAATTCCTCGCTTGAGTATGCAGACTCCGGGAAGGAATTCCATTTGGCCTCGATCGGCATCGCGTAAACCAAAGGCCCACGTTCGACGCCAATGCCGTTTTCCGGCCACTCCGTAGCCTCCACACGCATGGGGAGCGTGAGCGTCACCACATCGCCCGACTTGAAGGTACGGCGAAGAGTGGCAAAGCCGGTCTTCCGCTCGAAGTGGGCGGATGCGCCATTGACCTTGATCTGCGGAGAATCGCACCAGCCGGGAAGCCGGAGAGAGAGCGGGAATGCAACCGGCCGATCGGTTGTTATCTCGAAGCGGATCTCTTCCTCGAATGGATAATTTGTCTTCTGCGTGATCTGCACCTGTTGATTCGCCGAACCGGCCTTGGCGGTGACCGTCGACGGCCCGTACAGGGTTGCCGCCAAACCATGGTCCCGGGTCTGCATCCACATACTCATTACATAATTCGGCAGGAAGCGATGCTTATTGCCTCCGCAGCAACCGATCAACTGCGCCGGATTGGGTTGGTAGGCCATGCGGCGGCTGCCAAACCACCGCACTGTGTTGTGATCGCAGTTCAGATTGGCCAAGAACTGATTGGGGCTGCCGAAGTATTGAATGCCTGTCCAATCGTTTTTTGTGGCTCCGGGGTGCGCGTTGAAGCACGCTCGCTCGATACGGTCGCCATACTGGCCGTCTCCTGTGGCCTGGAGCACATAGGTCCAAGTCCAGGAATGGTCCGAAATGTCACATGTCTCATGCTCGTCGAGCGCCGTCGTGCCGGCGAAGCCTTCTGACGAGGAAGGAATGCCGTCGATCAGCATGTGATGGTCGAAAATGCGCTTCTGGGCCGCCACTACGAATTTGCGGTATTCCTCGTTGCCGGTGTAGAGGTAAAGAATCGCCGGCAGCTTCGAGATCTCCGCGTACGAGACGCCATGGCTCTGAATGGGCGTATTGGCATAAACTTGCGAAGGCGCGAGATCGGTATGGCGCGAAAAACGCCGGCGCACCGGCCCGCCCTTGGCAGCTTCTCGGAGGCCCGCCTGGTATTCCTCTTCTGCAGCTTTCATATACTCGTCCCAGGTGCTTTGCGCGAAATCCAGCATCTTCTTATCGCCGGTACGTTCGTAGCACCAGAGGATGATCTCGAGGTTCGTAATATTGCGGCTTCCACCGGTGTAATCCGCCTTGTCATTGAGATAATGCCTGTGGACCGCCTCGATAATCTTGGCTGGATCCGCGCCGGGGGCAGCGGGCTGCGCATCGGCCAGGGCCATAAAGCCGCGGTTCATGACATTGTTGGGCCAGCGGTTCAAGCCGCCAAAGTCGTTGCCAAATTCCAGAAACTTCGGCCCGAGATAGCCGTTACTCGACGGATGCGCCAACGTGTAGTCGAGACCCGCGCGCGCTTTTGCCAGCAACTTATCGTCCCCGAGCACGAGCGCCAGCCGGGTACCTCCATCGATCCAATAACCCCTCTGCTCCCACGTAAACCATGCAGGCGAATTCTCTTCCCCTTCCCAGAAGGTCCCGCTGAAGAACGGATAGGAGATATCGGCCAGTGCGCTCGTGAGCCGCGCCTGCCCGTCCAAGTGCGCCCGCAGCCATCCCTCCGGCTTCACCGCTCCCGGCGGCAGGTTGCGCAGCGGTGCATACGGCTGCGAAGGGGAAGATGCCTGCTCCGCCACCAACACCTCGGGCAGGCCTATTGCCAGCGCCGCCGAACCCGCCACGGCACCCTTGATAAAATCGCGCCGGCTCAATCCAGCATCTTGTGCAGATTTTGATTCCATCTCATCCAGCCCCCTGCCGGGCTCATGATTCATTGTGGTTGGCTTCATCTGTTCCTTCTTCAAGCTTGAAAGAGTAAGGGTGCGAACTTATTGAGGCAGAGGCGCCACGTCTGCCATTCATGCGCGGTGCCAGGAGAGTAGTATTCCGTAATCTTGATTCCTGCGGCGCGGAGCTTGGCCACATTTTGCCGTGTTGATTCGCTCATGGCCAGTTCGGCCGTTCCCGAGCCCATCCACAACAAATGAACCTTGCTGTTGAAGGCGCCGGCATCGGCAAAAACTCCGCCGTAGGATGTCCCGGGATCGAAGGGCGGTTGGGACGGCATTCCCGGTTGCGGACGCCGCCTCATAAACTGGGCCCCGCTGAATGTGCCGATATGGGAGAACAAGTCCAGATGCGTCAAGGTAACCGCCATGGTCTGATTGCCGCCCATCGACAGCCCCGCCATTGCGCGGTGATCACGATCGGCGAGTGTCCGGTACGAACTGTCGATCATGGGAATCAGTTCCTGCACCATAACGGCGCCAAACGCTTCTGTCCGGGGGGAGGAGTATGCCTCGGAAGCATTGCGCTTTACGGAACTCGGCGTCTCGTAAGTGGCATAGCCGTTATCCATCACCACGAGCATTTCCTTTGCTTTGGAAATGCTGCCTCCAAGAAAGGCGGCAAAAAAGCTGCTCGATTTTCCAAGGATTGAGTTATCCATAATAAAGTTGGCGGCGCCCTGCCGGCCCCAACCGGTCTCGTTTTCTCCGGCTCCGTGCTGCAGATACAGCACCGGGTACCTTTTGCCCGCGTTGCCTGCATCGTTGTAGGCGGGCGGCGTATAGACAAAGCAGCGGCGCCATCTACCGGTAATTTTGGAGAAATACCACTTCTCCTCAAGCTGCCCATGAGGCCCGTCGTGGGGAGCGTAAAACGGAATCACCGGGGAGGTCACAAGATCCGAAGAGATCTGTTGGGGGTCCGGTATCTCGATGCCGCTAGTTTCCTGGTTATAACCAAAGAAGGTCTCGCTCCCGGGATCGTTCATCCTTGTCCCGTCCACGTTAAACCAGTAGTAATGGAAGCCCATCACGGTCGGAGCAAGCGTCACCGACCAGTTTCCGTCGGCATCCCTGGCCATCGGCACCGGCTTGGCGCAAAGCCCCTGGCCGCCCTCCAGTTGGACAGACGTGGCCGGGGACAAATGCACGCGGAAGGTCACTCGCCCGTCTGCATAGACGCGGGGGTATTCCGCCGCTGGAACATTTGTGACAGCAGGCACGCTCTGAAGAGCGCCCGGCGCAGATTCATTAATGAGCTGGTCGTAGAATCTCATCTCTTAATCCTTTTGCACGATTCTCGCGGTTACGTTCCCTATATGCAACTGCCCCCAGATTGAAAGTTCCATAGACAAGCAGAGAAACCATCTAGCCCCAAGTTCGTCACGAGAGTGGCAAAGATTGGCGATTTTTGGCTCTGATCGGGGTGTAAGTCATTGCGGCTCAATACCGTCTGATAGGAAACACGATGGTGCGCAGAGCTACCCTCGCGTTTGCCGAGGAAAGAGAGAGCGGACACGGGACGGATCACGTCCTGCTAGTCGCAACTCTCCTCGAGCCCATGGGAAATCGGGGAAGGCGGCGGAAGTCACGGGGCAAGCCGGGCTTCGTGCCAGTTCGGCTGGCTACTGGGCTAGAAGAGCAATTGATCGCGGTGGACAACGACTATGTGCACATCGTCTGGGCGGATGGACGCGCGGGGTTCCTGGGCTCCTGGTATGCTCGCGTACCGCTGACCAGCTATATTTGACGACTTTGGAAAGATCTCGCTTCGCTGAACCGGGCGCGGCATAAGCGGCATAGCCATTGTCTATTACAACGATCATCTCCCGTGTCTTGGGCTGGTTGCCCAGCACTGCAGCGAAGAAGCTGCTCGTTTTTCCGAGGATGGCATCGTCCATGATAAAGCTGACGCCGCCAATGAATGCTGCCAATCTTCTGGCTATGGCCTTCGGCTACGACTCTGATTGAGCTGGTGCCTCAAGGCCTTCCGACAACCAGCCGCTATAGTTAGTCGATACCAAACTCATGTTGCACCTGTTCGAGAGAGATGCCGGTGGTCTCCGGGTAATAGAACAGGATGACGAACAGGTCCACAACCATCATGGCTCCAAAAAACATGAACGGATACGCGCCGGAGCTCGTTGCCATGATGGGAAACACAAGGGAGATGATGGCATTCGTGATCCAGTGCGATGAGCTGCCCACACTTTGCCCCTTGGAGCGAACACGGTTCGGGAACACTTCGCTGACATAGACCCAAATGACCGCGCCCTGCGAAATGGCGAAGCAGGCGATGTAGGCCATGAGCAGCCAGACCAGCCAGTTCATGTGCCGGTGGGTGAGGAAGATGGCGGAGACCGCCGCAAGGCACAGCACCAGGCCACTGGTTCCGATGAGCAGGAGCCGCCTTCGGCCGATGTGGTCGATGACCGCCATGGCCGAGAGCGTGGCGACGAGGTTCACGGCGCCGACGGCCACGGCCTGCAGGTTGCCAGACATTTTGCTGGCTCCGGCGAGCGCAAAGATATCGTTGAGGTAATAGAGAATCGCGTTGATACCGGAGAGTTGACAGAACATGCCGACTGTAATGGCCAGAAAGATGGGCTTGGCGTACTTGCGCGAGAAGAGCCGCTCTTTGGACGCGGTGCGCTCCAGATGCACCGAGGCGATGATCTCGTCCATCTCCACTTTTACGTCGGGCACGCCGGTGCGCCGCAGTACTCCGGCCGCTTCGTCGAGTTTGCGCTGCATGACCAGCCAGCGCGGGCTGCGGGGAATACCGAAGAGCGCGATGAAGAACAGGACGGCGGGAATTCCGGAGACGCCAAGCTGCCAGCGCCACTCGGTCGCGCCTAGGTGCGCGGTGCCGATGAAGTAGTTCGACATGTAAGCCAGCAGGATTCCGATGACGACGTTGATCTGGAAGCAGCCGACCAGGCGCCCGCGCCATTTGGGCGGCGCGATTTCGGCGATGTACATGGGGCCGAGGACGGAGGAGCCTCCGATGCCGAGGCCGCCTACGAAGCGGAACGCGATGAGCGCGGGCCAGTTCCAGGCGAAGGCACAGCCGAGCGCGGAGATGACATAGAAAATTGCCATGACGCGGAGCGTGTCTCGCCGGCCGAAGCGCTGTCCGGGAATGCCCGCGCCCAGCGCGGCAATGACGGTTCCCACCAGCGCACTGGATACGGTGACGCCGAGCAGCGTGGGAGAGAGATGGTAGACCGAGGTGAGCGCCTGGGTGGTGCCGGAAATGACCGCGGTGTCAAAGCCGAAGAGCAGGCCGCCAAGCGCGCCGACGACGGTTCCCTTCACTACATACGAGTTGATGCTCATGCAATCTCCATTCGGGAAGCCTCCATCGGGATTCACGCGCAAGGCAGGACGTTAACAGCACCTTTTACACTCATTGGCACATATCTGCTTCTCTCCCAAGCGCCACAAGGCATGAATCAGAACGCAAGTCCCTTCCGCGATATCGGCGAGATTTGCGCTGCGGAGGGACTCAAGGGCATTCGATGAACGATCCAGATGCAGAGCAACATCCGCCGCAGAACTTGGATAAGTACGGACCCTTCATATATGCCGATGGTCCATTTACGGAGGACTCCTCGCCGACCCGTCCACAAAGAAGCGAAAATGAATCCGGTCATGTAGACAGGTGAATCTGCACGGGCTTGCCATCAATCATGATGTGGCCGGGGCGTGAAGGATTATCGCAATTGAAGAGATGTGTTCCGCCATTCAAATCAGAGATCAGCAAAAATCTGAACGGTTCTGAGCCGCCAAGGACCGCAATTGCTTTCCCTTTCGCACCCAATGAAATCTTTGTATTTGCGTGCCTCACAGCCGTACAGTCTCCTCGAAAGACTCAGTTTTTGTACCGCTATGAATAACCACCCGTCAATACAAATGTATAAATGTTGCGGACAAAGTTGGTTATACAACCTACTCCACTGATGGCCGATAGCTCCAGTAGCTACATTCTCGGTGAGGGTTTTCCAGAAAGAGGG
>JANWJB010000179.1 GCA_025449575.1 Acidobacteriaceae bacterium
ACGAAGCAAAAACCACAGCAGCTCACGAGCAATCCGGAAAATGCACCTTTCCAATCATCACTGAGAGAGCGGCGGCTTCATCCAACCGCAGGAGCCATGCCGGTTTATTACGTCCGGCTTCTCTCACATGCATTTTCAGTGATTCGGCCGCAATTGTCGATCGAAGTCATAAACATCCCACCTCTATATTCCCGACGGCTGAGCGCTGAGAAACGATTCAACTCTTACTTGCGCTCGAAGCGATCATTGGTCGCCGGGGCAAACGAGGACGAAACGCCGTAAGGTACCAACGAAGATAGTTGGGCAGCCATTTCCACAGGCGGAAGCGGGACTGCCCCGCGGTGCGGTCGCGCCACGTCGAGGGAATTTCCGAGATGACATATCCGGCCAAGAAGGCCTTGACTGTAATCTCGAGGCTCAATTCAAAACCGCCCTTGCTCTCGATGTGAATTGCATGGAGCATCGCGCGATCGTAGATCTTGAAGGCATTGGTCGCATCGTGAGTGGGAATACCCCGGAACCAACACAGAGTAAGCCCGGAGATGCGAGACAGAGCTTGCTTGAAACGCGGGCCTCCAATCAGCCGGCCACCCTTCATGTAGCGGCTACCCACCACAATATGGCTGCCCCGCTCGTAGAGATCGAGCATCGGGCCGACTTGTGCAAGATCATCGGAGAGGTCGGCCATCAACACCAACACCGGCCCGTCGGCTGCCTGGTCGAAGCCGCTGCGGATCGCTCCAACGACTCCCCGGCCATAGGAGTTCTTCACCAGTTTCAAGCGAGTCTCGCCCTGAGAGCAGATTTTCTCTATTACCGGCAGCGTGTCGTCACCGTCGAAGTCATAGGCGACCAACGCTGTAAACGGAAAATCCAAATGCTGCTCAATCTCCGACCACAGGCGCTCGAAGTTCGAACCCTCGTTGTACACGGGAATCACGATCGTGAGCAATTTATCCATGCAACATCACCAGGCTTTCGTAACTACATCTGCCCCAACTCGATCTGCAGCCGTATCCACGGGATCACTTCGTCCAGGATCTCGGAAAGCGAAGTCGCCGCTTCGTAACCGAGCAACTCGCGCGCTTTCCCAATCGCGGGGGACCGCTCCTGAACGTCATATTCATATGCCGGATCGGAGACATAGCGGAAGGGCTTGCCGGAGCCTTGAACTTTGTGCCAAATCAGTTGCGCAAGCTCGAGAACGGTCGTCCGCACCGGGGTGGAAAGGTTGAAGTCCTGATTGAGCGCCGCCGGGTGCTCCATCGCGATCCGGATGCCGCGCGCCAGATCGCCTCCATAGGTATAGTGGCGCACCTGCTTTCCGCTGCCCAAAATGTGCAATGGGTCCTGGCCCTTGAGCAGCTTCTGCACTAAATCGGGAACTACGTGCGACATGGCCAGCCGCACATTTCCGCTCATAATCTCGCGATCGCATAGAGCACGTTTTTCGCCGATGCCGACACAATTGAACGGCCGCACAATGGTATAGGGCAACTGGTACTGCTCGAAGGCGCCCTGAACGAAATATTCGGTGGCCAGTTTTTGGAAGCCATAGGTGGATCGAGGCGGCGGGCTGCGCCGCTCCGCTCCCTCCGGCGTGGGGTACTCCGTAGTGCTCTCGAAGACCATGCTCGAGGAGAGCACCAGGATCTTTTTCAGCTGGGCTTGTCGATTCGCCCAAATGGCGGCGTCAAAGGATGAAGCGATGATCCGCTCGTTTTCTGCCAGAAGATCGTAAGCAAATTCATGGAAATACGAGATGCCTCCGATCATCGCGGCCGCGGCGATGAATTGATCGCAATCGGAGAGCAGCTCCTTCAGCAGGCCCGTATCCTTCACATCCCCTTCCACCAGCCGGTAGCGGGGATTAGCGTCATAGGATTTCTCCAGCCTTCCATACTTGCTGAAATTATCCAGCCCCACGACATCATAGCCGTGGTCCAAAAGCTCCTGAATCAAGTAACCGCAAATGAAGCCTGATGAACCGGTGACCAGTACTTTCACGATTGAGTTTCTCCTTCGCACCGCATCGGCCAGTATCCCCAAACGTCGACAATCTGTTTACCCTGAGGTATGGCAAGATCGCGATATTTGGCGTGCGGTACGCCGAGGATAACGACGTCAGCCCGGTCTACAGTTTCGTCGAGTGGAAGCAGCCGGTCATCCGCAACATAAGGGTCGGTACACAAAACTTCTTTGGCTTCGACGATGAGCAGCTTGCGCAGCTTATAGGAGAGGCTCTCCCGCACGTCATCCGATTCGGCCTTGAAGGCCATTCCCAGAATACCGACGACCTTCTCTCGAAGCCCTTGCGGCCGCAGTTGACCGACGATGAAATTGGGTAAGCCTTCATTCACCAGCATTGCCGCGTGCCCCAGAAAGAATTGGTTGCCAGAGAAGGAGGAAAGCTGAAGAGTGTCCTTCAACAGGCAGGGCCCGGCGGCAAAGCCAGCTTTAGCGAAATGCTTCATCCGCGGGTAACGATGCGTCACCGCACTGTAGATGCGTTGAAAATCCAGGCCGTAGCTCTCTGCAAGCATATAGAACTGATTGGAGATGGCGAAGTTCATGTAGCGCCAGCTATTGGTGAAAAGTTTGGCCAGCTCAGCTTCCAGCGGAGCCAACTCGATCAAATCATCGTTAATGATGGAGAACAACTCCCGTGCCCGCGCGAGCGATTCATCGTCGAAGGCCGAAATGATCTGGGGCAACGTCCTGATCTCTTCCATGGCCCGGCCTTCAGCGATACGTTCCGGACAAAAGGCCAGATGGATTTTGCGGCCCGAGGCGCGGAGGCGGTCATAGACCAGCTTGGTAACGCCCGGATAGACCGTGCTGCGCAAGACCAGCAGCGAACGCTCCGGCATGCTCTCGATTGAAGCGTCGATGGCGCGATAAAGATCTGTGACGGTGGGATTCAGATGCTCGTCGACCGGAGTTCCCAGCACCGCAATCACTGCGTCTGCCTCTCCCAGGCAGAGTGGGTCCGTCGTGGCAATAAGCTGCTTGCCGACCACCCTCTGAAGCTGTTCGAGCGCGTTGTTTTCAAGGAACGGCAGCTGCCCGCGGTTGACCATATCGACTTTCGACTGATCCCGATCAAGCAGGACAACGTGCGGACCGCAGTTGGCAAAAACAATGCCCAAGGGCAGCCCCACATGTCCGCAGCCGCCAATGACCACAATCTTGTTGGTTTTATGCATAGAAGCTAAGAAACCACTGGGGCCTTATTCGGTTTGATGAACGGTAGTCCGAATTGTAGTCTGCACAGACATAGAGTAGTTTTTCGATCCTTCCAGGGCTCAACCTCCAGCAGATCCATGCTCCCTTACTAGAGCGGAGCATCGGCCAGCGGTCCCCCCTCCCCGGTCTTCGCCCGCATCAGGATAGGCGGATTATGACCGGCATTGGCGTATTGCAGGATCTTGCTCGCCACATGCAGCCGGCCATAGAACATAGTCACAAACGTGGCCGTGTCGGTGATCTGCTTCAACACTCGATTGGAGTCCCGAATCACTTGGGCGGGGCCGCTCAACTCCCGCGCCCGCAGTCCGGTAACCTGGCCTTCCGAATGGCGCCTTCCTTGAATTTCATGCTCAACGAATCTATCAGTTTTTCACTCCCCGCAACGGGAAGAAACTCTCCTGCTCGCGAGCCAGGGCAAGGCCTTCAGGAAAAAACGGTCTCAGAATTGCGGTTTCAGTTTGATGGAACATTATGAGGAAAGGCTTCCGGATGTCCGGCGCGGGCAATGCCCCAGAAGGTACAATTGAGCCGTTCGTAGAGCGTTCGCTAGAACCAACTGATCGTGGAGACAGCAACCGAAGGGGCTGCACATCGGTGGCTCGCTCTTTATTCTTTTTCCCCGAGTGCTTGACTCAATCGAGCATGTACTCAGCAAGGAGATTGCTGATGCCCCAGCAAATTGCCCTCAACGTGAACGGCAAGAGTCATGTAGTCGAGGTAGAAGCTGACAGCATGCTGCTGTATGCTCTTCGCGACAATCTTGAGTTGCGCGGGCCGAAATTCGGATGCGGACTATCTGAATGCGGCGCTTGCACTGTCCTCATGAATGGGAACGCTGTCCACTCTTGCATCATCCCGGTTTCCGCAGTAGGTAACGCCAAGATCGTTACGCTGGAGGGGCTCGGCACTGCTGAAGGTCCGCATCCGTTGCAGAAGGCTTTCATTGCGGAACAGGCCGCGCAATGCGGCTATTGCATCAACGGCATGATCATGCAGGCTGCGTCTTTGCTCAAGCGAAACCCACGCCCCAGCCGGAATGACATTAAGCAGGCGTTGAATGGCAATCTGTGCCGCTGCGGCACGCACATGCGCATTGTGCGCGCGGTCGAGCGTGCTGCTGCCGAGAGGGTAAGCGAATGAGCGCAAAGTCTAATGACATGCGATCCACCGCCGAGGGCGCGCTGAGTCGGCGCGACTTCCTGCGGACGTCCGGTGGCCTCGTGATCGCTTTCACCCTGTTCGGTCCGGCAGGACCGGCTGGCGCGGCAGAATCATCACCGGCTGATGCGGCACAACCATCGTTGACGCCCCCACCGGCGGGCAAGCTTTATGCCTGGCTGGCTGTCCACCCGGACAATTCGGCTACGCTTTTTACCGGCAAAGTCGAAACAGGCACCGGCGTACAGACGGCGCTGGCGCAGATAGCTGCCGAGGAGCTCGATCTCCCCTTTGACCGGCTCGATGTCGTGATGGGAACCACGTCGAAGACCGTGGACCAGGGCCCGAGTTATGGCAGCATGACGGTCCGCTACGCCGGCCCACAGATTCGCCAAGCCGGAGCGGCCGGGCGGCAGGCGCTGCTTGACCTCGCCGCCAAGCATTTTGGCGTACCGGCCCAACAGCTTGTGGTCAAGGAAGGCACGATCTCCGTGTCGGGCTCTCCCGATCGCAGCATCACCTACGGCAAGCTGGTGGATGGCAAGCGGCTCAACATCGATATCGGCGCCAGCGGCCAGCAATTCGGCTTGAAAGTCGCGCCCAATGCGCGGCCCAAGGATCCGTCTACCTATACTCTGGTCGGCAAGCCAATCGCGCGCAAGGACATCCCCGCGAAGATCATGGGCCGGTTCACCTACGTTCAGGATGTCCGGGTCGAAGGCATGCTGCACGGCCGCGTCGTGCGTCCCTATGGAGTAGAAGCCACCCTCGTGAGCGTCGACGAGACGGGACTCAAGAAGATTCCCGGTTTCGTACAGGTGGTAAGGCGGGAAAATTTTCTGGGCGTCGTTGCTAAGACCGAGTGGGGGGCGATCCAAGCGGCGGCGAAACTTGGATCGACGCTGAACCCCTCGGGCCCGGAGGCCGGCCAAGCCAAGTGGTCGAATTGGAGCGGCCTCCCCAAGATGGACCAGATCTGGGAGACGGTGCGCAACACGCCCGCGGTTCACAGCTCCTCTGCGGTAAGCAAGGGCTCTACGGCGACGGCGTTGGCCAGTGCCAGCCGGACCTTGAAGGCAACCTATAAGACTCCCTTCCAAATGCACGGATCGATTGGCCCCGAGTGCGCCATCGCCGACGTGAAGGGCGATCGCGCCACGCTCTGGTCAGGGACGCAAATGCCGCACGAAACGCGACGCGACATGGCAAAGCTGCTCAACATTCCCCTCGATGGCATCGAAGTGCGCTGGTTTGAAGCGTCGGGCGCTTACGGTCGCAATGGCCTCGAGCATGTGGTTGCCGACGCTGCAATCATGTCGCAGATTGTGGGCAAACCCGTGCGCGTGCAGTGGATGCGATGGGACTCGCATGGCTGGGAGCCGAAGGAGCCGCCGATCGTGCAGGATCTAGAGGGTGGGCTGGACAGTGCCGGACACGTGATTGCATGGCAGCACCACATGTGGGTTCCGACAACCGGCGACACGCATCTGGTCGCAGCCGCGCTGATTGGGCACCCAGACGTTACCGGGCAAACCGGCGCGTCGGGAAGAGCTCCTGTCCGCTATGCCTATAACTTCGACAACGCCGAGGTCACTTCGCATGGCGAAGGCCGGGTGGGACTGCTCACTGCATGGCTGCGCTCGCCGGCGCAATTCGAGACGACTTTTGCCATGGAGTCATTCATCGATGAGCTGGCGGCGGCGGCGAAGCAGGATCCGCTCGCCTTCCGCCTCGCGCATCTTGAGGATGCGAAGGCCATCGCCGTGTTGAAGGCCGCGGCGCAGGCGTATGGCTGGGAAAGCCGGCCGGCCGGCGCCAAGGCCGATCGCAGCGGCAAGCCCGCCCATGGCCGCGGCATCGCCTGGGTTAATCGCGACGACAGCCGCGTGGCAACCATTGCGGACGTGATGGTCGACCCAAGCAGCGGCCGCATCAGCGTCAGTCGCGTGGTTGTGGCACACGATTGCGGCATGGTCATCAATCCCGATGGACTGAAGAACCAGATAGAAGGCAACGTGATCCAGTCGCTCAGCCGCACGCTGCACGAAGAAGTCGCCTTCGATACTGCCCGCGTCACCAGCTTGGACTGGAAGGGATACCCGATCCTGCGCTTCGAGGAAATCCCAGACCGCATTGACATTGTGCTGGTGAATAACTCGCCCGAGCATCCGTCCACCGGCGGCGGTGAGCCTTCAACCTGTCCGACAGCCGCCGTCATCAGCAATGCCGTCTTCGACGCGATCGGCGTGCGCTTGCGCCAGACGCCGTTTCGTCCTGAGTCAGTCAAGGCGGCGATGAGTTGATGTTTTCCCGAGCCGGGTGAGGAATCCCGCGCGATCAACCGCGGCGATCGATGAACACCATTCAGGCTCTCGCATCGGCCCGCTAGATCAGCATGTTGCTGATGCGGGCCTCGCGGCAAATTAGCGCACTTCTCGTCTCTTGGGCGCCAGCCTGAATCCGAAGCGTTTCGATCACGCGGACCAGATCGGATTGGTCCTTACATGCGACACGAACTCTAAAATCAAAGTCTCCAGTAAGAATCGCACCACTGACGATTCCGGGTATTTTCCGTATTGCGGCTTCAAAGCTCTGCGCGCTACTGCCTGAATGCGCAACAGCTCCTCATTCTGGACAATTTTCGAGCTTATTAATATGTTGCAATTAATGCCTCCTGCGGAGGCCGGTTTTGAACTATTCTCTTCTTTCTGGGGGTTAGATCACATGCCGTTCCAACTCAATATCAACCGGAAGTCCCGAACGGTCGACGTGGAAGGTGACACGCCGCTGCTGTGGGTGCTGCGCGATGCACTTGACATGAAAGGCACCAAGTATGGCTGCGGAGTCGGCCAGTGTGGCGCATGCACCGTTCTTTTGAACGGCCACGCGATCCGCTCCTGCTTGACCCCGGTCTCGGGGGTGAACGGCAACATCACCACCATCGAAGGGCTGGCGGAGAATGGCGAGCTGCATCCGCTGCAGCAGGCATGGGTCGATCTGGATGTTCCCCAGTGCGGCTATTGCCAGGGTGGCCAGATCCTGACCGCTGCCGCGCTGCTGGCGGAGCACCCCAAGCCTACTGACCAGCAGATCGCAGCAACGATGAACGGTAATCTCTGCCGCTGCGGCACATATAACCGGATTAAGGCGGCGATCCATCAGGCGGCCGGTTTTCAGAGCCCAGTGAAGGGAGACACCCATGACGGCATCTGAGACATTCGCACAGTATGACGCCGATATGCAGGCTGTGATCGCAGAGGTCACGGCGATCGCACCGCCGCCGGTGACGGCCATGGGGCGGCGCTCCTTCCTCAAGCTGGCCGGCCTTGCCGGTGGCGGGCTGGTGCTGGCCTTTCATCTCGAGACGCGCGCCGCCCATGCGGAAGTCAGCGGAGGCAGCGACACGGCGGTGCTCAACGCCTTTGTGCGAGTTGCCCCCGACAATACCGTCACCATCTTTTCCACAGGGCCGGAGATCGGCCAGGGCATCAAGACCGCCTTTGGCCTCATCGTGGCCGAAGAGCTCGATGCCGACTGGAAGACAGTCCGGGTCGATCAGGCGCCGATCGATCCTAGAGTCTACGGCTCTCAGGGGGCCGGCGGCTCGACCTCGATCCCTCGCGGCTGGGACCCGCTACGTCAAGCGGGCGCCACCGCGCGCGCCATGCTGATCGCCGCCGCGGCCAGTCAGTGGAACGTGCCGGCTGGCGAGTGCACCGCCGCCGCCAGCTTCGTCTGTCACAAGTCCTCGGACCGTAAGCTGTCCTATGGCTCTCTGGCCAAAGCGGCTTCCACCCAGCCGGTGCCGGAGCTGACGAGCATAGCGCTGAAGAAGCGGTCCGAGTACAAGTTGCTGGGCAGGCGCTATACCGGGGTCGATAATCGGAAGGTCGTCACCGGCCAGCCTCTCTTCGGCATCGACGTGCAGCTCCCTGGCATGCTATACGCCAGTTACACCATGTGCCCGGCTGTGGGGGGCAAAGTGAAGAGCGCCAACCTGGACGAGATCAAAAAAATGCCAGGTGTGGTCGATGCCTTTATGCTCGAGGGCACCGGTAAGCCCTCCGAGGTGATGCCGGGCGTTGCAATCATCGCGAAATCCACCTGGCAGGCGTTCAAAGCCAAGGCCGCGCTCAAAGTGGATTGGGACGAAAGCGATGCGTCCAAGGACTCGCTTACCCAGGCAGCAGCCAAGGCGAAGGAGATTTCGGCTAAGCTCCCGGCTCCGGAGCACAATGTCGGCGACGTCGATGCTGCCTTTGCCTCCGCCGCTAAGGCGCCGGAGGCGTCCTATGACTATGCCATGGTCTCCCATCAGCAGCTCGAGCCGCAGAACAGCACCGGCTGGTTCCACGACGGCGCCATGGAGCTCTGGACCCCGAGCCAGCAGGCAGACCGCGGTCAGGCGATGGTAATGAGAATGCTAAATCTGCCTTATGAAAAGGTGATCGTTCACCAGACCCGCGCCGGAGGCGGCTTCGGCAGAAGGCTGGCCAATGACTACCTGTGCGAAGCCGCAGCCATCGCCATGAAGGTCAATGCACCGGTCAAACTGCAGTGGAAGCGTGAAGACGATTTTGCCCACGATTTTTACCGTGTCGGCGGCTATCACTTTTTGAAGGGCGCTATCGATAAGTCAGGGAAGCTGTCTGCCTTCCAGAACCACCTTGTCACCTTCTCGGCCGACGGCACTCGTCCGGTGTCAGGCGGTGCTCTCAGCAGAAATAGCTTCCCCACTGACATGGCGCCCAATGTGCGCTATGCCGTCAGCGCGATGCCGCTGCAGATTCCTTGTGGCGCCATGCGTGGCCCAACGGACAATGTGCAGATGTTCGTGGCGGGGAGCTTCTTGCACGAGCTCTCCGTGGCTGCGGGACGCGACCATGTCGAGTTCCTGCTGGAGTGGTTCTCCCGCCCGCTGACTCCGCCGGAGAAGCCCGCCCACCTCAGCTGGGCAACCGATCCCAGCCGCATTTTCAATCCCAAACGCGCGGCCGGCGTGCTCAAGTTGGCGGCGGAAAAATCGGGATGGGGGAAGAAGCTGCCTCGCGGGCGCGGGCTGGGCATTGCCTTCGCCTTCTCCTATGGAGGCCATGTCGCCGAGGCAGTCGAGCTCAGCGTGGACACAAACAAGCACATTACCGTTCACAAGATCACGGTGGTCTGCGACATCGGACCCATCGTCAACATGAGCAGTGCGGAAAACCAGGCGCAGGGCGGTGCCATAGACGGGCTGTCCACCGCCATGGGACTGGAGATTTCGGCGGAGCAGGGCCGCATAAAGCAGGTTAATTTCGGCGACTACCCAATTCTGAGGATGCGCAGCGCCCCTCCGGTGGAAGTTCATTTCATCCAGTCGGACTTCCGCCCCTCGGGCTTGGGCGAACCCTGCGTGCCGCCTCTGGCCGCGGCGCTGGGCAATGCCCTCTACGCTTCAACCGGGGAGCGGGTGCGGACCATGCCATTCAAGCGGGCGGGTTATACGATCTAGCGCTTCTGGCTCACGACCTAGGGTTTCTCATTGAATGTGAGCCAGAAGCAATCAAGCAGTCACGGTCACGCCCGGTTCATATTCTGAATGGAATTCCAAAGCGTCCTTGTTGCGTGCATACTCGTCCAGGGCTTCGGCGGGAGATTGGGTGGGAGCCCGGACAGATTCCCTTGGACGAATGCCCGGGCCTCATTTCATCCCGAATCAGCCAAGCAACGATGAGCTAAGTGGACAGTTAAGCACTCAAGCTACTGGCCTTAACTCGCCGATCAAGAAACGGACCAATACACGGCAAATCTCCCCCAACTCTGATTCAGAGGACGGAATACGACCTCTTCGGGTTGGTTGATGGCATGGAACGTCAGCGCTTTTCCGGGGACTGGTTTTATCCATTCCTCCGGCCGGGCGCCGTCGGAGGCGAGCGACGGCACTCGGAGCGGAGGCGCCGCCCAGATATCCGGCCCTTGCGCGTGTTTCAGCTTGTCATCCAGTTGACCCAGCGGGAATTGACCGGCTAGGACCAGCGGCCCGTACAAAAATGCTTGCCGGCTCGGGTCGTCTTCGAGGACCTCGTGGGTAAGTTGCATAGGTAGCGTCAATTCGACGCGGTCCCCGGCCTTCCACACGCGAGTAAGGGCAAGATAGCTGCCGGGGCTGCCTTGCGCTTCCAGACGCCGGCCGTTGATCTTGATCACATTCGCATTCGTTGTCCAGGCCGGAATTCGAAGATGCATGGTCCACCGGGTGGAGGGCGCGGACTGAATCGTCAGCACGCTATGTCCGGCCTCCGGGAAAACGGTCTCTTGCTTGAGGCGTATGCCGCGATCTTTCCAGTGCAGGTGAGAAGCGGCGTAGAGATTTACGTAAAGCGAATCCCGCTCATGATAGTAGATCGAATCGTTGAGCTTGGCATATTCCTCAAGGGCAGTGCCGTTGCAGCACCAAAATGACTGGTCTTCGGTGCAGGTCGTTTTCCATGCGCCGGGCGACATAGAGAGAAAATAGGTTGTGTGCCCGGTCACCGGCTCGATGGCCCCGAGACGATGATTCAATAGGTTGCGCTCATAATATTCAACGTAGCGGGGATCGCCGGTCCAGCTATAGAGGTGCCGGGACAACTTCATCATGTTGTAGGCGCAGCAGCATTCCTGATGGTGCGAGCTGACTTTCATCTCCGCAGCCAGATGGTGCGGCCGAGTTAGCCAATGCTCGTTGTCGCCAGAGCCTCCGGTTGAGTAGGTTCGCGCCTCTGACACGGTCTCGAAGAAGAACCGGCTGATATCGCCAAAGCGATAATCCGAGGAGAGTTCATAACGCCTTGCCGCGCCAATCACCTGCGGTACATGGGTGTTGACATGCAGGCCCTTCAACTCGTCCCGGCGCATCGCAAGCGGCGTGAAGAAGATCTTCTTCGTAAACCGGTCGCCCGTACGGGCCCAACGGTCGTCGCCCGTCGCGGCAGCCAAATTGTAAAGAACCTCATTCATGCCGCCATATTCCGTATTCAAGATGTCTTGCATATGAGGTTCGGGCTTTGCCGCGGTCCAGTTGTCGACCCATCCAGCGAGCTTCAACAGCACATCGCGCGCCTGCTCGTTTCCGGCGAGATTGCTCATGTCGAATAGCCCCGCCATGATCTTGTGCAAGGTATAGAAAGGCGCCCACACATTCTCGCGCTTATCCAAGCGCACAAAGAACTCCTCTGGATATGCGCCGACATAGCCGCTATCCCCAAGCTTCTCCTGGCACTCCGCAATGCCGGCAACAAGGCTGTCCGCCTTTGCTTTCATGACAGTGTCACCGCTTGCGGCGAGCAACGCAGACGCGGAGAGGTAATGCCCAACAAAATGGCCCCGTAATTCCGATTTGGGCGCCTCCCAGCCCCCGAGCGGTGTGGCATTGGAAGGAAGACCGGCCGTGATCCGAAAGTTATATAAGAGACGATCGTTGGCCAGGCGCATCATGTAGCCGCGGCTCCAGTCGCGGGCCTGCTGCAGCGGACCCCGGTCGAGCACTACCTCATTCATCTGAAAAGGCTGAATCCGCGTTTCGCTGGGCTTGCTGGTAAACACCAGGGGGTCGGCAAACGGATCGGATTCTTGAATGGAGAAGCGCATGTTGGGCGGTCTCTTCAGCTTTCGCTTCTCCTGCAGGCCGCTGTTCGCTGGGTTCGGAGCCTCGGATGGAGAGGCCAATTGTCCGAAGGCGGCAGCGGCACTCAGGCCCAACGGAGCCAATGCCAAGCTTTTCGCAAACTGTCTTCTGCTCACTGAGGTTTTCTTCACCCGATCCTCCAAATTCACTTGAATACCAAGCTGAAAGCTGCTCAATCTTCCTGCCCAGCTCTTTGTCACCCAGTTCATGCCCTATTTGGCGCCGACCGAACCGGACACTCATTCTCGCAGTTCCGCTTGAGTCCGCGGCCCCCTGAATGGTCGGGTTCCAACTTGGGCATTCCAGTTGGGACCAGTTTACAAGCACCCCCTCGCTAGGAGTTTGTTGAAAAACATGTTCATCTCCCGTCGAGCATCCAGGATGTGGGGACGGCGTCTGGAGCAGTACACATTATCTTGCGCCTCGCTCGGGACTTCGGCGCGTTTTTCAACAAACTCCTAGTGCCGAACGTCTGGGTATCCTCCCTTCGGAGCCTGGAGGTCACGGCCGGCATCGCCACCCGGAATTACGGAACGACGGCTGGAATCCAGAGGAGCGAAAGTGGGATCGAGGAGCAAAGCCGAC
>JANWJB010000180.1 GCA_025449575.1 Acidobacteriaceae bacterium
GCAGCGGGGCCGATGGTGCGGGAGTTGGTCTGGCCGCTCCGCTACGGCTTGACCATGCGGCCGGCGTGGATGTTTCTGATGCGGGCACGGGAATCAGCTTTTCGCCGGCGACGCGTTTTCCGCACTTGAGCGGGGATGCCGTGCAGGCGCTTGGCTCCGGCATTACGCTGGACCGCCCGCTGGCGCGTGGCCACGCCTATGGCGCGCCGGTACTGGATACGGCGGCGGCAAAGGCTGGCTATCAGGGAGAGCACGTCCCCAATCAGTGGTTCGGAGCCATGCTCTCGCCGAGCGCCGGCTCCATCGCGCTGATCGACGCAAGCGGCAAGGCCGTTGTCGATGCGATGGTCTATGGCTCGCAGCAGAGCAACTCCAGCGCCAATGGAACCATTGCAAGTCCTGAGTTGGCTACGCTGGAGGGCGATCAGAGTGGAGGCGGATGCATCGCGGTCGTGCAACGGCCGGCCGGCGGGGCGGGCTTCAGTTTGGGACGATACCCCGATGGCGCGGATACCGACAGCAACTGCAAGGACTTCCATGTTCAGTCGGTGACGACGCTGGCTGCGGCCTCTGTCTCCGCTTCGACCAATCCTGGCGCGACCAATATCAAGGTGGTCTCCGTCGAGGGTTTTCGCCCCGGCCAATCGATCCGGATCGATTCCGGCGGGAATGAGGAGACGGCAACCATCGCAACCGTAGGTACCGCAGGCGCGACGACTACGGAAAGCGCAATCTCGGCGGGAGCCACCGCCATCCCCGTGGCAAACCCCTTCGGGTTTCGGCCCGGCAACGCCATTACTATTGGTGAGGGCGCGGAGCAGGAGACCGCGGTCGTTGTCCCGGGCGGTAGACGAGGCGCGCCGGTACTCTCGATCGAGTCGCCGCTGAAGTTCCCCCACGCGGCGGGAACGCTGGTGGCCGGCACCGGCATCACGCTAACCTCTGGCCTCAGCCGGACCCATGCCCGGGGATCGCAGGTCTCCGATAATCTCCCCACACCCGGAGCCGCCAATAAATACTCAAAGTAAGCGCAGCTACATAGACCTGGCCCTGCTCCGTGCAAAGGCGATCCTCTAAGGAGCAAACGCGATGGCGCGCATTACTGAAATGCACAAGCAATGGATGAGGGAGCCTAAACGACTTGTGGGGAACCCCACTCCGCATCGACAGGCGATTCGCTGAGGATGGTCCATACGAGCGAATCGTTCAAGCTCCGCGATAGGGATCAAAACCCGCCCGCCAATCCACCCGAACGTTAATTGGCTAGGTGGCCGCGGTGCCGATGACACTTTCCGCCGATGGGGTGCCCCCGGTCCCTCGCATTTGGGGACCGGGGATAAGGGCGGCTGAAGTATTCTCACAAGCATGAAGAACGAGCGCCTCCGCTATAGACACACAGGGACTTCCACTTCCTTACCTCCCGTGGTTATGAGAAGAAGGTCTTCTTCTCGTGTTCGAGGAACATGAAAGCTTCGACGGCTGCCGCTGAGCGGCTATCCGGTGGCGCTTCTGAGAAGTGGTCGAATGGTGGTGAGGATGGCATCCTGCTCCGGCGGCGGGGGAGCCACCGTGACGGCGACTCCTCCGGGAGAATACACGGTTACTGTTTCCGCTACCTCGCCGAGCGTTCCAACCAACTGGCTACTGCGGTTGACGGTGCAATAGGATGGCGGCAGCCGCTGGTTCAGCCGGGGACGTTCCATCCGCCACCCAGCGATTGTGTGCTCCGGCGATCCTTGCTTTTAGGCTTATTCTGTCTATCTTTTCAAAGTCTGCCGGCAAGGAATCGACGGATCGAACGCTGATAGAGAGTCTGACTGTCGCCTCCTCGCGGCCAACCAGCAGCTTTGCGCCGGGCGGCGCCGTCACTTTGGCGGGCGGCTTTTTCCTTCGTTGCCTGTGCTTGCTCGCCGCCGCAGGGTAGCGGACAATAAGCGCCCTGACGCGAGCACTCTGAGGAATCTCCTTTCCCTGGACCTTTTGTTGGTATAGTGTGATCCCATAGAACGTCTAGGGGTGTGGCGTGGCCGGATCGCAAGAGTCTCAAGAAATGCTCCTGGGTACGCTGGACATGCTTATCCTGCGGACCTTGGTGATGGGGCCGGCGCACGGCCATACCATCGCTCATGCCATTGAGCGCACGTCGGACGAAGTGTTGCAAATTGAGCAAGGGTCACTCTATCCCGCTTTGCACCGGCTCGAGGACCGAGGCTGGGTCTCTTCCTATTGGGGACTCAGTGAGAACAACCGCAAAGCACGCTTCTATCGTCTAACTGCGGCCGGTCGCAAGCAGCTTCGTGCGGAGACGAGACGATGGCGGACGCTGGTTGAGGCAATCGGTCGCATTCTGGGCGATACAAGCATTGCAGAGTAGCTAGTGAGAAGGAAACGATGAAACTCCGCCGAGTTCTTCGCCGCCGTCAGTGGGATCAAGAGCGCGTACGCGAGATGGAAGATCATCTTGCGCATGAGATTGACGACAACATTGCGCGGGGCCTTTCCGCTGAGGAAGCGCGGCGTCAAGCCTATGTGAAGTTCGGCAATCCCACTGTGATCCGTGAGCGGATCTGGCAGATGAACAGCTTTGTCTCGTTCGACAACCTCTGGCGCGATGTCCGCTATGCGATCCGGCAACTGTGGAAGTCTCCCGGCATTGCCTTAGTTGCGGTCGCTACGCTTGCTTTAGGCATCGGCGCGAACACGGCTGTCTTTACTCTGACCTGGGCTGTCATTCTCAAGGGCCTGCCTGTCCCTCATCCGGGGAGGCTGCTCCAATACGTGATGGACAACGGCCAGCCGACCACGATGGGATTGAGCGGCCCCATGTATGACGCGTTGGAAAAGCGGCAAAGAGACTGTATAGGCCTGCTTGCCTGGATAAGCGATAATGCCGATTTGCGGAGTGGGAGCGGACTGGAACCGGTTCACATTCAACTATTGAGCGGCAGTGCCTTTCGAGTGCTGGAGATTCAACCCTATCTTGGAAGCTTTTTCGCGCCGGCGGCGGAGACTGGGGAAGGCGTGCGAGGTGTTCCCGCCGTACTGAGTTATGACTTTTGGCGGGAGAAGTTTCAGGGAAACTCGGACGCGATAGGCCAGTCTATTTTTCTCGGGGGGCATCCTGTAACTGTCGTAGGCGTGATGCCGCAGGCATTCCAGGGGCTGACAGCGAATTTCCGTCCCGCGGTCTACGTGCCGCTTTCTTTCGAAGATACTCTTTATGGTCAAGGAATCTTGAATAGTCCGAAGCATTTTGGACTCTATGTTTTGGGAAGGCTGAAGTCCGGTGTGTCCGTTGCCGACGCGAATGCGGAAGTCGAGTCAATGGAGCCGGCAATTCGCCGGGAAGCCGACCCGACTGGTATTTACTTGAATCGATTCTTCAAGGATTATCGCCTGCGAGCGCGGAGTGGACGAAACGGTATTTCGTGGGTAAAGGAGGTATATTCCCGTCCGCTTCTTGTATTGGAGTTACTGGTTGCATTTCTCTTGGTATTGACGTGTCTGAACACCGCCCTCGTGATGTTGGCAAGAGTGAGCGGCCGGCAGCGGGAATACGCGGTGCGAAGCGCATTGGGAGCGGGCAGGCGCCGGATCATCGCACAAGTGCTCACGGAGACCGGTCTTCTCGTCATTCCCGGTCTGGCCGGCGGCGTACTTTTGGGTTGGGGAGCGGCACACGGATTGATAACGATGCTTGGGGCAAGGGGCGGCGCATCTTCAATGAATGTGCACCCCAATGGGATCATTTTTGGATTTAACGCGTGCGTCTGTCTTCTTGTAGCTTTCGGCGCAGGGCTCTGGCCGGCATTTCGGGCCGCAAGAACCGATCCTGCCATCGACCTCAAGGCGAGTGACTGCAGTGTGTCAGCGAAGCGGCTGGGCGGTTGGGTAGTCGCGGCGCAAGTGGCCGTCAGCGTCAGTCTTGTAACGGCGGCCGTGCTGCTGGGCGGGACCCTGGCTCGTTTATTGACACGAGATTCGGGTCTGAATGCTCATGGTACGGTGCTGGCGTCTATTTCTCTGTCTGCTCTCAAGTCCAACCCTGCGGAGAAGCAAAGGCTCGTCGGCGAATTGCTGCGGAAGGTCCGCGAGCAACCCGGTGTGATTGCATCTGGCTTTACGGAGTCCCAGCTGCTCTCGGGATACTCTGGCGGGGCCAGCCGGCAATTTGCGATCGATGCGCGCGGTGATCTACACAGCGACGAGAAGGTTTTGGATCAATGGATCTCGCCCAATTATTTCAACGCTGTGGGAACACGCCTCCTGGCGGGAGAAAGCACGGCGCCTCTAGCCCGAGGTGCTATGGCGCAATGTGTTCTGAGTTACAATCTCGCCTCCCGGTTCTTCCCCGGGGAGAGTGCCGTCGGCCGGATTGTCTACGCATCAACGGCCGGGCAACCGGACGGAAGTAATCTTGATCCAAAACACGGCTGCCTCGTCGTCGCTGTCGCTGAAAATGCGCGAGTGGTTTCTCTGCGGATGCCGCCGCCGCAGGTGGTTTACAACGTCATTTCACCCGACGTGCAGGGAGAGGCAAATTCGAAGTTCTTCACCAACCTTGGGAGCGTCAATCTCCTCGTTCGTGCTGAGACCGATGCTCTAGGCAGTGCCGCGCTTCACGATGCCGTCAAAGAGATCGTCCCAGGCGCGATGGAAGTTAGATATTCCACATTCCGACAGTTGGAAGACTCGGATCTGAACCGTGAACGGATGCTGGTCAGTGTGTCCGGTGCGTTTGCTCTTCTGGCGCTCATGCTTACGGCGCTTGGCATGTACGGGTTACTGACGCGTACGGTGGTTCTCCGAACCAGGGAAATTGGAATACGCGTGGCGCTCGGTGCAAAACGCAGTCGCGTAGTCGTGTCAGTCGCCAGAAAAGTGGTCATCGAAATTGGCATTGGGTTGCTCACGGGGTCTGCCATAACCGTTTTCTTGATGCGGGGAATTGGACACCTGCTTAAGAGTTCTCCATCCGCCGGGACATCGACCTATTTCATCAGTGCAGGTATGATCCTGCTGGTTTCGGCAGTTGCGATATTGTTTCCCGCCCGGCGCGCCGCTTCGCTCGACCCAATGCGGGCGCTGAAGAACGAATAGCAGACGAACTCACTCTCGACGACTGGCGAGGGGCGGTGGTGCTAGGACGGCCTGGCCAACGCGGCAGACGGTCTATAGCTATGCGGCGAACTATGACCCAGTAGGCACAGGCGAGCGAGCGCCATCCTCTCGAGCATCTATTTCGCTCTGCTGCCGCTTGGGGTCACATTCCATCTCTTCCTGCCGGGCTGGCAGACCGATCTGAGCGGCAGAATCGGCGTCGCCTTTGTAATCTGGCTCGGGGCACTCTTTATTTGGGCAAATTATCTTCGCCTCAGCAGGCGCGAGCGCGGATGCAAGACAACCCAATCCCAACAACCTTCCTGAGTAAGACGGAAGCGCCTGGCCGGGGGGTGCAGGCGGAGCCAGGTAGAGCGCGTGATAAGCACCATCAGTACAGCTAGAAGGCAAAATGACAGGGCTACGCTCGCCATGGTCAGCAATGCGCCTCGCTTACTGCGCGAGGCGTTCTTCATGATGAAAGACAGAGAATCGCGCGCATCGATTGATCACCTCCAGGGCAGGTTTCCTTGGGTGAGCTAGTTCGGTTGGCTGCCGCCGGCGGCCGGAACTTGAGAGGAGACGCCGGCTGACTCAGCCTGCGCTCCCCGGCGATCTTCGATCTCTCGTCAGAGCAACAGCAGTAGCCAGCATCCAGACGAAGCCGGCATATCTTGTGATCGGAATAAAGAAGTTTGCCGGGTACACGATGAGGCTGAACGAGGAGAGTTCTCCTGCCAATGCAACGACCATTCCGAGAACCACGATCCAGCGCGGAGTAAGTCGCATGAAGTAGCTTGTGACGGACACCCCGGCGGCCAGAAGACCAAATCCGACCGCGTAAACGACTCCGCCGAGCAGGAAGTTGAGATAATCGGTCGCCTTCACGACGGGAGTCGAAGACAACACTTCCGGCACGGACAGGAGCCAGCCCACAATGCCGGAAAGCAGCAGCGCGATCGTTGCGATCAAGCCGCCGAGAAGAGCAATGTTCGTTCCTGCTGCGCGGACGCCCATGAAGCGCAACCTGCTGACGGTTGTGACTGCGAAAATCCCAAAGGGAATCGCAGAGCCGAAGAGGAAGAAGCTGCTCACGCGAACGGCTGTTGGGCTTTGCGTAAAGAACGCGCGCAATGCCTTGGCCGGCGCAAAGGGCGTTACGTAAGACGCTCCATGCCGGAGGGCGAATGCTGCCACGAGACTGGCCACGAATAGCAGGATGGAAACCGTCGCGAGCAGAATCAAAGATGGGCCACGGAATCGAGGAGTAGATTTCATAACGAAATCATTTATATAGTAAACGAATAAAACGTGCAATAATTATTTTCACGATGAATCACCGTGAAATGGGAATCAGTCAACCGGCGTTCCTTCTTGCCCAGCTTGGAGCGCATGCCGCATCGCAATTTGCTGAAAGATTGAAGGTTCTCGAACTCGCACCTCCGGACGCAGGAATCCTGCGGTTGCTGCGCATCGCTGCGGGCCTAAGCCAGCAGGAGCTTGCGGCGAAGCTGCGGATTCACCCCAGCCGCATGGTGGCGATCGTGGACAACCTCGAAAAACGGGGTCTGGTAGAGCGCAGAGCCAACCCGGATGACCGGCGCCTGTATTCCCTCTACCTGGCAAAGAATGGTGAGGAAGCCTTGGAGAGCATCGGCAAGGTCGCGCGGGAGCACCAGGATGCTTTACTCTCCGCGCTCAGCAGGGAGGAGCGCGACCAGCTTGGTAGTCTATTGCTGCGAATCGCCGATCACCAGGGGCTTACGCGTGGAGTGCATCCGGGATATCAGCGTTTGGGAAGCCCCAGGCGCTCTGAGGCCGGCGGTAACCGAAGCGACGGCCATCCCCCTGGGCAAATACGAGATCGCTGACACCTCGCTTGCCCCGCGGACTGTTTTCCCTCGCCGTCGAGGATAATGGAATTGTTCGCAGTACCGGAGCCAAATAAGGCGTACCGCCATTTTGGCAAACGCTGATTCGATTCTCAAATAGCCGGTGAAAAGCCCAGTCCCTCATCCATTCCTGAAGGCGCTCCACGATCGGTCATGCCGCCTCTTCCGTCAGTTCCCTCGTCCCTGCCACTTTATGAATATATGGATGCCAGTTTATGCTTCTCACACATCAGATCCCAAGCGAGGTCCGCATCCAAAAGGCGCGGACTACGCTGCTTCTCGACCATCCCTTCTTCGGCACGTTGCTGTTCCGCGATGGCATCCCAGGGCGCGCGCCACGTAGTTCCTGGCGTTGCAACCGCCATACCTTTGCCGGTAGGCTGTTCATGGCGGGGGGGATCTCTGCGCGGTTGCCGAACTGATGAATTGGTCGCCACTGATCACCATCCGAATGCCTCTTCTGGGAAAGTTTTAAGGAGCATAGAGGTAGGTCAGCGAAAGCGAATGACATGCAAGGCA
>JANWJB010000181.1 GCA_025449575.1 Acidobacteriaceae bacterium
GCTTCAAACCAGGAGACAGCCACCACCGGCTGCCGCGGATGACGGAAGTTTGCGTCGTTCCAGAAGGGTGGCGGCGGCGCGCCGGATACGCTGAGAAAGCGCGCATACTCCTCCACCGTGACCTGGGTCGCCGCAAGCGCAAAGCCGTCGACCCAGACCCGATGCACCGGCGACTCCACATCCTGGCCGGTGGAAGATCCCATCCAATACCAGCCCTCCGGAATCTGGATCAGCGCCGGCGCCGCAACGGGTTCGCGATGGGGCAGTACAGCCATGAGCGAATCAGCATCTCCCGAATACCATGGTAAGGCGGTTCCCTCTTGCGGGACTGCGAAACCGATCCCGAAACACGTACAAGGGATTCGGCCGGGGGCTGCAGCAAATGGATCTTGATTGGGAGCAGGGAGAGCTGGCCGAGGGCTTGCGCTGCTATCGGGAGCACAAGTTTTTTGAGGCGCATGAGGAGTGGGAAAGCGTGTGGTTGCGCGCGCCGGAGCCGGAAAAGACCTTTCTGCAGGGGATCATTCAGATCGCAGCCGCCTTCCATCACCTGCAACGAAAGAATTCGTTGGGCGCTCTGCGGTTGTTGGAAGGCGCGCTGCGACGGCTCGAACGCTATCCTGAAAGCTTCGGCGGACTACCGGCGGCGGCTTTGTGCGACGGAATCAGGAAACGATTGGAGGCGCTGCGCCGGGGCGCGTCAGACTTGGAGCCGGTGCGCATTGAACCCTCTTCTCCCGGCTGCAGCCGCCCCCCTCTTGCCTAGCCCACTTCGTTGATCAGGGTGCCGATTCCCGCGATGGTGATGTGGATGACGTCGCCGTGCTTCAGGGTGAAGGAATCCGGAGGCACAATCCCGGTCCCCGTCAGCAGAAAGCAGCCGTTTGGAAAGCTGCTCTCGCGATAGAGATACTCCACGAGCGTCGCTAGAGGCCGCTTCAGCTCGTGCAGGGTGGTTGCGCCGGAAAAGGCGCTCTGGCCGCCGCGCAGGATCTCCATTTGAATGCCGGTGGAGGAGGGCAGCGGTTCCTCGGCGATGAGGATCCCCGGTCCTAGCGAGCAGCTCCGGTCATAAACTTTTGCCTGCGGCAGATAGAGAGGGTTTTCGCCCTCAATATCGCGCGAGCTCATGTCATTGCCGGCGGTGTATCCGGCGATCTTTCCTTCCGGGTTCACCAGCAGCGTGAGTTCCGGCTCCGGCACCGACCAGGTGGAGTCGCGCCGGATAGCCACCCGGCCGCGGTGGCCCACCACGCGCGGCGGCGTGGCCTTGAAAAAGAGTTCGGGCCGTTCCGCAGCATAGACACGGTCATAGAAATCACCGCCGCCCGCCGACTTTGACTCCTCCATGCGGGCGTCACGGCTGCGGAAGTAAGTGACGCCGGAGGCCCAAACCTCCTGGCTTACGATGGGCGGCAAGATCAGCGGCTCGATTCCGGCGAAGGAGCGCGCATCCAGCGGCCGCAGCCCGGAGAGGGACTTCCTCAGGTAGGCGAGCAGATCGCCGCGGGCGATCAGCTCATCCCATGAGAGGCCCGATCCAGCATAGTAATGGCCTCCCTCTTCGACGATGTAGCCGACGGCGGAACGATAAAGCTTCATGAACTTCTCCTTGGGGTTGAAGCAAAAGCACAGATACTGTGATGTGGTGAGACCGGATTATGTGCAGCCATTCCTTGATCGAACGGCTGCGTGAAGAGCCGCTTTTCACCTTACACCATCTGTGCTTTTGCTCTAGTGATCGGCGGGATTGTGGGCGCGCAACTCACGCACGATCTCTGCCGCCGCTTCGCGAGCCTGATCCTCGCGGTTGGGCGGGAAGGAGATGGCTCCCACGCGGGCGTGACCACCGCCTCCATAACGTTCGCAGATCGTCGAGAGATTGAGCATCTGCTCCGGGCGGGCCTTGGCCCACGGATTAGACCCAACGGCAATCTTGGTTCGAAAACTGGACTTGCTCAGACCCACGCTGTAAGTGGCTTCGGGATGCAGCAAGTAGGGGATGAATTTGTTGTAGCCCTCCAGCGGGCGGTCGGTGATGTCGAAATAGATTGTTCCATCGACGGACTTCGAGCGCTCGGCAATGAGCGCGAGAGATTCCTGATGGCGCTCGAGCAGGGGCGGCAGCAGTGGAGCCACGAAGGGCTGCGCCAGCACTTCTGCCAGGCTCATCGAGGTGAGAAGCGGGATGAGCCGGGGAATGAATGCAGGGTCCTGGCTCGATTCTATGATCAGCGTGAGCTTCATGGCCGGCTCCGCCATCCCGACGGCAGCCTCCGGGGTCGAATAGAGCGCGCCGTCGACAATGTCGGCCCAGTGCACGAGGTCGGCTACCGGCCCGCAATCGAAGCCGAAGCGGGTCTCCGCGATGTGGGCGATAAAGCTGGTGCAAGAGGTGTAGCTGGGGTCATAGAAGCGGCGGTCGCGGCCTTTCGCCGTCTGCTGGCTGAGCAGAAAATCCTGCTGATCCTCCGGAGTCAGAAAGGCGCTGAGATGGTGATCGAACCACCATGTGATGCGCGGGGAAGCGGAATATTTGAAGTCCACGATCGCGTTTTCATCACCGCTGAAATCCTCTTCGCGGAAGAGTGCGCCAGCCCGATGCACCAGCCCATGATACTGGTAACGGCCGTCGTTGCGGATGCACTCACGATGGAAGCGAGTGAACAGCGACGCCGAGCAAGCTCCGTCGAAACACTTGTCGTGATAGAAGACGCGCACATCCGTTTCGGAAACCGCCATGAACCTCCCACCTGCGTTGACCGCCCGCCTGCAGCGGCGGCAATTTGAGGAATGATTAGGATTGCCGGGTCTAAGCCGGGTGTCAAGCCCACGCCCGCCGGGCTGCGCACTCCGGCGGTGAGACAATGACGCAAACTGAAGATTCGCAGCCCATCCGTGACCCGATCGCCCGCCAGCAGTCCCCGCACGCATCAACATGGCCTGCGCCATTCCGCATGGGCAGTGGCGCTTGCCATTTTGGGCGCCGCGCTGGCGGCCGTTGTTCCTTTGCTGATGCGCGGGACCTCCTGCGGGCACGATTTCAATTACCACCTGCTTTCTTGGATGGAGGTTGCGCGCGCTTGGCGGCATGGGCTGGCTTATCCGCGCTGGCTCCAAGATGCGAACTATGGTGCAGGCGAGCCGAGACTCATCTTCTACCCTCCGGCCTCCTGGCTTCTGGGCGCCGCGCTGGGCAGCATCGGCGCCGGAATCGCCTCCGGCGCCACTTCTTGGACGGCGGCTCCGGTTCTCTTCGTGCTATTCGCCCTATCGGCGGGCGGAGCATGCATGTATCTGCTGGCGCGGGAGTGGGTAAGCAGGGAAAGCGCAGTGTTCGCCGCCTGCCTGTACACAGTGAATCCGTATGCGCTCTTCGTCGTCTACGAACGCTCCGCTTACGGCGAATTGCTTGCCGCCTCCGCGTTGCCGCTGGTTGTGCTGTTCGCGCTGCGGCGATCGCCATCGATCGCCATGCTGGGGCTCGCCATGGCCGCGATATGGCTCTCCGACGCTCCCGCAGCGGTGCTGGCCAGCTACATGCTTGCGTTTCTGGCGCTGGCCATGGCCCTGCTGGAAAGAAGAATGTGGCCGGTGCTGCGCGCTGCCGGCGGAATGGCGCTGGGCCTGGGCCTAGCCGCCTTCTACATCGTGCCGGCGGCGTATGAGCGCGCCTGGGTTCAGATCTCGCTCGCCGTCTCCCCGGGAGCGCGCGTGCAGGACGGCTTCCTGTTTGGGCACACTGGCGACCTCCTGCACGATCAGGTGCTGCGCACCGCTTCATGGATTTTTGCCGGTGAAATCGCAGTGGCGGCTTGGGCGGCCGGCGTGGCGCTGCGGCAGCCTTCCGGATCGCGCGCTCGGATCGCACTGCTGTCGTTCCTGCCGGTGATCCTTTTTCTGCAATTCCCAGTCAGCATGCCGGTGTGGCGAGCGGCGCCGGAGCTCCAGTTCCTGCAGTTCCCCTGGCGCTGCACGCTGGCGGCGGCGGTGGCGGCATGCTTCTTCCTCGGCATGGCCCTCGGCGGCGGCGCTACAGCGCGACCGGCCCGGGCCGCCTGGGTGCGCCGCGCCGCCGTGGCGTTGGCGGTACTGGCGCTGGTTGCGGGCGGCGAGCGCGTTTTCTTTCAGGTTTGCGACGGTGAGGACGCAGTCATCCCGCGCTGGGCCGCTTTTCGGGCGGGGCCGATTGCAGCGGGGGTCGAGGGCAGCGATCAATACATGCCGCAGGGAGCCGACGGCGCGAACATTCAGCAAGCGCTGCCCCTGGTTCGCGTGCTCCAAAGCCCCCAGGGCGATGAGGTGAACGAGGATGAAACGCAGACACCTAACCCACAGTGGGTTCCGAACGCCTCCGGAGCAGTAAAGGCGAAGGTCGCCGTGACAGAGAGGAATGCCGAGCACTGGACGATTCGCATCGACGGCGTCCCAGGCGGATATGCCGTTTTGCGCCTCATGGATTATCCGGCGTGGCAGGTGACGTTGAACGGAAAAGCGGTTTCGGATCGTCCACAAAGGCCGGACGGTCTGATGGCGATTCGGCTCGCCGCAGAGTCAAATAGCATGCGAAATGTGATCGACGTGCAGTGGAAGACAACCGGCGACGTGATCGCGGGCGATGCGATTTCGCTCCTTTCGCTACTGCTGCTGCTTCCGCTGGCGACTGGCGAGCGCCGGCGCGCGAAACGGGTGGCCGGGCAGCCATAGGCATTGCTTCGATGAGGTAGTTCGGTCAGGTATGATGATGCAGATGCAGACCAGCATTCGCGACGTGTTAGAGGCTGATGCCAAGCGCATCGACCAAGCGCTGGATCGTCTGCTGCCGGGCGCCGGCGAGGAGCCCGTTTCCATTCATCGGGCCATGCGGCACAGCGTATTCGCCGGCGGCAAGAGACTGCGCCCGGCGTTGTGTATGGAAGCCGCTCGGATGATCGCCGGGGACCCCTCGGCGCGAACCGAAGAGCGGCGCCTGGAAGGGATTGAAGATCTTGGATCGGCCATCGAGATGCTTCATACCTACTCGCTGATCCATGACGACCTGCCGGCATTGGATAACGACGATTTGCGCCGAGGCAAACCCACCTGCCATGTCGCCTACGGCGAGGCCATCGCCATCCTTGCCGGAGATGCTTTGCAAACGCAAGCCTATGAGGTCTTGGCCCGAATGCGCTGCTCCGCCGCGCAGACGGTGGAGATCGTGCGCACGATCGCTCAAGCAACCGGAACAGTGGGGGGGATGATCGGCGGCCAAGTGATGGATCTCGAAGGCGAGACGCAGAAGCCGACAGCGAAGATGGTGGAAGCGATCCATCGCGCCAAAACCGGCGCGCTCATCCGGGCCAGTCTGGTGAGCGGGGGAATTTACGCCGGCGGCCTGACCGAGGACGTCACCCGGCTACACGAGTTCGGCAGTAAAGCCGGACTGGCGTTCCAGATCGTGGACGACGTGCTCGACGTGACGCAAAGCTCTGAGCAACTGGGCAAAACGGCCGGTAAGGACGTAGCGAGCGACAAGGCGACTTGGCCCGCGGTCTATGGAATTGAGCAAAGCCGCAAAGACGCGCAGCGGCTGATCGCGGAAGCCTTCTCTCAACTCGATCAATATGGCGACCGGGCCGACGGCCTCAAAATGCTGGCGAAGTATCTGGTCGAGCGGAGCCACTGACGCCATTTCCATTGCGCCCAGAGGACACCGAGAGGATCAAAAGCTAGCGAAGCTGCGCTCTTTGCAATATGCCGTGAAGTTTCTCGCGCTGAGTCTCCACATCTTCCACAAAGCCTTCGACCCGAGCCAACATTCGTTTTCCAGATTGAATGCCGGAGGGAACGCTCTTCCACAGATCGCCGGCGTAATGAGGATCTTCAAGAAGAGCGATCGTTGCGCCTACCGCGCAAGCCGCCAGTGCGGCGGAGCGTCTCCCGGCAATGAGCAGGATCGCTCCGGCAGCCAATGAGGTCACGGCCAGGAACCGCAATCCCATTGTTCCGTTGTGCCGAGAAGCCGGGCGGCTGCCGGCAGAGGAAGCGTGCTGCGGAAGTTGTGCGATGGCCATCTCCAATCTCCTTATGCGTTTCTGTCTCTCTGAGAGATATCCTGGGGCTCAACGGTTGCACCAGACGACAAATACGGCAGCTAGTTCAGTCCAGGTCGAAGTCACGCAGGGGCTTGCCCTCGTCCGGCGTCTCTTTGGCTTTGCGCAGCGCTTCTTGAAACCTCTTCTCCATCAGATCCTGCTTATTTTTTTCCGCCTCCACCGATTGGCGAAAAATACTCTCTTTGCGCTCGTCCTGGTCCCGCATGGCGCGAGCCGCCGTCTCAAAATCCTCGAAGGTGCGCTTTCGCGGAGCGGGCGTGTGGGAGACGATAGCCCGCGTCGCGGGATCGATCTTGAGCATGGCCCCGCAATCCGGGCAGGTCACCTCAAACGTGTTGTTTTGCTTCCCTGCCATGGGTCCCCAGGCTCGGCCGGCACGACCGATGGCATATTTTAATCTTCTCCCCGCCGTTCCGCCCAGCGTCATAACGACGACGGTGCGGAATGCCCCCAAACAAGTCCGGCGATGGCGCCTTGAAAATTGCCGGGAACGAGTTCTCTCCTGCCCGCGTATTGTTGACTATCTACACTAGATGATGTAGATAGTCATGGTATGGGAAAACCAAGCGATCTAGTACAGGGCACGCTCGACTTGCTGATACTGAAAACCATCTCTCTGGAACCGAAGCATGGCTGGGCGATCGCCAAGCGTATCCAGCAAATCTCCAATGAAGCTTTGCAGGTGCAGCAAGGGTCGCTCTATCCGGCGCTGCACCGGCTGGAGCAGCAGGGATGGATCCGCGCCAAATGGCGTGAAGCCGAAAGCGGACGCGCGGCGAAATTCTACTCGCTGACTGCTGCCGGAAGGAGCCAGTTGGAGCGGGAGCTGGAGAACTGGAACCGGCTTTCGACCGCGATCAACCTGGTTGTAGAGAGCGGATTGTAAGCAGGAGGTGCGGATGCGTTGGCTAGAGAGATTTCGCATGGCGGTGTTGATGCTGTTTCGGCGGAGAGCCGAAACGGAGCGGCTGAGCGCTGAGCTGCAGTTTCACTTGCAGCAGCAAATCTCTGAGAACCTGGCCAGCGGTATGAACCAGGATGAAGCGCGTTTGGCGGCGCTGCGAAGCTTCGGCAATCCGGCGCTTCTGCGCGATCAAGCCCGCTCGGAGTGGAGTTGGAGCTGGCTGGAAAAATTCATGCGCGATGTTCGCTACGGCGCGCGCACGCTGCGACGTACCCCCGGCTTCACCGCCATCGCCGTTCTGGTGATGGCGCTGGGCATCGGCGCGACGGCATCGATGTTTACGATCGTGAACGCGGTACTGCTCAAGCCGCTGCCGTTTCACGATCCGGACCGGCTCGTGATGGTGTATGAGCATTTTCGCGTCGCGCCGGCAAACGCAGGCGGATTTAATTACAACTCTGTTTCGGCTGCGGATTTCCGCGATTGGCGTCAACAGACCCACAGCTTTCAGGATATGGCTGCGTGGCGCTGGTTTGGGTTCAATCTGACGGGAGAGCACGCGGAACTGCCTGAAGTCGTGACTGCGGGGGGAGGATCGTGGAATCTATTCTCAGTGCTCGGCGTGCCGATGGCCCTGGGCCGCTCGTTTACTCCGCAGGAGGACCAGCCGGACGCCGACCATGTGGCAATTCTTTCCTGGAGCTTGTTTCAGAGACGCTTCCACGGCAACCCATCCGTTCTCGGCCGGCAGATTCGTCTGAACGCAAATCCGTACACGGTGGTCGGCGTGCTGCCGCACTGGTTTACTTATCCAGACCCGAGCGTGCAGGTATGGGTGCCGTACGCGTCAACTTTCACGCCCGATATGTATTCTGCTCACGACTTCCATCAAAGCCAGGTCATAGCGCGTTTGCGGCCGGGCTCGGCCCCTGCCGCCGCAGTGAAGCCGGTGAGCGCGCTGCAATACCGGCTACACCAGGCCAATCTTTCTGCGCCGGTCGCGGAAGACGCCGTGACCCGGCCCCTGATGCAGGATGTAGTAATGAACGTGAAGACGCCGCTGATCGTGCTGCTGTGCGCGGTCTTTTGCATGCTGTTGATCGGCTGCTTGAATGTTTCGAATCTATTGGTCGCCCGGGGGGCGGCCCGCCGCAAGGAGGTTGCGGTGCGCGGCGCGCTGGGCGGCGGCCGCAGCGCACTCATTCTGGAGCTGATGACAGAAAGCTTGTTGCTATGCCTGGCGGGTGCTGGATGCGGCTTACTGTTGTCATTGCTGGCCACAAAATGGCTAGCCAACCATTTGCCCGACCTGCCGCGCGCCAACGCGATCCACGTAGACGGGACCGTGCTCGTCTTCTCGCTGGGAATCGCATTGCTGGCCGCCTTGTTGGCCGGCTTGTTGCCGGCGATCGCCTCAACCGGAAAAGATGTTTTGACCGCATTGCAGGATTCCTCGCGATCGGTTGGCGGCAGCGCCTCCCGTGCATCGCTGCGCAAGATCCTTCTCTCAACGGAAATCGCATTGACAGTAATTCTGCTTGTCTCCGCCGGCTTGCTGTTCAAGAGCTTTCTGCGCTTGCGCACAGCGGATCTGGGATGCGTGACCGATCATGTGCTGACCATGAAATATGGCCTGCCGAAGACGCAATACGACACTCCCGCCAAAATCATTGCGTTCCACCAGTCGCTATTGGAGCGCGTTCGGCGCCTGCCCGGAGTGCATTCCGCGGCGCTGGTTTCCACCGTGCCAGGCGAAAAAGCTGTAAACGACCTGGTGTTCAACATCCCCTCGCGTCCATCCAGCAGCTTTCAACTGCAGAACGACACGCTGACCTACACAGCCGGTCCGGACTACTTCCGCACAATGCAGATTCCGCTCCTGCGCGGCCGCGTGTTTACGGATCAGGAACGCTTGACGCGATACCACTACATCGTCGTCAGCAAGAAATTTGCCGATCAGTTCTTCTCCAACACCAATCCGATTGGAGAAGAGATCAAAATTGTGTGGAGCGGAACGTTGGAGAACTATCGGATCATCGGCGTGGTCGGAGATACCCTTTGGGATGTTACACAGCCGGTCAAGCCGGCGGTCTATTTCCCCATTCTTTCCGGCGTCGTCACGCAAACGAGCAACGCCACCCTTGTAGTGCGCACAGCGGGCGATCCGCTCGCATTGTCGGTCCCCATCCAGAAGCAATTCGCCATGCTTGATCCTTCGCTGCCCGTCTCCGGCGTGCTGACTATGCAGCAAATCGTGAGCAAGTCCACCTCAAGCCAGAGCTTCAACGCTACGCTTGTGCTCGCTTTCGCGGGATTGTCGCTCCTGCTTGCCGCGATTGGACTTTACGGTGTGCTTTCTTATCTGGTCACACAGCGGGTGAGGGAGATTGGCATTCGGATTGCGCTGGGCGCTCAGCGGTCGCAGGTGCTTGGGCTGGTCCTGCTGGATGTCCTGCGGCCCGTCTTGATCGGTCTGCTGGTCGGATTGGCCGGTGGCGCAGCGGCAGGCATGCTGATCCGCTCCATTTTGTACGGAACCAGCCCGGCCGATCCGCTGGTGTTTGCCGTAATCATCGCGTCCCTTTTGCTTACCGCAATCGCGGCCTGCGTGGTGCCCGCAATTAGCGCCTCGCGGATCGAGCCTGTGCAGGCGCTGCGATCGGAATAGCCGATCTTGCCACTACACAGCATTAGGAAAGATGCTCTAAATCCAGATTGCCTTGTGACCGGGACACTGCTGCCCGGCCTGCTCCACCAGGAGTGCGGGCAGAGACGCGCAGCGGGAAAGGAACCATTCAGCGCCCAGTATGCGCTCCTGCGGCTGGCGCTCGGGAAACAGATGCGTTTGCAGCGTTTGGGCGTGCCGAACCAGATGTTGCGAGCGGCTCAGCTCAAAATTCGCCGCCAACCGGCGCATGCGGTTCATTTGGTACAACATCTTCGACGCGGCGACATCAGAGGCACGGCCCAGGGAGTCGTTGAGGGTGTGCAGATGCGCGGTCAAGGACGCAAGCTCCGCATCCAAAGCATTCCCTGCCGCCGCCAGGCGCCGCTTGGTCTCCACCGGCATGGCTCGCGCGCCCAGGCGCTGGGCAAGAGCCTGCGGGTCTTCCAGGCCGCTTTCGATAATTTCAGGCAGCGCAAGCCCATACTCCGTGAGCAGACCGGCAATCTCCGGCTCCACGAGGGTAGCGGAGAGGCGGGGCTGTACGGGCGTGGTGCGGCCCAGGATGCGCTCATAGAGCGCTTGGGACTGCGCAAAATAGGCAATCTCCGAGGGGCCGCCAATGTAGAGCGAGGTCGGCAGAAGAGTATCTTGAAAAACCGGCCGCAGCAGCGCGTTGGGGCTGATCCGTTCCGGCTCCGCCTCTAGAATCGCCGCCAGCTCAGCGGTGGAATAGCTCTGCCGACCAGCCTGCCATGCTCCGTCCGCCGTCCTCTTGAGAGAGAGGCGCGAACCGGAAGCGGAGTCGAGCAAAAAGAGCAGGCTCGATTGCGGCGGGGTTAGAACCTGCGCATGATACCCGGCCTCCTGCAAAGCATTGTTGCGCTCTTCCAAGGCGCTGTGGAACTCATTCGCCCGGGTCAGCGCCGCGAGCAAGGTGCTGCGGCCAAGGGCATGAAAACCACGCGAAGAGGCATCGATGACAATGAGTCCTTGCTCAGCAAAAATGGCCGCAAGCCACTCCGCGAAGGCCTGGGCGAATGTAGCATCCGGCCGGTAACAAGCAGCCAAGCGGTCGGAGGAAGCTCCCGCGCCTAGAATCGCCGAGGCTTGATCCAATACCTCTCGAATGCCGGCGCCCAGCGGTGCGCCCCCTACCGGCACGCCCCGCCTGCCTTCCGAGGCTAAGCGGAGAGTGCGCAGATCCGAGCCGGACGGCAGCACTATGTGATCGGCCTCCGCGAGATCGTGATCCTCGGAGGCGAGCCAGAAGACAGGCACATGCGGGTGGCCGGCAAGGGTGGCGTCCTGCGCTTTGCGAATGGCGGTGGCCGCTTTCAGCAGGGTGAGCAAGGGGCCGCCAAAGAGTGTCACCTGCTGGCCGGTGACGACCGCCCCGGCCCCCTGGCGCAGTCTGGCCAGATTCTCGAAAGTTGCGTTTCCGGCCCGCGCCGCTCTGTTTCCCTTCTCCAACAAGGCGCAGAGGGCATCCCGATGAGCGCCGGAGAGAACTGGCGGCGCGGTCATCCAAGCGGTGGAGTAGGCGCTGGCGGAATAAAAGGGAGCGAGGGGCTCACGCCGGCCGGCGAAATCCAAAAATAGCCGGCTCAGGCGGGGCAGCGTCGAGATGGGACAACACTCTGTGATCGCGGAACCCTCTCCGATAACAGGCTTTAGTTTCTCATGCATGCGGAGCCCGGTGAAGCGGCGCTCCCCCCTCCGGCCCCCTTCGCTTTCGCGTTATGGAAGCTGCCAACAGACGCCGGGCCTTTTCCCTGCCGTGCCCCGGCAGGGCCTCCAGCGAGTACAACGCCAGCGAGCGATAGAGGCTCGCCAACATCGGATGCTCGGCCAACGCTTCGAGATGCAGATGAATTGCCGCCAGGTCGCCGCGGGCGAGAGGACCGCTGAAACTCTTTGGCAAGCCTTGAGAAAAAGCATTCTGCAGGGTGGCCTGAGAAATGGAAGCGATCAGCCGTCGGGACTGGCGGGGAGCGAGACCGGCCAGGGACCCAGCGTCCTGTGCGGCCGCGATCAGGCTCACCAGCAAAGGAGAGGAGAGCATCCCCATGATGTGATAAAAGGCCTTGCCGGAGGCGGCGATCGCAAACGGACGCCCTCCGAGCTCGCGGACCAGAGCAAAAAGTTTGCGGCGCGCCGCCGTTTCGGCCTCAACACCGAAGAAGACGCCGGAGAGCGGTACCGGAGTGCGGGTGGGAAAGGTCATCACCGGATGGACTGCAGCAATAGCGGCTCCCGCCCGTGCTGCAGGTTCCAGAACTGCCGCTGCCAGCGCGCCGCTGGAGTGCACCACGATGCGTCCGCGAAGCGGCTGCCCGCTGCTATCCAATTGCCGGGCACGCAAGACGAGACGGCGCGCGACCTCGGCTATCGCGGAGTCGGGCACGCAGAGCCAGAGAATCTCCGCATCCAGCCGGGCATCGGCCAACGCGACGAGGGGGAGCCTTGACGGTGGGCTCGAAGCTCTGCGGCGTGCAATTGTTCGGCCAGGAGAGCCGGCGCTCTCCGGCGCTCGCAGCCCGGTCAGGACCTCCTTCAAAGGAGTCCTGGCGGAGCGGAGCGCATGCGCAAGCGAACTGCCCCAGTTGCCGGTGCCGATGACGGCAACTCCCGGCCTTGCCGGCCTGCCTCTAGTCTCGCGCATTCGTCTCCGCTCCCGATGCAACCGCCTCAGGATGGTAGGTTAAATGACGGGGTGCTGGATATCCGGATGGCAAAAAAGATCACGGCAGGCATGGCAAGAAATTCATCAGCGAGAAGACAGTCAACGAAGAGGGGACCGGGCAAGAAAGCTGCGGCCTCGCCAGGAACGCTAAAGTCCGGCAAGTCTCCCGTGCAGGTGCTCTCCTCCAAGTTGAGCTATGACGGACCGCTTTTTCAGATATATACGGACCACATCCGCGAAAATGGCGTGGAGAGCCGCCGCGATGTGGTGCGCCATGGGGGCTCGGTGGTAATTCTGGCCGTCGACGACGCGCGCGATCAGAACAATCCGATGGTGATCGTGGAGCGGCAATATCGCCACGCGGCGGGAGAATATCTGCTTGAGATCCCGGCAGGAAAACTGGAGCCCGGAGAGAGTTTATTGAGCGGAGCAAAGCGCGAATTGCTTGAAGAAACGGGCTTTCGCGCGCGCCGCTGGCGCAAGCTGGCACGCTACTTCGCCAGCCCAGGCTTTCTCGGCGAGTGGATGCAAGTCTTCGTCGCGCATGGTTTGACGCGGGGACCCACACGGCCCGACGCCGACGAGCAAATCGAGATCCAGGAAATTTCCCTGGCGGACCTTCTGAGAAGGATCGAAGAAGGCAAGATTCACGACGGCAAGACAATGAACGCGGTTCTGCTTTATGAACGCCTCCGCCGGCGGGTCTAAAGAACGTGATCCCATCAAAGCGCGAAGAAAAAATAGCGCAAACTTTTCATGCAAACCAATCGGCCATTGGTTGCGTCTGTAGGAGAAGGCAGGTTGGCTTCCCCAACCTCTATCCTGCTCCGAAGGAAGGTCGAAAGGTTCGTGACCGCATACAAAGGTAAAGTGAAATGGTTCAATAATGCGAAGGGATACGGCTTTATCGGCCGTGATGACGGTCCCGACGTGTTCGTTCATTACAGCGCCATTCAACTCGATGGATACAAGAGTTTGAAAGAAGGTGACGAGGTCGAATTTGACATCGTTCAAGGTCAAAAAGGGCCTCAGGCCGACTCTGTCACTCGTATTCGGGAAGTAGCCTAAAATCTGTGCCGCGGGCGGGTTTCCTCCGCGGAGACAATGGTAAAAGCAGACGCAGGAGCGCCTGGCCCGCGGATTGGAAGGCGCTTGTTCAACATGCGTCTCCATCGCGGTGTCTTGTCTCGCGGCAACTTGCCGCAGCCCGTGCACCGCAGCAAGCAAAAGCCTTCCGAGCTCCCGCGTGCGGTAAGGATTCGTCATAATTCCGCCTCTTCTTGCGCGGCCCTCTTGCACGCGGCCCCCCCGCGCGCGCCGCGTCTTCCCAACTTTTCCCAAAACCTGTCTCTCGCCTTCTTTCCGTCAATGGGCAATGCGAAGCGGATAGACTACAGGCTTGAATGGACAATAAATCCATCGCGCAAATGCTGGCTGAGACCGCCGACTTGCTTGAGATTAGCGGCGGCGATCCTTTCCGCATCCGCTCTTACCGGCGTGCGGCCGAGGCGGTAGAGAACAGCACGGAACCGCTTGCCATCATGGCGGGCGATACCAAGCGCCTGTTGGCAATACCGGGCATCGGCAAAGGTATGGCGGCCAACATCCAGGAGATGGAGGCGCGCGGCAGTCTGCCATTGCGCGACGAGCTGCTCAAGACCTATCGGCCCAGCATGCTTGAGCTGCTCAAGTTGCCGGGCATGGGGCCGAAGACAGTGGCGCTACTCTGGGAGGCTCTTCAGGTCTGCGACGTGGAGCAACTGCAAACGGCGATCGACGAGGGAAGACTGGAGGCGCTGCCCAGGTTCGGCAAGAAGCTGGTGGAAAAACTGAAACGCGGCATTGCCGACTACCGCAAGAACAGTGGCCGTTTCCGTTTGGACCAGGCGGAGAGCGCAGCCGAGCGGCTGGAGCTGTATCTGAAGGAATTCCCGGGGATCGATCGCATCACCCCAGCCGGGTCGCTGCGGCGCGGCCGGGAAACGGTCGGCGATCTGGACATCCTGGCGACCGGACCGGCGTGCGCGGAGGAAAGAGTGGCGGCTGCAGTCGAATACGTCGCAGCTTATCCGCCCATTGTCGACCTCATCGCCAAGGGCCAGAACAAGGTAAGCTTCCACCTGCGGGGCGGCCTTCAGGTGGATGTGCGACTGCTGCCGGAGGCGAGCTACGGAGCGGCTCTCCAATATTTCACCGGCTCGAAGATGCACAACGTTTCACTGCGGCAGCGTGCTCTCAAGCGCGGCTACACCCTAAATGAATATGCGCTGGCACGGCTGGATACCGGAGCGGTAGCAGCGGGAGCGACGGAGGAGGAGATTTACAGCGCGCTTGGAATGGACTGGATTCCGCCGGAACTACGCGAAAACCAGGGTGAACTGGAGGCAGCCGCCGCTCACCGGCTGCCCACTCTGATCGAGCAGAGCGATCTCCGCGGCGACGTGCACATGCACACCCAGGCCACCGACGGGCGCAACACCATTGAAGAAATGGCGGAAGCGGCGCTGGCGCGCGGGTACGCTTACATTGCAATCACCGACCACTCCAAGAATCTGGCCATGACGAATGGATTGGACGACGCGCGGGCCGTCGAACACATGCGCCACATCCGTGAAGTGGACCAACGAATGGAGGGACGCATCCGCGTCTTGGCCGGCATTGAGGCCGATATTTTAGGCGACGGAGAGATCGATCTCTCCGATGACGTGCTGGCGCGACTGGACGTGGTGATTGCGAGCGTTCACTCGCTCTTCCAGCAAAGCGAGGAGGAGATGTCCGCACGGCTGCTCCGCGCCCTGGAAAACCCCCACGTCAAGATTCTGGGGCATCCCACCGGACGCCTGCTATTGCGCCGCGAGCCCTACAATTTCGATCTGGGCGCGGTCTTGAAGCGGGCAGCCGAGCGACGGGTAGCGGTTGAGCACAACGCATATCCCGACCGGCTGGACCTGTGCGACATTCATCTTCGCCAAGCCAAGGAGATAGGCGTGAAGATCGTCATCAGCACGGATTCTCACCACACCGCGGATCTGGACAACATGCGCTATGGAGTGCGCCAGTTGCGTCGCGCGGGCCTGAGCCGTGAGGATGTGCTGAACACGCTGCCTGTCCAAGATTTTCTGGATGCGCTTCGCCGGGCGTGATGGGCGGCGGCGGCCCGGTCAAGGCCCCGGCGGCCGCTCCAGGGCGGCCCC
>JANWJB010000182.1 GCA_025449575.1 Acidobacteriaceae bacterium
CGAGCAGAGAAGCTCGCAGCGGCCGGCAAACTCGCCGCCAGCATTGCGCATGAACTCAACACTCCGCTGGGCGCCGTATTCAATTTGGTGTATCTTGTGCGGCACGAAGAGAATCCTTACCTGAAAAATCAGTATCTAACGGACGCGGAGCGTGGATTGGAGCGGGTTTCACGGCTTGCGAACCGTTGCTTAAGCATATATCGCGGGGGGACATCCAAGACGGCCGTGAGACTGGACGAACTGATCGATGAAGTCATTGGAGTCTTTCATGACAGCGTAATCTCTCGCGGAATATCCATCAACAAGAGGATAGGGGGAAACCTGGCGGTATTTGGGAGCCCCGACGATCTGCGTCACGTGATTGTGAACCTGGTTTCCAACGCCATCGATGCGCTTCCCGAAAATGGAACAGTAACGGTGTCTGCACGGTGCGGCAAAGATCCGAAGACAGCACGCTCATGCGTTCGACTGACTGTGGCTGACAACGGCAGCGGCATTGCCCTGGGGGCGAGAACGCTGTTGTTTGATCCGTTCTTTACTACCAAAGGGGAGACCGGCGCAGGATTGGGGTTATGGATCACCCGCAGTATCGTCGAGAATCATGCGGGGACAATTCACATCTGCAGCAGCACTCGCGCGGGTCGTCATGGAACCGCTGTCTCGGTCTCTCTCCCGGTTGCGGATGCGGCAGAAGCTGCCTCAAGGATTGGAGGGGTGGCCCGCAGCGGAGGCTTGCCTAATTAACGCTTTGACTCTTGCGAGCAGATCGGTGGGGTGAACAGGCTTGGTGAGAGCGTCAAAATCATACCCCCTGTCTCGCGAGGCCTTCAGCAAATCCAGCGTGCTCGCCTGGCCCGAAACAAGGAGAATTTTGGTCGCGGCGCACTCCCGGGAGATTTTAATCGCCATCTCCACGCCATTCATTTCGGGCATGACGACGTCGCTGATCACCAGATCCGGTTGCAGCGTGCGTGCGATGTCGTAACCATGACGGCCGTCATAAGCCACGGTCACCTCATAGGCATTTGACCGCAGGATGAGAGCTAAGGTGTCGGCAAGGGTCTTGTCGTCATCGACAACCAGAATCATGGCCATAGCGTCGTTCTCCCTGAGCTGGACAGCCGAATCACGGAGCCCACTGCGGTAAAACTCGAACGAGCGAATGTGAGGGAGCGCCAGTACCTGATAGAGAGAGTCTAACGCTCTACAATGAAAAAGTTTCAGGTCTCACAAAAAATCCATTGATTGGAAAAAGATACTTTGGCTACAGCAGGAAGGCGCGGGTTTCAACCGTGCAGGGCTCTGCCGCGGAGGTTGCCTGTCTTCGCGGCTCACAGCGGCGGGGTATCAGCCCCCATTGCTGGTTTCGTGGACATTGAGCCATCATCCTCGCATGTTATCTTAGCGCGGCGCAGCTAAGGACGGGGCGCGGTATCCTGTTCTCTCTCAACGGTCCTTTGTGGGCTGGGAGCCGGAACGGAAGGCTGGGTTCCAGGGACCGCACTTCGGGGGTGGGATGCACGTTTGGCTCAGGCTCTTTCACGGCGCAAACCAGCCCTTTCCCGCCTCCGAAATCGTAATCAAGATTGTGGTCTCTCTCGCCTTGGGGCTGCTGGTTGGCCTGGAGCGCGAGTGGGCCAACAAAGATATCGGCGCGCGGACATTTGCCATGGCCGCGCTGCTTGGCCTGCTGGGCGATCTACTCGGTCCCATCCCCCTGGCAGTGGCCGGCGTCGCCGTGCTTATCCTGGCCGGTTTCGCCAATTTGCGCGGCATCCAAGTCGCGCGCAAGCTCGAGGCCACCACTTCGGCGGCGCTCGTGATCATCTTTCTGCTCGGCGTACTGGTGGGAGAGGGACATCTGTTTACGCCGGTCGCCTGCGCCATCCTGGTGGCGATGCTGCTCTCCCTCAAGCCGCAAATCCAGGCCTTTGCCGGCGGGCTGCGCCAGCAGGAGGTGCGCAGCGCGATCCTGCTGGCGCTGCTGGGCTTCGTAATCTGGCCGCTGCTGCCCAATCACTTCGTAGACCCATGGCGCCTGCTGCAGCCGCGCCAAGCCTGGATCATCGTGGTCGTGATCGCCTGCCTGGGCTTTCTGAACTATGTTCTGCTGCGTGTCTATGGGGCGCGAGGGGTTTATCTGACCGCGATTCTGGGCGGCCTGGTAAACTCCACTGCCGCGGTAGCTGAGCTTTCCACCACTCTGGCGGCCGCCGGTGAACACGTGCAGCTTACGGTTCCGGTGGTTTTGCTGACCTCGGTCGCGATGTTCGCGCGCAATCTGCTGATCCTGGCCATCTTCGCCCATCGCGCGGTTCGCACTGCCGTGCTGCCTCTGGCGGCGATGAGCCTGGCGGCGGGATATTGGATTTACCGTGACCGCGGCCGGGCGGAGAAGGTGGAGCGCGAGGTTCCACTCGAACTCGGCTCTCCGGTCGCTATCAAAAGGGTTTTGGAATTCGCACTAATCTTTCTTGGTGTGCAGGCCTTAGCCGATCTCGGTCAACGGGTGGTAGGCAGCGCCGGTTTCCAGATTGTCAGCGTGCTGGGCGGGCTGGTCAGCAGCGCGAGCACGACGGCCGCCTCGGCCAACCTGGTCATGCATGGTGAAGTTACAGTGGCACAGGCGGGCATCGCGGCGGTGGTCGCCTCTATGGCCAGCGTGCTGGCTGATCTTCCGATCGTCCGGCGTCAGGTGAGAAACCGCATGGTGGTGCGCGAACTCACCTTTTCCACCCTGCTCCAAGTGGGAGCCGGCATCGCCGTGCTTCTACTCCAAGCCAGATTCCTCTAGAGCCGCTCGGAACCCGCGATCAGCGCTGGGCTGCGCCTTTAACTGCGCCAGACCAGATCGACAAACAAATCTCTTGTCCGGATCACTTGAACGCGGTACGCGACAACGACAGTGCCAGTAGAGAATTATTCGCGAGAGGGATTTCCTCCATCCTGGGGGTGCGCCATATTGATAATGTCCGAGGTGTGGCGCCGCACCACTTCCAGCATGATCTGCTCGGCGCGCCGCCGGTCGTGTGTGGCTTATGGGTAGGGAAAGATCTTTTGCGACTGAAGGGAAGCTGGAGGGTCTTGGACACACCAAGTTGATCGCTTCAACTTACTGGAGGATGAGCGAATCTGCTTTGGGAAGGCGCCTGACCCGGCTATTCGCAGCCCTTCTTGCACTTGGCCAGGATAGCCGCGTGGAGCCGCTCGCGTAGCCCTTCCGGCAGTTCATAAATCTCGTGCCTGCGATAAATCTCAATCGTCTTGCGGGTAGTATTCAGAGTGATCACGCAGTGCTCGCAGCCTTTCAGGTGCATCTCCAAGTCCGAGCGCAGACTCGTTGCCACCCTGTCATCCAGCAGGTCGCCGAGCTCCGCCAAGAACTCCGAACAGGTCATTTGCCACCATCCCCATCTTTTTTGCGGAAGTAACGGCTGAGCCGCTCCCGCAACTGCAGCCGTGCCCGTAACAGCCGCGACTTCACCGCCGGAACGCTCAATCCGAGAGCTTCGGCAGTTTCTTCCGTCGACAAGCCTTCCACGTCGCGCAAAACAAAAACCACCCGGAAACCGGGGGGCAGGCCCTGGACCGTCTTGCGCAGAATCTCGGCCAGCTCCGACTGCCCATACATCATCTCCGGATCGGGCCGCCATTCGGCCAGATCGCGAGGCATCGAACCCTCTTCGGTCTCGATGTCCTCGTCGATCGAGACCATGCGTCCTGTGCGCCGCTTGCGCAGACGCATCAGCGATTCATTTACGGCGATCCGCACCAGCCACGTATAAAACTTGGAGTTGCCCTGAAATTGCTCAAGCTTCTCGTAGGCTTTGAGGAAGGCGTCCTGGACCACATCCTCGGCATCCTCGCGATTCTGCGTGATGTGCTGCGCGATGCGGAAGATCCGGCGATCGTACTGCTTCACCAGCTGCTCGAAAGCTTCGACATCGCCGCCGCGCGCCCGCTCCACCAGGAGAACGTCAGGGTGGACTTCTTCGCTCCGTGTTGTTTGGATGGCTGACATGGCGCGCCGCTTCAGAAAATCTCAAGTCAAAGGATTGGACCGGCCTCAGGCCAGCCCATGAGGGCTATTCACCCTCATAGTAAATGGATGCCGGGGAAAGCGGCAAAGCGGGGAATGGATGCCGGGCGGCAAAGCGGGGAATGGCGGGTGCGTACACCTTCAGGTTCCTCAATTACATAGTACGGGGGAAAAAGGACGCATTGCGGAAGTTTCGTCTTAGAGTCTAATGAGAAATAGGGATGGATTTGACAGTATTCAACGGGATTGCACGGTTTCGTAAGCTTCTGCCTTGGGGATTATTGCCGGCGCTATGCCTCGCAATGCTCCCTTTGGGCACGGCGGCGCGGGCAGACACGACCACCGCGTCGGCGAAAAGACACGCTCATGCGGCGGCGCACCACACAACGAAACATCCCCCGGAGAAGCAGGCACGGACCACTCGGCCCGAGCATGGGGCGTCTCACACCGCTTCCAGCCGCAAGAGCTCAAGCCACGCGACCTCCAGCCATACAACATCGGCACAGCGGCATAGGAGGCGGCGGACCGCCGTGCGCCACGTGCGTACCCGGCGCCGTCCGCGTTCGGCTCGCAGCATTGCGCGAAGCCGCCGACTGGAACGGGCCTTCGTTGCGTCTGCCCAGTTGCGCCCGATGGCGCAGCAGTTGGCGAAGAACAGATCGGCCGCCGCCTATGCGGGGGTGACCGCTTATGCGCGGACGCACAGCGGGGAGGCTGCCTCAGCGGCCTATCTGGCGCTGGGCAACGCATATCTTCTCGATCATCGGTACCCGGAGGCGCAGGAGAACCTAGCCAAGGCGCGCAAGGCGGGCGATACGCTGGCCGATTATGCCGACTATCTCGCCGCGCAGGCTGACATCGGAGCGGGGAAGCCGGCGGACGCGGAGAAACTGCTGACCGGCTTTGCCGCCAAATATCCCTCCAGCATCTTCGTCGGCGGCTTGCCCGTCACCCTGGCCAATCTGGCCACGAGCCAGGGCGATCCGCAACGCGCGCTCACGATTCTGCGCGCGCATGCGAGCGATCCTATCGCCGGCCACGCCGATTATCAGCTGGCTCTGGCAAAGGCGACTCAGGCCGCCGGCCAAACCGCCGAGGCGGCGCGGCTCTATCGCCATATTTTTCTCGGCTTTCCGCTCCATGCCGAGGGGCAGCAGGCCAGAGAGCAGCTGGCCTTGATCGGCGCCCTGGCCCCGATGACGGTTGAGGAGCGCCGAGCGCATGCCGACGCTCTTTATGGGGGCGGACGGTATGCCGATGCGGCAGAGGAATATCGCGCGCTGGCCTCCGAGACCCCTGCCCGCCAACCTGCCGCGCGGGCCCAACTGCTGGTTGCGGAGGCCGCCTGCGAGTTGAAGTTGAAGCGGCTGAGCCGCGCCCAGGCCGAGGCGCTGCCCGACCTTCAGGATGAGAGCGGAGCCCGCCGCCTGTACCTGCTGATGGAGCTGGCCCGCAACCGCGACGATGGCGATCAGCAGAAATCCATCGTGGCACAAATGGAGCAGCGCTTCCCCGACAGCCGTTGGCTGGCCGAGGCGCTCTACTCCTCCGGCAACATGTATCTGCTGAAGAAGGATTATGCGCAGGCCGTCCCCTACTATCTCGAACTGGCCCAGCGCTTTCCCCGCGACCGTTATGCTCGGCGCTGCCACTGGCGGGCGGCGTGGCTGAGCTATCGGATGGGACGATACTCCGACGCGGCGCAGTTGATGGACCGGCAGATCGCGGACTACCCGGGAGGCGCCGAGATCGCTGCGGCGCTCTATTGGCGCGGACGCCTGTATGAGCAGGAGGAACACAGCCCGGCGACGGCCGCCGCCTACTACGGCGCGGTCGCCGATTCCTTTGAGCACTACTACTATGCGGATATGGCGCGCGCGCGGCTGGCGGAGCTGGGCGACGTGGAGCCCGTCCATGTGGCGGCCCTGGCCAGGATTCATCGCGAAGAAATACCGCCGCTCAGCGACGACGTGCCGGAGGACGATGAGCATGTGATCAAGGCTCGCCTGCTCGCCAATGCCGGCCTTAACGAATACATTTCGCCTGAGATTCAGGCCGCCGATGGCAGCCGCCAGTGGGGGGCCTTCGCGGAGGCCGAAATCTATTCATCCGACGGGGAGACCTTCCGCGCCATGGAGGTGCTCAAGCGGGCGCTTCCTTTCTATCCCTCCGCGCCCATTGATGCGCTGCCCATGAGCTACTGGAAGATTCTCTTTCCTCAGCCCTACTGGGCCGCCATTAAGAAGGATTCCGCCAAGAATGGATTGGATCCCTATATGGTCGCGTCTCTCATCCGCCAGGAGTCGGAGTTCAACGCGTCGGCCATCAGCTATGCCAATGCCTGGGGACTGATGCAACTATTGCCCTCGGTAGGCAAGGCGATGGCCCGCCAGGAGGGCATCCGGCACTTTAAGGAAACCGATCTGCTCGATCCGGAGACTAATATCCGGCTGGGCACCCGCTATCTGAAACAGTTGATGAGCGAATTTAACGGCCAGCCGGAGTTCGCCTTCGCCGCATACAACGCCGGGGACTTCCGCGTGACCGACTGGCGTTCGGCGGGCAGCTATACCGGCATCGATGAGTTTGTGGAGTCTATTCCCTTTACCGAGACCCGCAACTATGTGGAGGCCATCTTGCGCAATGAGGAGATGTACCGCGAGCTGGATCAGGCTGCGGGCGGCGCAGATGACCGAAAGGGGAGTCCGGCAGAGAACCGGACAAGCAACGGGGCAGCGGACCATACAGCGGATAGGGCGGTGGACAGCAGGAGATCGGCCGGCTCCTCCTGATCCGTCGCCCACGCTCCAGGAGCCTCCCACCTGCCATCCCTTTCCGCCGGTCCGGTCTTAGGAAAAGATTGCCGTTAGGGCGGATTCACGATAGGTGTACCCGAGGCAGATACACCATACGCGGCTCTTCCGCTTAAGAAAAGCCGCACTTCTCGAACCGCGGTGGGGCATAGCGATCGTGAACCCGCTCTAGGTGCATGTTGGATGCCCCTCCGATTTCGGGGATTGACTCTGCGCCGCCGGACGCAAAGAATGGCCGGTATCCGGCGGCGGTCTTCGCATCCGGATGAGAACGCGCAGCCTGTTTCACTGCGGCCCAATGTCACAGCGGCCCCCGTAAGGGGAGGAGGAACGATGTTCACGGAGCTCGAATTGCTTGGAGAGTGGATCCCAGAGCAGATGAAGCCTGGAACGCTGTTTGTGCTGGAGAACCCGGGCGCCATGGGAGAGGCGAAGAATCCATATGTCGCGGTGCTCGCCTGCCCCGACTGCGGCGCTCTGGGGCTGATTACCCGCGCGCAGTTGTCTGGAATAGACTCGATGATATGCGGCTCCGACCACTGCTCGGCGGAGTACTTCTTGAATGAGGATCGCATCGAGTATCGCAAACCGCATTGAGAGCATTTTCACGTTCACGGTGTCGTGGTGAGAGCAGCTAGAGCGCATTCACAATTGCTATGCGCACCACGGTTCGAGAAGCGCGGCTTTTCCTAACGGAAACCCCGCGTATGGGCATTTGCTTCGGGGTACGCCTATCGTGTATCCCCTCTAGTTGCGGCCGTTCCTTGTAGAACGATGGAGCGTGCGCGCTCTCAGCGATTTCACCGTGACGCGCAAAGTGAAAATGATCGAGCCGCCCGCCCGGCGCGGGCAGCGCGGAATCGAAAGCATGGAAACCAGTAGAACCGCCGTCCCCCAACGGGAGGGCGTAGAGGAAACTGTCGCGCGGCTGGCGCGGGAGGCCGGCTTCTCTCTCTCCGGCATCGCCGCCGTTCCGGAGCCGGGAGAGGGGCCGGCCGCGCTCGAGGGCTTCGCCGCGCGCTTCTCCGAATGGGTTGAAGAAGGCTGTGCCGCCGAGATGGAGTATCTCAAGCGGCGGGATGAGGAGAATCGCCTGCTGCGCTCCTCGCTCCGGGTGGCCTTACCCTGGGCCCGTTCGGTGATCGTCTGCGCCGCGAACTATAATGCCGGCCGCGCGAAATCGATGGACCCGTCGTCAGAGGGCAGCGGATGGATTTCGCGCTACGCCTGGACCGGCTACCGGAAGGAGGAAGAGCGCGGCGGCCTGCCGGATTCGCACAGGATGGATGCCGCTGCCCCGGAGCCGCTGCGGCCCTCCGACTACCATACTGTCCTGCTGGCGCGGCTAAAGCGGATGGAGATCGCTCTGAAGGAGAGCATGGGTCCATTCGAATCCCGGTCTTATGTTGATACCGGACCGGTGGCCGAGCGAGTCTATGCGCGGCAAGCCGGCCTGGGCTGGACCGGCAAGAACACCTGCTTGATCAACCAGGAGATGGGCTCCTGGCTCTTTCTGGGCGTGATCGTTACTGCTCTGGAGCTGCCTCCCTCCCGCGCCTCCATTCCGAATGGCGACTGGTTTGATCAAAATCATCTGGCGCCGGACCGCTGTGGCAGTTGCACCCGCTGCATCGATGCCTGTCCCACCGGGGCGCTGGTGGCGCCCCGCCAACTGGATGCCCGCCTTTGCATCTCCTACCTCACCATTGAAAAACGTGGGGGGATTCCCGAGCCGCTGCGCGCTCAGATCGGCCGCCAGGTCTTTGGCTGCGATATCTGTCAGGAGGTTTGTCCGTGGAACCGCAAGGCTCCACGGAGCACCGATCCGGAGCTCGCGCTGCGCGAGGAGTTGGTGAATCCCGCTCTGGAGTGGCTGGCCGAACTCGATGCGGAGGGATTTCGGCGCCTCTTCAAATACTCACCCTTGAGCCGCACCAAGCTGCGGGGGCTGCTGCGGAATGTCGCCATTGCAATGGGCAATAGCGGATTGCGCCGTTATCTCCCTCGCTTAGAAAAGTGGGCGGCAGACGACTCCGATCCCGTCCTGGCTGAGGCCGCGCAATGGGCCATCGGGCGGTTGAGAGAAGCCTCGGAGGCGATCACAGAACTTACCCCGGAGCCAGCCTCGCCCCAAGCATACTGAATGAATGGGACGAAGCCATGGCCGATAGTAACCATCCGGGTGTTATGGTGATTGTGACGGAATCAAAACAGGATTAGGTGGCGCGCCTTACATCGATGGCATTCAGTCCCTTCGGCCCTTCCTGACAGTGAAATAGGACCGCTTCGCCTTCGCTCAGCGTCTTGTATCCATCCGCTTGAATGGCGGAAAAGTGCACGAAGACATCCTCGCCCGTAGATCGCTGGATGAACCCGTATCCTTTTGCTCCGTTGAACCACTTCACTACGCCGTTTTCCATCGATGCGCACTCCCTCTGCCATCTGGCCAGTTCTGAGGGCTCCAGATGCGGGCATCTGAGAGCCGTAAAGAGTCATACAAATCCGTACAAGTTGTAAGCGGTTTCTTCGACCGTCGTTGATTGTTATGGCAGGAAATGAAAGGCGGTGCAAGGGAAAAGTTTAGACCGAAAATCTAAGGTAGAAGTTACCAAAGTACATGGCTACGACCCCGTACTAACTTCGTCGACCCACCGAGCGGGGAGCAGGCGGAGATGCTCTAATACGATCAAGCCACCCTTTCTATGCTCAGACCTTCGCCGCCTTCGCCGGTGTCCAGCGGACCATCCGGAGCCGATTTGGCTCCCGCACCGGCGTCCTCGGTACGAGGCGCCGGGGACGATGTCAGCCAGCCGCAAGAGAGCCAGCGAAGCGCGGCGCCTTCGGCCCTCGTCGATCTGGCCCGCTACCTGATGCAGACCGAGGTCCACACTTACGCCTTCAGCGTGGCCGCCAACGCGATCCTCTCCCTCTGTCCTTTCCTGGTGATGATGTTCGTCATCGCCCGCCGGGTCTTCCACTCCCGGGCGATGGAGTACGCGGTCGTCGATATGGTGCGGTACTTCCTTCCCGCCGGACAGGAGTTCGTGGCTCGGAACATGGCTCTGGTGGCCGACTCCCGGCACGGCGTACAGCTTGCGTCATTGTTGATGCTGGCCATCTCCTCGACTGGCATCTTTTTGCCGCTGGAAATTGCGCTGAACCGCGTCTGGGGCGTCCAAACCAATCGCTCCTACCTCATGAATCAGGTCGTTTCGCTGGCGCTGGCCATCTTGATGGGAGTGCTGGCCATGATTGCCATTGCGCTCACCGCGCTGCAGCGCTCGATGCTGCGGCAGCTTTTCTTTGGGCATACGCATAATTTCGTCTATAGCGCGATTGCTCATTCGCTGCTGCAAGTCTCCGCAGCGGTGCTGGGGATCCTGATGTTCTTCCTGATTTATTGGATCCTCCCCCGGCGCAAACTCCCCATACGGGCGGTTTTGCCTACCGCGATCGTGGTTGGGCTGCTTTGGGAAGTGGCCAAAGCCATCTACATTGCGTTGCTGCCTTGGCTCGATTTCCATTCGATCTACGGCCCGTTTTCCATCTCGGTGAGTCTGATGGTCTGGGCCTTTCTTACCGGATTGCTGCTGCTGGCCGGCGCGCAGCATGCGGCCGCCCGGTACTCGGCCGGGTTGGTTCGTGAGGCTGGTATCGAGTATGCGAGGCAGGAGCTGAATGCAACTGAACGGTCCTGACGAGCGGCTTTCTGGGGCTCCGGGGCGAGCGGCCGCGAGCTGAGTGCTATACACTGCCGCTTGGCGAAAGTTGCCCCAGCTTCCACAGACCCGGGTCCACGACAATTTCCCAGGTGCCTTGAGGATGCCCAGCGCATTGCAGAATTTTGAATCCGCAGTCTTCTCGACCTTCCGGCGCCCGCCGCCGAAAGGCTGGGTGCATCGCAGTGCGTTTTGGCTTTTTCTGGCCTACCTGCTTTGTTGGGTCGGCGGAGTCATTCCCGCCGCGCCCGGAGGCGTCTTTCGTGTCCTGAGCCGGCTCATTCTTTTTCCATTGTTCTTGGTCTGCGCCATTCTCTTCCTCCGCTGGCTTGCTGCTCGCGTCTTATGGAAGGTTCGCAACCGGCTGATTGTGACCTACGTGCTGATGGGACTGGCGCCTCTGGTGCTCTTTGCCACGCTCACATTGCTGGTGGCGTCCACCCTTGCCGGCCAATTTGCAGCCTTTGCCGCTACTTCCGCTTTCCAGGCCGAGTTGGCCGATTTGAGGACGGAGGACCGCGCCTTCGCTCTGCAGGTAGCGCAGGCGATGGCGGCGCATCCCAAGGCCGGCTTCGTTGACGTTTCCAGCTCACTGCCCGAGCCGGCGTCTGGTAGAAAACCTCTCTTTTCGGCCTTTTCGCAGGGCAGAGAGCTGCGCTTGAGCCAGAATGAAGCGGGCCAAGCCTTGGTGCGTAGCATTCCCGCTTGGGCCGGCAGCGGATTCCAAGGAGTCGTCGTCGATGGGAACGCGCTCTATATGCGTGCCGTGGACAGCGAATCGGTGTTAGGAGGCGACGCAGTCGTGGTTTCCAGTTTGCCGCTGACGGGGGTCATGATGGAGCGGCTGGCCCGAGACCTGGGCAACGTGAGAATTTTTTCCGGGCACAGCGGGGTCGAAAGCCAATCGGGGAAAGTGGTCGCTGTGCTCAAAAATCGTGTCACGGTCACTTCCGGCGATGGAGCCGTCCCCGGATCGGCCGCGCCGGGCATCGTGGCTTTCGAATACGCCGCGGGTGGCGCCCTGCCACCGGCGAAGCACTTCTTCGATATCCCCGTGGAGTTTCCCGCACCGATCCATGCAGTGGATTGGCAGACCGGTGAGCCGGATTCGCTAACCCTCATCGTAACCTCACGGCCGACGCTCCTCTACCGCCAGCTCTTCTCTCCTTCCTTCGAGCACTCCGGTGCGGTGGTCGAGAGGATTTTGATTGCCGTTGCCGCTCTTTTCGGCCTGCTTGAGGCGGTCGCTTTTTTTATGGCGCTGCGCCTTAGCCAGACCATCACCCACTCCGTCGACGGCCTGTATCGAGCCACCATGGAGATGCACCGTGGAAACCTGGAGCACAGGATCCCGGTGAAGAGAGCCGATCAACTGGCCGCGCTGAGCCGTTCGTTCAACCGGATGGCCGCCTCTCTCGGCCAGCTACTCGTCGAACAGCACGAAAAGCAACGTATGGAAAATGAGCTGGCGATCGCACGGGAGGTCCAGGCGAATCTCTTTCCATCGAGGGAAATCTCGCTCTCGTCGCTAGAAGTGTATGGGGCTTGTCATGCTGCGCGTTCGGTAAGCGGCGACTACTACGATTTTCTCTCGCTCGGGCGAAGCCGGATCTTTCTGGCGCTGGGTGACATTAGTGGAAAAGGGATCTCGGCGGCGCTGCTGATGGCCACGCTTCATGCAGCGGTGCGTGCATACCGTTTCGCCGGAGAACAGCTTGAGAATGGCAAGCTTCCCGCGGCCGCGGAGGACGGCTCTTCTCCGGACGAAAGTAGCTCCGGGCTCTTCCGTTCACCGGGCAAGCTGCTTGAGCTGCTCAACCATCACCTCTACCAGAGCAGTCAACCGGAGAAGTATGCGACGCTGTTCCTGGCCTACTACGAAGCGGATGCCAACCGGCTGACGTATTCGAACGGCGGCCACATCCCACCCATCCTGCTCTCCGCCAGTGGCGGCATCCGGCGGTTGGATTGCGGCGGCACTGTGGTCGGGCTTATCGACAATATGCGTTACCAGGAAGACACGGTACAGATGGAGAGCGGAGATCTGTTGATCGCTTACAGCGACGGGATCAGCGAAGCCGAGAATGCTTCGGGAGAGTTCGGCGAGGACCGGCTGCTCGACGTGGTCGCGGGCAACCGAAGCTATCCGTTGAAGGCCATCTCCGATGAAGTCTTCAAGGCTCTCCGCGCCTGGATCGGCGAGCGGGAACAAGCCGACGATATCACCGTGGTGTTGGCGCGCCGCCCCACGCCAAGCTGCTGAGCGCCCTCTATTTTTTGAGCGAAAAGCCCAAGACGGCGATTGCGTCCGGCTTGCGTCCAGTGGGGAACAGGGTCAGCAGCGAGGGCGGTGAATTTCGCGTCCGTATCACGGCAACATCGCCGGACTGCGCATCGGCGACGACCAAAAGATGCTGCTGCACGGAGAAGGCCAGAGCGTCGGGCTCCTCGCCCACGCGCACCGAGCCTACCCGCTGCCCGTCGTCGATGCTGTAGACGCTGACCTGGCCGGAGGCGAAATCGCTGACGTAAAGCAGGGAATTGTCCGCGGTGACCACGCCATGGACGGGATGCGAGCCCATCAGGTAGGCGCCTCCCACCTCATCGCTCGCCGTTGCAATCTCCGACACCGTATCGCTGCCGAAGTTGGAAACGAAGACCTCGCCTCCGTCCGGCTTCATCGTCAGGGCGATGGGTGTCTTGCCCACATCCAGCAGGGCCAGCAGCCGGTCGGGGAGCGCTCCCTCCTCGCGGCTGTGGTGCGCCAGCCCAATCGACATCACCTGGTGGCCGCCGGAGCAGGCGATAAAGGCCTTGGTCGAGTCCGGCAGAATCACCGCATCGGCCGCTCCAGGACAAGGACCAAAGGTTGCGCGCACTTTGAAGGTGTGAGGATCGGCAATGGTAGCCGTGCCGCCGGCGCGGTTCGTGATCACCAGGCTGTTGCCATCGGGCGAGATGCGGGTCAGCCCCGGAGCCTCGCCGGCAGGGATGGTGCCAATCTGCCGGCGCGCGGCCAGGTCGAGCACTGAGACGTTGTTGGAGCCGGAGTTGGCCACATAGGCGCGCTCGCCCCTCGCATCCACGTCGATGGAATAGGGGTGCTCGCCGACCGGCATGGTCGCGGCCACTCTGTTGGTGGTCGCGTCAATCACGCTTACAGTTGCGCTGCCGGAATTCACCACGTAGACTTCGCGGCGCCAGAGATTGACGGCGATCCCGGCTGGGTCCTTACCCACCGCCAGAACGCGGTCTTGCCTCATGTTCACGATGTCCAGCACCGTTACCGTATCGCTGCCGCTGTTGCTGATGTATGCGTACTCGCGATAATTGGCAGGAAAATTCGGGAATTCGTTGCTCTTGCATCCGCACAAGCTGACGATGATCGCCGCCGGTAGCAATAGCCAGGCTCGCAGCGAGGCCAGGAATCCCTTATGAGGCGGAAATGTCACCAGAGGCGCAAACTCACTCTCTTATTACCCCGGCCGGAAATGAAGCGAAGCAATTTGCTCTTGGGCTCTTCGCTGCTTCATAGCAGGAGATTCAAGTGTACTTTCTGCCCCTCCCACCAGCAAATTCGATGCTCAGTGCAGCCGCCGCCGGGTTCGCAAGCTCCCGCGCTGCCATAAATATAGCCGAAAGATATAGTCCGCTGACGAAACTTTGCCGGGGGGATCTTGGTCTACTAGTGCAAAGCATTCGTGCTTCATTGGGCAGGTCCATGAACCTTCCCAAACGCAGCAACCCTCCTCGGACAACGGAGTCGCCCAGCCGTCAAAGGCTGAAGGCTTCGTTGTTTTTTTTCGTTGCCATCTCTAATTCTCACGATCTGTTCTCCCACCGGCGGTTCTCCGGCTCCTCCTTCCGAGCCACGCGCGACCCCATCCCTATAAACTGAGTAGACCTGGATGAAAGCCTCTGTACCGACGGAGCGGATGATCGAGCGCGGCATTCGGTCCACGCGCGTGGGGATTGTTGCGAACGGGGCGCTCGCGGTCCTGAAGTGCGCCACCGGGCTGATTGGACACTCCTTCGCCCTGGTGGCAGACGGCATCGAGTCTCTCTCCGACGTGGTCAGCTCCTCGATCGTCTATTGGGGCCTGCGGGTGGCGATCAAGCCGCCTGATGAGGACCATCCCTTTGGCCACGGCAAGGCCGAACCAGTCGCCGCAGTCATGGTGGGCGTAGCGTTGATCGTTGCGGGGCTCGCCATCGCCGGGGAGAGCATCGTTCTCATCCGAACCCCTCATCCGCTGCCCAAAAGCTATACCCTTTGGGTTTTACTTTCGGTGGTGGCGATCAAGGCCGTGCTCTCGCGCTATGTGCTTGGGGTGAGCAGAAAGATAGAGAGTTTGGCGCTGCGCGGAGACGCTTGGCATCACTTCAGCGATGCCATCACATCAAGCTTTGCATTCATCGGCATCTCGGTGGCGCTAATTACGCACAACCCGATGGCCGACGATTGGGCCGCCCTTTGCGCCGCGCCCATCATCATCTTCGGCGGCTGGCGGCAGCTCATGCGGCCGATGGCGGAGCTTCTAGACACCGCTCCGGCGCCCGATCTGAAACAGCGCGTGCGCCAAGCCGCGAGATCCCAGCCCGAGGTGATCGGCCTGGAGAAATGCTTTGTGCGTAAAGTAGGATTTCGCTATTACGTCGATCTCCACGTCGTCGTCAGCGGAGATCTTTCCGTGCGTGAAGGCCATCGCATTGCCCATGACGTGGAGAATCGTATCCTCGCCGATGTGAGCCAGATCTCAGCCGTGATCGTGCACATCGAGCCGGAAGAAGAACTCACCCACACGCCCGGTCCGGGCGAGGAATCCGCGCCGCCAAAGTGAAATGACGGCCATGGCCTGCCTAAAACGCCGGCGCGTCCGAAGCCTCGCAGGCCCGGACGCCCGCCAGCATTCATGCGACTCGCCAGTTATGAACTGGCCTGTTGACCTGCGCTCGCCGGCCCAATAGCAAACTGAATTCCGGACCCTTGGCGCAGCCTGAGGTCATCGCTCTTCGTTGAAACCAAGACGCCGGAATTTTCGCCGGCGATTCGGCTATGCAGGTCGACGCCGCTCAATACCCCGACTTGGTCGATCTGTAGCGGACCATCGGTCCATTTATCTCCCGGTTGCACAAGATAGCCCACGTCTTGGTTGGCATCGGGAGTCATACCGACGATCGTAGCCTTGATAGGAATCGTCTTCCCATCCTTGAGCTGTGCCTGGTTGAAGTCAAAGGCAATCCTTGTGGTTTGGCCCTTCGGCTCCGCCTGATCTTGAACCACATGCCCTACCAGGACAGTTCCCGATGCCAGTTTTGTTCCATTCTCAAGCTTCACGGTACTGTTCAGTTTTGCGCGGACTTCCGCATTCGGCTGGAGGTCTTTGGTATCGAGATTATGCAACAGGGTGGCGCTGGCCGAAACCATCTGAGCCGCCTGGCTCCGCGCCTCCGGGTTCGCCGGCGCCATGCTGTTACTGTTACTGTTCGATTGCGCCATGCCAAACAGCGGCAAGGTCAAGAAAATAGCGCCAAGCGCTATGGTATTTCGCTTTAGTCTCATAGATCATCGCTCCCGATGCTTCAGTTGAATTGCGGCCCGCCACAGCCGTGCACGCGTGTGAGGGCCTTTGTTAGCCTGTGCTGTAAAGTTTTCTGTTCTTTCAATGTTCCGCATGACGGCCTGCCCATCTGGGCGGCTTAACGACCAGGAGCGGAACCTGGCCAATTCGAGCAATGCGCCACCAAACAACTGCACACACTCATTAGACATTTCGGGGAAGCGGAAGTTTCTTTAGATTGAAGCTGCGGAGAGAGGCAGGAGCGCAGGCGCGGAAGATTTATCCGCCTGCTTAGGCAACCTTTGCGGCTACCTTCAACGTACATGGATTACTCGGTAGGGGTATAGGGAGGGAACTCACGCTCCAGCCGCCGCAGCGCGCGATACTTCAGGCCGATCCATCCTAAGTAGCCGAATTGGAGAACGATGGTAAAGACGTAGGCAAGGATGAGGTGGCGGATGGCCATGGTTTCTCCCAATCTATTTGGTCAGCTCAAGCGTGGATTCAAGCGCGCGCAGCGCGGCGCGTTGCTCCGCGAGCTGCCGCCGCCGTTCGACCGTGTAGCGCAGGCTGGTGACGAGGATGCCCCAGGCCAGCCATGCGGCAAGGTTCCACCCCAGCGCCACCCACATCTTGGGCGCCAAGCCGGAGTCCGGGCCGCCGCCGATGACCGGCGAGGGATGCTGGGTGCGCCACCAGCGCGTGGACATGTAGACGATCGGTGCATCGAGGTAGCCGAAGATCGCCACCACCGCGGCCAGACTCCGCATCTGTTCTCCTGCTGCGAATCGGCGCAGCAGCAGGTAACTGACGTAGATCAGCCACAGAACGAACATGCTCGTCAGCCGCGCATCCCACGTCCACCAGATGCCCCATACCGGGCGCGCCCAGAGCGGCCCCGTGACGAGGACGACGGTCGAGAAGATGACGCCCATCTCCGCGGAGGCCAGAGCCAGAGCGTCCGCACCAATCGCGCGCAGAGGGTGGTTGCGGCGTGAGGCAAGGTAAACGATGGAGGCAACAAAACTGACGAAGAGAAAAAGGAAGGCGTTCCAGCCGGCGGGAACGTGCCAATAGAAGATGCGCTGGATGTTGCCCATCGTCGCTTCCATGGGCGCGACATACATCGCCTGGTAAAATCCGTAGCCGAGCAGAGCGGCGGTTAGAACGGCCCATCCCCAGCGAAGGCTCTTCATGACTCTCACTCCCGACCCCTATATTAGTGCATTTTGTCATGCCAGGAGTGGGAACAGGAGATCGGCGTGAGGATTGGGCCGGAAGGGTTTGCGGTTCGCTCGCGAAATGGGGGCTGCAGCGTCCTCATCCCCGGCCAAGCCTTCTTCCCATCCCTAGCCGCCCGCCCATGCGGATCGCCGTATCCTCTTCTCCCAACTCGTCCAGCCGCTGCTGCCAGCGCACCGAAGCTGAGCCGAGGTCCAACCCTTCCACCGCCTCCTTGAGGATCTGCTCGCGCGGTTTCTCCGCCTGCTGGATGAAGCTGTAGAGAGCATAACGAGTCTCGTCCGCCACGTCGTCCAGCGGATCGCCCGCCACTTTGCGAATATCGCCCGGCCGCGATTCGTCATGCATACGCGTGCGGATGGCTTCAAAAGTCTTTGGGCAGACGTCGGTGATTTCGAACTCTCCGGTGCGCAGCATTCGGTAGAGTAGCTGCCAGCCGCCGGCGCGGTCGTTGGACGCGCGCTCGCAGGCGGCGTCCCACGGCTCCAAAACTTCGTTGATCTGATCGGCAATGGTGTGCCCGTCGCCAATCTCCTTGAAATTTGCCGGGTCAAGATAGGCAGCCACGATGCGCCGCCGTTGTCCATCCAGCGGCGGCTTGATGAAGGCCTCCACCACCATCTCCGCCAGCTCATAGGCCGGCACATGCGGAACGACTATCTCGCCGATCTTGCGGATGCGTCCCTCGGGAAACTCCGGGCCGGCGGCCTGCGGAATGCGCCGCCCGTCCATGCCCGGCACATCGATCCGCGCATGGCGCTCCGCCGGTCCTCGCACATAGAGGCCCGCGGAAGAAGAGGATTTGCCGTAGCCGTAGTCAATGGAGAGAAAGTGATTGTGCCACCACTCCACGCCGGCTTCGGCCAGGGGCCGAACCATGCCTTTGTTGAGGAAAGGGAAGTAGGCCCCCTCAAGCGCGCACCAGCACCCTTGCTCCATTGCTGCCGCGGCTCCGCCCGCCATCATGTGCAGGCGTTGAGCATAATCGGCATCGAGCAGGGTGTGGTCGGAGAGTTTGCCGGGAATGAAGGCGACGGAGAAGGGAATCGCCGCTCCATCGGAGGGCCACGCGCGATCGCGGTAGAGTTGTCCAGGCTGGGCCGACTGCTGTGGGCTGTGCACCGGGCAGTGCCCATGCAGAAAGAGAGCCTGGTGCCAGGCCGCTCCCGGTCCGCCGGGATTCGACGTCAGCCGCATGCGCAGTCGCAGCCGGCGGTCGGTCGAGCTGAGCCGGCCGAGAATGTTGCGGATCTGTTTTTCGGTGTGCAGGGTCGATTCGTCGAATCCGATGAAGGAGTAGCGCGGCCCTAAGTACTTCCACACGTCGTCGTCGTTGCGCATGTAAGCGAAGCGAATTGTAGCGCCGGAGGGAAAGGTCCACTTATATCGTGGCGGACCAACAAAGACTCCGCCCAGCGGCGTGTAGAGCCGGCGCGTCTTGTCGATAATGTCGGTCATCTCCGAGAAGGTCGCGCGAAAGATGATGGCCCGGAGGTTGGGGTTCTCATACTCCTGGACCGCGTCCATCAGCATGGTCTCGGTCTTAAGGGAGCCGGCGGAGCCGCCGAAGAAGAGGATGTCGGCCTCCGAGTCGAGAGCCGCCTGCTGCGCGGCTGTCGCCGGATGCCAGCGATAGCTGTTCCTCATCTTCCCCGCTTACTCATCGTCTGCCACCTTGGCGCATGTTCGAGCGGAGGATAGGCGTTTGGAAATAACGGCCGATTTGCTCCGCGGCCCCACAACAGTCCGCGTCTCTTTCTCTGAAACCTCGCGCGCCGCCTCTCTCAGCCATGCCGAGCGATAAATCTGCTGCTGTGGCCGGGCGGCCGAAGGATCGTCGCCGCTCTCCTCCAGCGCCAGTTCCTCGCAGAGCGAGTCCAACGCTTTGAGCTGGCCGGTGATTGTCCCCTTAGTGACCTCGGGATCGAGATTGGCCAGCTCCCAGTACTTGCGCAATATCTCTGCACGGCCAATGGCCGGTTGACGCGCTCCGAGATTGGAAGAGCCGGAGCTCGCCGCTTGCTCGCCTGCCTCTGTTCTACGCATGATCGAGCGGAGTGCGATCCTTCGCCGCAGCGCCTGAACTTGCCGAATCCTCCGCGCGCTTGGCCGGTCGAAAGCCGGTGCTGTCTTCCCAAAGCCGCAGATCCTGCCGCCGCAGCGTCAGGCTCTTTCCCGCCGCCGTGCGCACGCGGGCGATCTTCAGATTGGGGTCGAGGTATAGGACGGTGGCTCGCGCGCCATCCGGCAGCGATACCGCGGAGCCCTTGCGGAGGGCATTTGCCGCTCCGTTTGTCGCTCCAGTCGTCGCTCCGTTCATCGCTCTGGCAGGAGCGGCCTCCGCGCCGCGGGCTCCTGCGCGATTTCTCATATTGAATCGCGCCATCGCCGCGTCGTTCTCTCGCTTGGCTGCCGCTTGCGCCGTCGGCGCGTTTCTGCCCGCCAGTTTGGCATCGCGCGCTGCTTTGTACTTCTTATGCTCTACGCGGTTTGCTTCCATAACCTCGCGGGGAACGATCTGCAGTTCCTGCGATGCGCCATTCGGCATCTGTAACTGCATCGAATAGCTGCGGTAGCCATACTCAGGATCGCCATGAGCGAAGGTATCCTTCACCCGGACCACCGGGAAGCGTGTGCGAACGGCGGCGATCACCGCGTCCTTAGCCGCCGGTGAGGAGACCGCGATCTGCGCCGCGCCGTAATCGCTGACCGTTTGCGGCGGCTGCCCTTCGAGCGCAATCTTTTCCGCTAGCCGGTCGGGGCTTTTCGCCGCTCGGCTGGCGGCAAACTTGGCTCCCGGTATCTGCGCCACCGCCTCTTCCAGTCCGGCCCGGTATGCGCTCATAGCGTCGGTGGCCAGCGCCTGATTGACGGCGGGATTGTCGGTGGGTTGCGTAATTCTGCGTCCCGATCGCGAGTCGGTCGCGCCGACGGCCTGCGGACGGTTGCCTGCCCGAAGAACTTCAGCGCGCAATGCCGGATCGCGCAGATCGGCGCGCGCCGCCTGCGCGCCGCGCCATCCGATCACCGCGGGCGTTCCGATGGCCGGCGCTCCACTGCTGTTCCCGGCGCCAAGGCTGTTGGCGAAATATCCTGCCAGTCCGCGCCGGATTCTATGCAGAGGCGAGCTCTTCGCTCCCGGAGCCTTCTCCGCCGGCGGATCCGGCAGCCGCTTGGGCACTGCCTGCGAGGGCGCCGTGCGCAAGCTGCCGGTTAGCGGCGTGCTCGCGCCCGGCTCGGTCGGCGGAGGCGAGTCTGGAGGCGAGGCCACCAGGGCCTGCGCCGGCGCCGGCGAGATCAGCCCTTGCAGAATCTGCGTCGCGTTGCTGTCATCGTCAAACGGGGAGAGGTCCTGGTCGTCTGCCATTGCTTATCTGCCACCCAAAATCTTGCCCGCGGCCCCGGCCACACTGCCGCCCAGTTGATCCCAGAAGCTCGGCGTTCTGGCCGCGCCTTCCTCAGTTTCAAGTTCGTTGTTGCCCTGGTTGCCGCCCGCGCCAAAGAGACCAGCTTCCATCTCCTCCGGTTCCGCCGAGGCCTGGAGCGCGTCCCGGTTGTAACCCGCCTCGCCGGCAATCCGCTGCTGCTGCGCCTGCGCCAGATCGCTGGAAAGGTTGCGCGTGTTTTGCTCCGCTGCGCTAGCCGCCGTCGCCGCGTCCGCCGCCGAATTCTGGCCCGTCCTCCGCGCCTGTGCCTGCAGTGCGCCCTGAAGCGAATTCGCTCCCGCGTCCGACAGGTTCGTCAGTGCGGGATTGATCGTCTGGTCGAACTCCCCGCCCTGGGTGTAGGGATTGCCCGAGACAAAATGCGACAATTCGCTTTGGTAGTTGCCCACATCGTTCTGTGCCGCTCCAAAGGCGTTTTGAGCGTTGCCGAAGTTCTGGGCGTTCTGCCCGGCAGCCGTGTTGAAGGTTTGCGTGCTCTGTCCTCTGCTCATTCGGTCCCTCTCAAGTCCTTGGCGAAATGCGCCAGTTCGCGATCCACACACTCAAAGCCCGCCCGCCGCAGCGGCTTCTGGATCGCCTTTTTCAGTTGGCGCGGCACAAAGCATTCCAGCCAGCGATATCCCTGCAGCTTCAGCACATATGCCAGCCCGGCAACTTCGCGCCGCGAAAACGCCGTTGCCTTCGCGTCACAGCCTACGAAGCGCATCTCCGCAATGCGTTCCACGTAGACGCAGTTGTGAATGGCGCCCTGCTCGTCCACGCCCACCAGCGCGATGGCGATCTGCGGACTGAAGAGATAGGGCAGCTCGTAGTTCGTTCCCTGCGCCGCCTGGTGCGCGCTATGCAGCCGCACGATCTCAGGCCAATCCTCTTCCGTCGCCTGCCGCAGCGCGATGCGCCTCACTTCACCCGCACTCCGTGCCGGGCGGCATATGCAGCTATGTTTTCTTTGGAGCGATCCAGCGCGGCGCTCACCTTGTCCACAGCAGCCTTGGGATCAATCTCGTCGAGATTGTCTTTGGGGTACACCGCGCCGCAGCCCGGGCACCTCTCATGGCCGATGGCGATCTGTAACATGTGGCGGTTGCCGTGCTCGTCTCGCAGCTCGATGTTGTGATAGCCGCTGCCACTGTCAATGTGCTGGCTGTGGATACGAAACACTATGCCGCCTCCGCCAAGTACCTTGCTCTCGCCGAGCCGGCGGCCCCATTCGCTGCGATCTCCGCCGCCTCCAGCAGCGCGCCGACCACTTCCTCCTGTCGGCGCGCCGGGTCGTCATTCCAGTCCGCCACCAGGCTGGTGCCAATCGCCCGCACAATCGCCTCGTAAGCGGCGTGGATGTTGGCTCGCGGGTCCAGGTCGTGCTCACAGTAGAGAGCGCCCAACAGGCAGCGCGAGCGAACCGAATCTTCATGCACCGCGCGTCGCGCGAAAGTTCCGGTTCCGTCTTCCAGGCGGCCTAGATAGTGCTGCGTCCATGCTCCCGGCTGGCCCACGCGATAGGCCGCCTTGCGCAGTATCTCCGCTGCCAGCGCGGCCGGAGACGCAATCTCCTCCGCCACGTTTTCCGCGTTCAAAGCCAGTGCCATTCCTTCGCCGCAAGCCTGCTCACACATTGGCATACAACCTCCCTCCATTGCTTCCCGTTGTGCCGCCGCCTCCGGCCGCACCTCCGCTTACGCCGCCGCTCGGCGTGACCACCGGCGACGACGAATAACCGCTGCCTGCATTCCCCGGAACTACCTGAACCACGCTGCCGCTCTCCACCACGGCGGTTGCTGTCGCGCCCGTCCCGGTTGAGTCGCTGATCGTCAACAGCGGCGGAGCGGTCAGGTCATTGCCCGCACTCACAATCTGATAGGCGACGATCGAGCCCGAGACCACGACCGCCTTGATCTCCGGCAGCACCAGTCCGCCTCCATTCGCAATCACGGAGACTTTTCCCACCGGAACCCATGAATCGGCGAATGTTTCTGTGAGCGACGACTTCAACTGATACTGCGCGCCATCCCAGATCACATACGCATCCCTGCCGTAGGCCACGTTGAGAATCGTGCCCGCGGGAATCGCCTGCGAACTCTCTCCCACGATGCGCGACCACGACGTGCCGACCCCGCCCGAGCCGTAGATCCGCACCGTCGCCGCTGCGCCGTCGGCTATACTGTCTACCGTCGCGAAGTTCGATTGGTTCAGCGCAACGTTGTTTTCCGTCGCCGCCGAGCTTTGCTTTCCCGCGCTGATCGCGCCGCCCGGCAGCACGCTATGGCTGTTCCAGGTTTTCTGGTCATAGCTGGAGCGCAGCCGCCAGTAGAGCGTGGCGCCGGGATTGGGAATGGTGTAGCTGGTGTTGGTTGACACCGGATACGTCGTCACGCCGGCCGTGAAATTGGGCGCCGGCGAGCTGGAGACTTCATGGTAGATCGGCGTGTTGGTCGGGTTCTTCGGCGCGCTGCTGCCGCCGGCCGCCTGCGGCAGAGCGATCGAAACGGCGAATTGCCCGTTGGCTCCGCGCACCGTCAATTGCGACGCCGCCGGAGGCCCGCTGAACGCCACGGCAGAGGCGTCTACCTTCTGAATCGGCCCCGCGCCAATCTGCTGGTATACCGATTGCAGCTCGTTGTAGACGCCCGTCAGCGTCTCCCGCAGCTCGTTATTGCCCTTGGCTGCGGAGTTGATCTGGCCCAGATTCAGTTTCAGCGCCACCGCTAATTCCCGCCGCTGGTGCGGCCACTGAACAGTGGCCGCGTGAACAGGCTGAAGTATTTGAGCGCGAACCAGGAACCGGCCGTTTTGCCGTTGGTGAAACGCGCCCGGAAGCGTTCGTTCTGGCCCCGCGCACCGCTCGAGTAGCCTTTCCAGTTTTCCGGCGTCAGCAGGAACGGCTGCAGCTTGATCTCCCGGGTCGCTGTAGGCGCGCTCCCCGGCTCGCCCGAGGAATCTACGTAGCTGCGCGCAACCATTACAGATACATTCATCCGGCCGGAGCCGGTGGCGTTGGCGCTCAACCCGCCCAGCATCGCAACCGCCATGTTTCCCGGATCGCAGACCGTCTCGTATTGGCAGTCGATGCCTGCCCCGTTATCGCTGTAAACGCCGGGGGTGATCGCCTGCACCGTTCCGTCGGGAGCCGAGGAAGCGACCAGGATCTGCGATTGCCGGAAGCTGCCCCAATCCGATGCATTCTCCGCCAGTTGCCGCTCGCACCGGATCGCCCCATAGCCCGCAATATCGTCTATGCTCCACTTCCGCGCTCCGCCCAGGGCAATCTCTTTGCCCGCATATTCGGAAAAGTGAATCGGTCCCTGCAGGCCCTCCATGTAATTCAACGTAAGGCAGGCGTTGGGGGCGGTTGCCCGGCCCACCGGAAGACCGATCCGGATCTCCTTATTCTCCTCATCGGTTGCGCACCAGACCGTCTCCTCCGCGTCCCAGTTGATCGTGGACCAGAAGCGCGGTATCTCTTTGGTGATCAGCTCCGGCTGCGGCGAGCCCGGCGCGTAAATGTACACGCCACTGCGGTGCACGAAGAGCAGGAATTGATTCGTAACCGCCACCGCGCGTGGTCCGCACGGCCCCACGCCCTCCCAGCGCTGCTGCACGCTCCAAGTGGATGGATCGGTAGCCGTCGGGCTGATGGTGAATCCCGACCGCTCTTTCAGCGAGTAGAGCGTGCCCTGGTACTCGCGCGCGCAGATGCAGCGCTGGCCGTTGCCGTTGGCGACCTGGATCGGGCTGGTGTCTCCGTAAAATGACTCCGAATCGGCCGCCAGAGAGATGTAGTGGCCGCTCGCATAGCCGTCCACCGCGGTGAGCACTACCCGGTCGATCGATGGCGCATAGTACACATCGACGGCCGCCGGCGGCGGGATGCAGCGCAACCGGTCCGTGATGTCCGTCGCCGTCTCGCCAATGAGAAACTCGTCGGTAAAGTCGAAGAACGCCGTGGTCGCTGTGTTGTCGGCGATCACCGTCGATGTCATCGCTATGCCGCTGGAGATGGTCGCCGAGGGAATGGAATAGAACGGTCCGGCGGCGGTCCCATCGGCAACTGTGAATCCGATCGTTCGGTTGATCACATTCTCCGGACCGACTGGAATGTTCGCCATATATAAGGAGTAGCCCGGCAGATCGACGTCGACTGAGGTGAAGGCCGGAACCGTGCCGCTTAGGTTGCCGTTTCGATTGGTGAAGGCAATGGATGCATAGCGCAGGCCTGGCGCGCCGCTGTCGTTTACGTCCGCCGAGTCGGGCGCGATGTTGCCTGCATTTCCTGCGGTATTCACGTCAGGTGGTGGAGGGCCGCCCGCGGCCGCCGTGATCGCTCCCGTCACCGACGGCTGAAAACTGCCTACAAAGGCATATGCGGAAAGCGCGGGGGCGGGATCGCCGGAGGCCACGTCGGCTTCGTAGAGATTAACGCCTGTTACGACATAATTGGTCGCGGGAATCGGGACTTGGACCGCATCGCCGTCCACCGTATTGTTGAGCACTCCGGCGGTGGAAGGTTGCGTCTCACCCGCACCGTTTGTATAGGTCGCCACCACGTACACGTCGCGGCCGGCAGCAAAGCTGCCTTCGCCGGAAGCTCGCACCAGCGCCGGCATCGCTGGGGCAGGCAATCCTCCTGGTGTAATCCGCGCCAGGTTTGCCGTGGGCGGCGCTGTGCCCGCGGCGCTGGATGCAACCGTGACGGTGTCTCCCAGAGCAAAGCTGGCCACCAGCGCATAACTCTCTGTCGAAGGCGCTGCCGCGCCCGTCGCCACGTCGGCTTCATAAACGTTCATCTTTGCCGGCTGATATTCCCCCGCGATTTCTTGCATCCATCCCGGCAGCGTAGAGAGCGAAGGCAAAGTAAATTGAACTCCGTCGCCGGCATTGGTATTGACCAAAATGCCTGCGCCCGAGGGTGTCGACTCTCCATGAAAGTTGACGTAGGTGACCCTTAGGTAGATATCGCGCCCGGCGGGGAAGCTTCCCGCTCCCGCTGCGCGAATGGCTTCCGGGCTGTTCGGGTTGGGCAGGCGATTGGCTAAAACTGGCGTGGATTCCTCCCACACCACGCCGCCATCGGCAACGGTGCCGCCTTCGGTCAGCGGCCAGACCGGTTCGGCCGTTCCCGTAATGCCGCCGTGGACACACCGGTAGAGGTGTCCGTTGCCTCCCACCACCGTGGCCTGTACGTATTCATTGGCCAGATAGGCTGTCGAAGACAGCCATGTCGCGCCAATCGCTTTCTGCCCGTAAGGATCGAGCGTCTGCGATTTGAGGTCATATACCTGAATGGGAGCCTGCGCGTCTTTCAGATCCGAGAACGCGACCAATGCGCGGTTGTAACACTCCGTGATTATGGCGTGCGCTTGCGCCGGCTGCGTCACCAACGGGCCGGTCACTCGCTTCAATCTTCCCGATCCCGCCGGAGATTCGATCAGCAGATAGCCGTCGGTGTCGAAGAGCATGGGAACCTGGAAGAGCCGTTCCCCCGGGTTTTCCGGGGTATAGATCAACCCGGCAAGCCCGGTAATGGGAACCTGGTTAGGCCCCTGCATCGCAGTCTGCAGTCCATAGCGCGTGGCTACCGTCGTCAGCTCGAAGCGGCAGTTTTTGCAAACCGCCGCTACGCCGATCGGCAGCACGGTGGGGTCGTCATTATCGACCAAACCGCCGAACCGCGCGCATTCGTGGGGTATGAAGCCGTCGAAGTTAATGGCGACCTCTTCCTATACGCTGCGCTTGGTTGCTGCCAGCACCACTGTGCCGCCGGTGAGAGCAGCAGGATACACCCCCGCCGTCAGCTCGCTGCCGCCCGGCGCGAAGACCTGCAACTTGTAGCTGGCGGGCGAACTCGCTGCGGCAACTACGGGTTGCACATAGTAGCCGTCAATGTTTTCGAAGAAGACGCCGGGGCCGCCGTTCAGCGGAATCTCAAAGAGTCCCTCCCCTTCCAGACCATTGGGATTGGCGATGGATTGAAGGTTGAGCGCGTCTCCGCCTACTGTGTAACTGCCGGTGAAGCTGAGGCCCAGGTATAGCGTCGTGTTACGAAGCCCGGGAGTGTAGTCGACAAGCGATACCGCAATTGCCATGTTGGAATCTCCTTGCGAGAAGTTGTGAACTGGAAAAGCAAATCGTTAAAAAGCATGCTGCGGTCGGCTATGCCGCTGCGGTTGCAAACACGCAACCCCTGTCATCCCGCGCAAGGCGCGAACGGCTAACCTCTCCTGCCCGTCTGTCTGCCGGCCCTGCGCACCTGGCCCTGCTCCATCCGGACGAGTTGCTCCATGATCTCGTCCATCCCCTCGGCGGCTTTGGATTCGTACTCCTCGACCCAAGGACCGTTACCGCGCACTGCCGCGATCAGCGCCGCCGTCCCATAGCTCACCACATAACCGATGCGTGGATGCGTCGTGAGTGCGCTGGCATCGCTGGTGAGCGGCGGGGGCCCGAACTCGCCGCGTACTCGAAGATCGACGGCGATAGACGATGGAGTAAGCCAGATGGTATTGCCGCGAAACTCCCACCCCGCCATGCGCTCCTGCGGTTGAAGATCGGGCAGCACGCCATAGTTAGGAACCAATCTGTAGTAGCTCGGGTCCTCGCCCGCGGCCTTCCAGTCAATGCGCTGCGGCTGCGCCATCAGATGCGACAGCGGGCCGGCGCCCGCCTGCAATGCGGCAAGGTTCGGTGTGCCCGGCGCGATCCCGGCAACCTCCACGACCGCGACATCATAGGAACTCTGCGTCGAGGCGAGCTGTGAGTTCGCGTCCTCGTAAACCTCCGCGATCAGCGGAAGGATGAAGTCGTCGGTAAGGTAGGAGCCCTGCGGATCGTCCAGCAGGGCGCGAACCCTGGCCTTTACCTGGCCCAGCGTCCAGCTCATGCTCCGGCCTTGCCCTTCGCCTTATCGCGCTCGGTTTTGATCTGGTGCACAACCTTCCACTCCTCCGCCGTTAACCGGTCCATCTCCACCGCGCCATAGGCGATGCGCGTGTTTCGGTAAGCAGCCAGTACGTCGAAGATATGCCCGCAGTTCACGCAGAGAATCGCTCCCGCCTTGGGTTGCGAAGCGCAGCTCGGGCACGGCTCCGGCTGCTTTTCCATCAAAGTGCTGGACTGCATCACCCAGCGGGGTAGTTCGGGAATCAGGCCTTCATGGAAGGCCAGCCGCGCCATATCGCGGTGGGCATCGTTCACGTTCATGCGCTGAGAATCGTTTTCGTGCCAGGCGTTGGCCGACTGCAGCCGCCGCAGCAGCGAGTCATTCCGCTTCTGCCGCACCGCCGCGAGCGCCTCGTGAAAGTCGCGCTCGCGCACCTCCACGTAGAACTCGCCCTGCTCGTTGTAGGCGACCTCAGGAATGCGAATCTTCGCGCCCTTCTTGAAGGAGCGCGGATCGTGAGTTCCCACATAGCAGAGCACGCCGCCGAAGCCGCCCTCCTGCTGCACAAACTCGCGGATGTACTCCGCCGCCAGCACCAGAGGAATCGCCGGCACCGGCTCCATCTGCATCATGTTCTGCGAATCGCAGCCCAGGTCGCGATGGCCCCAGCGTGTCTGCTTGATGACGTAAACCGCATACGGCTCTCCCGGCATGCAAGGGGGAACTTGGTCAGGGAAGTAGACGCCGCCGTTGATCTTCAGCGGAAACGGGTTCAGGTTCAGAATCGTTACCGGGGTGTCGGCCTCGGTCTGCTTGAGCAGGCGCTGGATTTCCGCGTAGCGCTTTGCCGTCCAGCGCTGCCCCGGATCGCGATACTTGCCTGGGTCCCGGCCCAACAGCGCCTCGGCATTTGCCCTTTGCATCTCTGGAGTAATCACTACTGTCGCCATGCTTCTTTCTCCTGTTGGTTCTGCTTTTCTTTCTGTCATTCCCGAAGGGAATCCGTTTGCCCACTCGTAGTGTTGTTACTCCGCAGCCACACAGCCTTGCAGAAGGCTGAATCCATTTGGAGCTATAATTGCCGCCATGAAGCAGGCAGGCAGCCCGTCTCCCGCACGAATCGCCCTGCGCTCCGGCTTGGGGCTCTCGTCAGCTCGAGCGGCGCTCTGGGAGTCCTCTTCCCCCTCGTATCTGTCCGTAAGGACCGGGTCTTGGTTATTCTGTTGTTGTTGGCTGCCTCATGTGCTCTGATCCTGCTGGGAGTTTTTGTCACATCCAAGGCCGAGTCGCGTCTGAAGAGCGGGATTCACGGTGGCGATTGGTATCCCAACGACTTGGGCCAGTTACGTCGGCTTTTGCGTTCCCTCTTTTGGGTCGCTGGGATAATCTACTTGTACGGCCTGGTTGTTATAGCAATCCACGGCGGCCGCCACCTCCATTGGGCGGAGGTATGGTGCTTCGGTGGTCTTTTCCCAGTAACCACGCTCAGCCGGCTCCACTCCATGCTGAACTCCAAGCGCCCGCCCTCCAACGCTGCAATATAGGCCGAATTCAAACCAATCCACTCCGATTATTGGGGCGGCGCGAATCGCCTTGCCGGCTAGAAGCTAAAAGCTAGAAGCTGCTTTTACAAAATCCCAATATGTTCATTTGCTTTGCCAATTCTGGCCGCTAGCTCCTGGCGCCAGCGGCTGGCTGCGAGCGATCCGCTCTTCATCGGCGATAGGTGGTCGGCCATCATTACCGCGTACTCATCCTTACGCTTCCGCTCGGCCAGTTCCTCTTCATACTCGTAGCGCAGCAGCGCCTCTTGCGCTCGCGAAGTCGGCGTTCCCCGCCGGTTATTGATCCCTGACGAGTAGCTGGAGACGAGCTTCTGCAGCATGTCGGTCGAGGGAATGCGCGCCCACGGCCCGAAGATCATCTCGTAATCCCCGCACTCCGGATAGGCGCCCAGCATCGGCGTCATGCCGTCGACCGCCTTGTAGGAGTACCACTCCTCCTGCGATCCGTAGGCGGAGGCCGGAAACCACTTCTCCAAAATCCATCCATCGGCATGGGGATACTTTCGTATCTCCCGCATCTCCGTCACCACCCGTATCGGCTTGTTGTCGTAGCGGCCAAAGTTGCATCCGGGAAGATCTTCGCGAGGCTCAAAGCGCAGCCCGCCCTTCTCCGCCGTCGTCAACCCCGGAGCCCAATCGCGATAGACTCCCGCTTCCTTTACCAGCCGGTCGGCGCCGATCAGTAGCCGCCACTGCGGCTTGCCGTATGGATTTCTGCCGCCATAGCGGGTCAGAAACTGCTGTACCGTCTTGGGAACGATGTGATTCATCGAACTCCTTAAAAAAGCAGCAAGCCGTCAGTGAGCGAGCAAGAGTCAGCCTGGTTTGACTGACTCGCTAACTCGCTGTGCCGCCGGCTTGCCGGCTCCCTAGTTAAAGACCGGAACCTTCAGCCCGGTCACCGACGAGATGGCCTGCGGATTGTCCACGGCATACTGCCGGGCATCCACGTAGTAGCATCCCTCGTTGGCGGTCGGATTGCCGGAGGCCGGATCGTAAATCTGGAAGACCCACTGCCCGCTGCGATTCTTGAACCAGAACGGCGCCTTGCCCCATACCACCTTGAGCCAGGAGCCGAAGTCCATGAAGTCGATGCGGGTATTGTCGGCGTGAATGTTGCGGACAATCTCCCGTCCGGCAATGGTGAACTGGCCCACGTTGGCGGTTACGCCATCGAAGCCGGGCATCTTGCCGTTCGACATCAAGATTTCCTGCTTGGCGAAGCCCATCTCCTCGTAAGCCTGAATCTGCGAAGGATGCGCATGCCAGACCTGCGACTTGAGAGCGTCGGTGCCCAGCGACTGCTCCACGCGGCTGAGTGCCGCGCGCAGCATGGGCAAAGACAATGGCGCTCCGCCGGCAGCAACCCCGTTCGCCACCACATAGCTCTGCGTCCGGGCGATGCCCAGATAAGTCCCGGTCGTCGAGGTGTTGTGGAAGTAGGGAATGCCGTAGAGAAATACCGGCGTGGTAGCTGCGACGCCGGCGACCATAATGAAGTCGCCCGCGACCGTGCCGGCGGGAACCGAGTCCACGGTAATGGACTGAACGCCGCCCAGCTTATTGTTCACATTGGTCACGTAGCAGGCGCCGCGCAGAGTGTAGTTGCCGTCGCCGGTCATCACCTGCACCTGTTGGCCTTGCGAGATCAACCGCGCGCCCCACGGGCTGTTGGCCAGCACAATGGGGTTGGCTCCGCCGCCGCCGTAGGTGGCATCTACCTGACCGATCTTGCCGTCGCCCGACTGCTGCAGGAACTGATCGCGATTCTTCGCCATCTGCACCGCAACGTCGGCCAGCGTCTTGGTGACGGGGTTCTCGGAGACCACCTTCGGTCCCCCCTCGCCCACAATGTCCACCAGCCGCGAGTACTCGACCGGGATCACATAAGCCAGAGGAGTCGTGGTGCCCTGTACCCACTGCGAGAAGTTGCCTGCCGGCAAAATGCCGCCGTCCAGGTTGAACATGGCGACGTTGCCGGGAAATGCGGTCTGGAAGCGGATACGGAAGCTCCGCAGCGAGACCGGAGTGATGGAGCCGCGCTCGGAGATACGGCTGTCGAGTTTGGCTTCTTTTTCAATAAGCAGCTTGATGACCTCGTTCAGGGCCTCCAGCTGCAGTTCTTGCGTGGTGCTCGCGGCACCGGGAAGATTCGGCATAATGCATCAATCCTTTTTTGGGTCAAAAACCTGGCTCCCGTGAGTTACAGCGAGTTACAGCTGGCCTCGGGAGAGTTTCACCAAGACGACATCAACTGAAGCACGCGAGGAAGAATCTCTTCCTTCGCGACGTTGTCGAAGGGTCTGCCGGGGTTGGCCTTTTGCCACTCGGAGCGCGCGTGGTCGAATGCCGCGCCGGCTCCGAGAGCCGTGCCTCCCCGTCCGGCTGGGCCGGTCGATCCCTTGGGCTCTGTCTTCTTCGTTGCGTCGATCTGGGCGTCGACTTTGGCGCGCTTTGCCGCTGCGGAAGCCGCCGTCTGCACTCCCGCCTGGCGCAGCTCCTCTCGCGCCACGTCGGGAAGATATTGCTGGATAGCGCGGTCAATCGCTGCCAGTCTGCGCTGCCGCGATGCATCGCCCACCGGCAGCCGCTGGAGCTCCTGCATCTGTCCTTGCAGCGCCGGGTTCGCCTGTATCTTACGCACCAGCTTGGCGCCGATGGCTTTGGGGAGAATGTTCTTCAAATAGGGGCTCACCATGGCGCCCTGCTTCTCAACGTTGGCCAGAATCCGCTGGATGCTGTCGTTGATCCGCTTCTGCGCTTCCTGCTGCAGCCCTTGCTCGAAGCCTTTCCTCTCCTCCACCTGCGCGCCATGTCGGCGTTGCTTCAGCTCTATCTCGCCGCGCTCCAACGCTTCCAACCTCCGTCGCAGCGACTCCGGCAAATCCTCTTTCGCCGGGGAAGGAGCGGCGGTTTCTTCCCTGAGGATCTCCAGTGCAGCCTTAACGCTTTCATCTCTGTCCCGCTCCTCTTGCGAGCGGTACATGTTGCTCCTGAGCCGCGCTTCTACCTCCGCGCTTCTATGCTCCAGATCCAATCCCACCACGTTATCGACGAATCCATAGAAGTCCTCGCCGATCACCGGCTGCCCGTCTTGCTCCAGCACCTCGCCGTTGACGCCGCGCTCGTAGGAAAGCTCTGCGATCCGGGCCAGCGCGGTCAGTGTGCCTTCGCGCGTGGTTGAGCCAAGAAAGGTCTCCCGTACGTCTACCCATGTCGACGAGTTGTCATGCGCCGACTTAGCTGATTCGAGATCGGGGAAAAGCTCGCGATACGGCTTCAGTTCCGCCGCCTCTCGCGCGGTCTTATAGAGTTGGCCTTTCAGCTTAGGATCGGCATCGAGGATCTTTGCGAATTCCTCGTTCTCCTTGGCCATCTGGCTCAATGACTCTGGAGTTACCGGAGCTTCCGGTTCCAGTTGAAAGTCGTCGTCGGCTTCAGTTGTCCGCTGTTCCTCGGCGGCGTTCGTAGTCGCGGACTCGCCTTGCTCGGCATCTCTCGGAGCCCGCGCGGCCTCCGGAGTTTCCGCCGGCTCACTGGCTTCTTGGTTCGGCGTCTCGCCTTCTTCTGCTTTTGCTGGTTCTGCAGCCTGCTCCGCCGGAATCGCAGCCAGCTTCTCTTCAAGCAGCGCTTTCGCGTAGTCTTCGCGAATCGGATACTTGGCCGGGTCCACGCCGGATGCCTTGGCGCCGCTTGCGCCCGCCGCGCTGCCTGGAGACTCAGGCGCCTTCGCGGGGCTCGGCATGGGCTTGCTCGCGCCACTGTTCGAAGCTGCTGGAGCTACAGCAGGACAGGGCGCCGCCCCGGCGGCCGCCGGAGCTGAGGAAGAGCTTGATGTTGCCACGGCCGGAGCCGCAGAAACCATTCCATCTGTAGACATAAGTATGTGGTCGCCTCTGCTTAAAAGCCTGTGCTGTAACTGGGTTGTGAATGGCTACAACTTCACCGTGCAAAACGGGCCCTATCTTGTTAGGGCCTACCTTCAATCCCGCTTGAAGCAGCGGGGATCTACTTACTTCTTTACCGTGTTGGCTAGCCTGATCAGCGTGTTCGCCGCCTGGACTTGGCGCTGGATATTGCCGCCCGTGGCGGCTGGCGGCAAATGCATGAGGTTCCCCACCGTGTGTGCGACATCGTCGATTGCCGCCGGGGGAATCTCCGGCTTGGCAGCTTCTGCCGGCGCTCCGGCCTGCGCTACCATCGCTTGCTGTTGCGCTTCTTCCATTGCCCGCTGGGTCTCGAGCGCGGTCGCCGCCGTGAGATAGGCGAGCACGTTCTGCCATCCAGCCGGATTCTTCGTTGCCAGATCGGAGTTCTCCTGCGCATATTGCCGGACCACCCGCTTCAATACAGAGAAGTCGTCGATCTCCTTGTCCGGTAGAATCGACGGCTTCCACTGCCCCATGGGCTTGCTAGTGGCGGAATCCAGCATCGGAATTGGCTGAGACTTTATCAGTTGGTCGAGAACCTGCAGCACCTTGGAACGCATTGCCGCTCCCGGAATCACGATTCCAGGCACTCCGAGCGCCGTTGCCGCCTGCTCCTGATTGCTGGATTCCTCAAAGATCGCCTGCGCCAGCGGATTCTGTGCCGCCGCCTCCATCAGATCCATCCAGCGCTGCCGCAGCTCGGCCGCCGTCATGGGGAATCCCTGATCAATATCCGGATAGGCGTGGGCATTGCCTTGCAAATCGTCGAGTCGCACATAGTTGTTGCGAAACTCCGAGCCATTTTCCACGATGACTTGGCGCAGATCCTCCGTCATATTTCGCTGCGCGCATCGCACTGCGATGCCGTCTGCGGCGGCATGCTCGTCTCGTAGGTTCTCCCAGTAGATATTCAGCTTGCCTAGAGCCACGTTCAATTGCTGTTGCTGGCCGCCGAAGGTCTGCACATTCTCATCGCCGGGTCCGCCATGGATTTGCGGCGGCACGCCCGCGAAGATTTGCGCATTCATCGCCAGCTTGTCCAGATAGGCGAAAGCCTCTTCGTGCATCTGAAACTGGAATTGAAAGAGCGCGTCGGCCAGCCGCTGCGACCCCGGCGCCCCGGTCCGCTTCAGCTTGACCAGGTTCAACACGCCCGGCAGCATCGGCTTGCCCTGCATCGCCTTGTTGTCGATCAGATCTGCATTGGCCAGCGTCACTCCTGAAGAGCAGCGGTCCATGAACTCGTGCAGGATATTGGCCATGTCGTTGTAGCGTTTCTGGAACGGTACAACGATGTCGCCGATGGCCGGCGGATATAACCCAAACCCCTCATGCGTGCCGGCCCATGTCCATTCATCCACCAGCTTGGCTTCTTGCGCCGCCAGAAACGTGTCGCCTGCATTCACCAGCAATACGCCGTTGGGGTAGTACTCGCGCATTCGCTTTCCGAACTCTTGATCGGCCTCCAGATCGAAGGCCCAGGGCTGGATCCAGCTGCGCGAAAGCGTGGGGCGCTGGTCTTCCAGAACGCTCGCATATGCGCCGGTCTGCGAATACACCTGCTGCCGCGCGATGCGGTCGATGCTTCCATTCGCTGAGAGCGTGCTCGTCGCCGATGCGGCAATCTGCTCATACATGCCGGGATACGCTGCCCGCAGAGCGCCAACATGCACTTCGAGCTCGAGATTCAGAATCGGTGTCTGGCAAAGGCCTTGCGCCGCCGGATCGCAGTCCACTTCCAGTGGAGAGTACACATTTTGCGCCACCATGCCATTGGGAACCTCTTCCTCTCCCAGCTTCTGTGTAGCCGTGCCATACTCCGCCGGAAAGAAAGACTCGCCGCCAAAAGGGGACTGGCAGCTTGAGCAGAGCCGAGGTGCGCTCCCGTTCGCCGCTTCTTCGGTATCGAGCGGGTCCATCGCGCCGGCGGCCGCCAACGCCGGCGTATCCTGCCCACAGGAAAAACAGTGATAGCGGGCTGGAAGAATCTCCGTCTCCGACTCTTGCAAGACCGGCTCATGCCGGCTGCCCGCGCGGTCCGCATCCACAATGTAGCGCGTATGGCGAAAGGCGGCGCCCGTCGTATAGAGATACAGCAACTGCTGCTTCAACAATGCCTGCTCGCGGTTCTGGCGCTCGATGATGCCGATCAGTGTTTGCGCGGCCTTCGCCGTTGTCACATCCATCAATTGCTCGGCATTCTCAGGCAGCCAGCGCGACTTGGGAACCTGCGGTGACAGCGATGCAATAAATCCGGTCGCCAGCATCTGATAGAAGTTGCTGCAGTACTGGTACAGGTCCTTGTCGTCGGAGTCTTTC
>JANWJB010000183.1 GCA_025449575.1 Acidobacteriaceae bacterium
AACTTTAGTTCCGTCCGGGACTTGTGGGGTTTTGATCCGGCTTCTTGCACTCCGTGCACAGCACGCCGGTGATGCCTTTGTCCTGGGTGATGGTAAAAATCCGATCCACCGCCGGAAGGTGAACACGCTCCACATCGCCGCCCGGCCAGTGAATTTCCACCTTCTCGACCGTAACCGCCGTTCCCAGGCCAAAGTGCACGCGCTGGTCGTTCGATGACATATAGCTGCCGCCGCTCAGCACATCTCCGCGCTGGCGCACGCCTCCCGCGGACAGGTACACGGTGGCTCCCACGGCGTCGCGCGGACCCTTGGGACCGCCGACCAGCTTCAGTTCCACCCAATGATTCTTGTCGGGGTTGACGTCGCGCAGCAGAATCGCGTGTCCAGCCACCGGATTGATCACCACATCAATCTTTCCATCATTGAAGAGGTCGCCAAAGGCCGCGCCGCGCCCTGGAGCGACAAGGGCGAGTCCGGTATTCTCGACCGCAGGCACCAGAGTGAACTTCTTCCCGTGGTCGTTGTGGAACAGCAGTGGACGCTGCGCGAAGCTCGTGCCCCAGTCATGCTTGTCCACTCCCGGATAGACGTGCCCGTTGACCGTGAACAGGTCCTTCCAGCCATCGTTGTCATAGTCAATGAATGCGTCGCCCCATCCCAAAAACGGAATCGTGTCCTGAGCAATTCCCGCTTGATAGCTCACATCGCTGAAGCCGGCATCGCCGTCATTGTGGAACAGAACGTAATAGTCATCCGAAAAGTCCGTCACAAAGAGGTCTTCCCAGCCGTCGTTGTCGTAGTCGCCGGCGGCAAGTCCCATCGCCGCGAATTCGCGCCCGTCCTGGTTCAGCGCAAACCCCGACGCATAGCTCTCATCCTGAAATGTTCCATTGCCTTTATTGATGTAGAGGTAGTTCGGCGTGGAGTCATCGGCCACCACCAGGTCCACTTTGCCGTCGTTGTTCAGGTCCACGAAGGTCGAGCTGAATCCGTAATGCCCGCTCGAATCGCTCACCCCGGCCTTCACGCTCACATCCGTAAAAGTCCCGTCTCCATTATTGTGAAAGAGATGGTCCGGCTCCCCTTTCAATCCACGCGGGCCGCACATCACCGGCGCGCCGCGAAAAATGCAGACGGCATAGCCAATGGCCTTCGACCCCGGCGTGGGCGGGTTCGCCATGTCGTAGTGAATGTATCCCGGCACAAACAGGTCGAGCCGCCCGTCGCCATCGTAGTCGCCAAAAGTCGGGCCCGTAGACCAGTTGCCGAGCGCCACGCCCGCCTTTTCCGCAACGTCGGTAAAGGTTCCGTCATGGTTATTGCGGTAAAGGCGATTCTTGCCGAAGTTGGTCACGTAGAGATCGGGCCAGCCATCGTTGTTATAGTCGCCCACCGCGCATCCAAAGCCCCATCGGTCGTTCGTGACGCCCGCAACGCCGGCGACGTTGGTGAAGGTCCCGTCATGATTATTCCGGAACAGCGCCGCGTGGGGCGGCGTCGTCTTGCCGCTCATCGCATCATAAGTCGAGCCGTTCACGAGGAAAATATCGAGCCAACCATCCTCGTTGTAGTCGAGCAGGCACACCCCGCTGCCATTCGCCTCGATAATGTACTTGGGCTCCGCATTCCCCATCACGTGGTTCCACGCCGCCAGGCCTGATTGCCTGGAAACATCCTCGTATACGACCGGACCCGATTTGACGAATCCTCCCGCGGTGATGGGCCGGTGCTCGGCGTCATACACGCCTGCGTGCGCGCCTCCGGTCGAGCTGCCGCTCGCCATCGGTTGCTGCGACGGTGGATTTTGCGCGTGTGAGGCAAAGGGAAGAGCGGCTGCCAGCAAAGTGGCGACGCCCGTGAGGCATAGGTATCTGAGCAACTGCAAATCTCCTGCGGAACTACGGGTCGAGAATAGCAGACGGAGCACGCTCTTCCCCAGGCCGCTTCTGCTTGGAGAGCAACAACCCATTTGATCAAAGGGTTTGGCGCGTCCAACTCTTTCCACACGAAGGCAATCCCGAAGCGTTGGCCGCGCCTGGGACGTTGACCGGCCAGCATCGGATCCAAAATGCTGTGTATCGGCCCGCAGTGTGCAACTGCATCATCCGGAGTACCCGGTTGCGCGGGGTTGGGAGCGGTAGCCGGACAGCCCGTCACTGACGCGAGTCCTATGGCTCAGCCAATTGGTTCATCGGTATAGTTATCGTAAACTGAGAGTGCAACCCCAGAAGGCTGATTGGTCGGAGGAGAATGTGTCGCAATCACCACCCACTGTAAGAAGTTTGCAGCCTGCCGGTGCAATGCAATATCGCCCGCTGGGACGTACCGGACTCGAGGTATCTGTGATCGGGTTTGGCGCTTCCCCGCTCGGAGATGTCTTCGGCGTGACCGATCCGGAGGAGGGGGAGCGTGCCGTTCACATGGCGGTGGACGAGGGAATCAACTTGTTTGACGTCTCTCCATATTATGGTGTCACGCTGGCCGAAGAGCGGCTCGGGGCAGCGTTGCGGGGGAGGCGGGAGCGGGTCATTCTTTCGACAAAATGCGGCCGCTACGGCGTCGACAACTTCGATTTTTCGGCGCGCCGCATCGCGGCCAGCATCGAGGAATCGCTGGGCCGTTTGCAGACTGACCATTTAGACGTGCTGCTGGCCCACGATATCGAGTTCGGCGATCTGAACCAGATCATCGAAGAAACGATTCCTGCCATGAGGCAGCTGCAGAAACAAGGCAAGGCCCGGTATATAGGAATAAGCGGATATCCGCTCAGGCCCCTGGTCCGGGTTGTCCAGGCAGTCCCGCTGGATGTGGTGCTCAGCTACTGTCATTACAACCTGCTTGCCGATGACATGGATGCGATCTTGGCGCCGGTCGCCGAGCAGTTTGAGGTCGGCCTGATTAACGCGTCGCCGTTCAGTATGGGGCTGCTGACCGAACAGGGTCCGCCCGAGTGGCACCCGGCGGCAAAAGCGACACGCGATGCGGCAAAACGGGCCGCCGAGTATGCCCGCAGCCGGGGGGCAGACCTGGCTGAACTGGCGCTGCGCTTTTGCTTCGATTATCCGCGGGCTGCAACGACACTGGTGGGGATGGTGACGCGAGAACAGGTCCGCAAGAGCCTCCGCGCGCTCGAAAGGCCTGCCGACCGGCAACTGGTCCGCGAAATCCATGCGATTTTCGGCGACGCATTCAACTCCAGCTGGCTCTCCGGGCGCGAGGAGAACCAGTGAGAGGCGGCGGATCAGGAAACGGGAGCTCGGGTGGGCGCCGGAAGCTCAGATGTAATCCGTGAATCCTCTGGAGTTGAACGGTCCGGCATCCGATTCAAGCTCAAACTTGGCGAGAAGAAAACCGAGGAGAAATAGCGGCACCCCGTGATTCCGGAGCGGTCTCACTACCTGCTCCGCATGCCGCCTCCCTTTGATTGCAAGCGGTACAAATTGTGCGGGCAGACCACTCCAAAAAGCACAATGACGGCCATATAGCTGATAAAGTCGGAGGGGCGCGAGCAGTTGACATTGATGATTCAGGCCGAAGTGCGGGAGAGTAGGCCCCTGGCTGAGGACGGCCATTGTTTGTGGAGCAGGCATTCAGCTTTGGCTAAGCCAAAGAAGCCTGCTTTCGACCCCCGGCGGGGTCTTCCGCTATTGTCCTATCGTCTGATACACCGATGATCGTTCGACAACGGTTCTCCCACCGGCTGACTTCACAAAGAATTCAATAGAGGCAAGGGATTAATCATGAGTCCAGTTCTAAAGGCGCAACAAGCTTCGAACCCAGGGCGCAGCTTCGGGTTTTCATCGAGCGCTGCCGTTTCACGCGATGGAAGATCGAAAACCTACGCGTATCTGCTCGCTCTGCTTCTGACGTTCAGCTTGACCTGCTTTGGGCAGGACAAGGCGCCATATAAGGATCCCAGCCTGCCGCCGCAGCAGCGGGCGGCGGACCTGGTGAGCCGCATGACCCTGGAGGAGAAGGTGCTGCAGATGCAGAACAGCGCTCCCGCGATCCCTCGCCTCGGCGTGCCCGTCTATAACTGGTGGAATGAGGCCCTGCATGGCGTGGCCACCGGGCGGGCCACCGTTTTTCCGCAGGCGATCGCTCTTGGCTCCACATGGGACCCTGACTTGTTGCATCGTGTGGCGGACGCCATCTCGACCGAGGCGCGGGCGAAATACAATGAGGCCCAGCGCCTGCCCGCCATTCCTGAGGTTGCGCCCGGCGCCGCTCCCGGACGCACGGCGGGCCTGACATATTGGTCGCCAAACATCAATATTTTCCGCGATCCGCGATGGGGACGCGGTCAGGAAACCTACGGCGAGGACCCCTACCTCACCAGCCGCATGGCCGTGGCGTTCGTGACCGGCATGCAGGGCAATAATCCGCATTACTTAAAGGTTGTGGCGACGCCCAAGCACTACGACGTGCATAGCGGGCCGGAACCGCTGCGGCACGTCTTCAATGCCAAGGTGAGCGAGTACGATCTCGAGCACACCTACCTGCCCGCTTTCCGCGCGGCGATCACGGAAGGCAAGGCCGACTCCATCATGTGCGTCTACAACTCGATCAATGGAGTTCCGGGCTGCGCGAATGACGACTTGCTGGAGACGCGACTGCGCAAGGACTGGGGATTCCAGGGTTATGTGGTGAGCGATTGCGGCGCGGTGGGCGACATTTACCGGAGCCACAAGTACGTGGCCACGGAGGGAGATGCGGCGGTGGCGGCGGTGAAGGCAGGTACAGACCTGACCTGTGGCAACGAGTATCGCACCCTGGTCGAGGAGGTGAAGGCCGGCCATATTCCTGAAGCGGATATCACGCGGGCGGCGGAGCGGCTTTTCACGGCCCGCTTCCGGCTGGGCATGTTCGATCCGCCGGCGCTCGTGCCGTATTCGAAAATTCCATACTCAGAGAACGATTCGGCCGAGCATCGGCAACTGGCGTTGACGGCCGAGCGAGAGGCCATCGTGCTGCTGAAGAACCGGGGCGGAATTCTGCCGCTGAAGCCCTCGGTGCGGAGGATCGCTGTGGTCGGACCTTCGGCGGATGATCCGATCGGGCTGCTGGGGAACTACAACGGCATTTCGTCCAAGCAGGTGACACCGTTGGAGGGGATCGTGAAGCAGTTCTCCTCGGCTCAAGTGGAATTCGCGCTGGGGGCAACGTATACGGCCACGACGCCTTCATTGGTGTCGACGGATGCGCTCACTCCGGCCCACGGGAGCGGGCACGGGCTTTTAGCCGAGTATTTCGATAACCCGGACTTCCAGGGAGAGCCGAAGCTGCGGCGCACGGATTCCCGCCTGTATTACGACGCCAACATGCAAGAGCCGGCTGTGATGGCCGCGATCCATGGCGATAAGTATTCGATCCGATGGACGGGCACGCTGACTGCGCCAGGTACAGGCGACTACGTTCTGTCGGCACGGACCGGGATATGGAATCGCAACGGCAAAATTCAGCTGTTCCTCGATGGCAAGGAAATCAAGTCCGGTGGATTCCGCGGCTTTCGTCCTCCTGGGCTCGGGCCAGGAAGAGGACAGGGAATGCGGCGGCCAAGCCTGCCAACCATCCACCTGGAGGGAGGGCACAGTTATTCCGTCCGGGTGGAATACCGGCAGAACGGGCCGGGGGGCGGCGCGGAGCTGGACTGGATTCCTCCGGCGCAGGTCCTGCTGGATCAGGCAGAGCAGAGAGCGAAGCAGGCCGATGTGGTGGTGGCGCTGGTCGGATTGAATTCATCGCTCGAAGGGGAGGGCCACGACCGCAGCAGCATCGATTTGCCGGCGCCGCAGGAGAGCCTGGTAAAAGCGATGATCGCTACCGGAAAGCCAGTCGTGGTGGTGCTGACCAGCGGCAGCGCAATTGCCGCAAATGCAGAAGCGGCAGACGCGGCGGCGATGCTTTCGGCTTGGTACGGAGGCGAGGAGGCCGGCACGGCCATCGCGGAGACGCTGGCAGGCACCAACAACCCGGCGGGCCGGCTTCCCGTGACCTTCTATAAGAGCCTGGACCAGGTACCCCCATTTACCGACTACTCCATGAAGGGCCGTACTTATCGCTATTTCACGGGGGAGCCCCTATACCCGTTCGGCTATGGCCTGAGTTATTCAACCTTCCACTATTCTCACCTGAAGGCAAAGCGCACGGCTGCTGGAGCGGAGGTCAGTGCGACGGTGAAGAACACGTCGTCCCGCGACGGGGATGAAGTGGTGCAACTCTACATCAGCGGCGGCCCCGGAGGCGAGGTACGGCGGCTGATCGGCTTCCAGCGTATTCATCTGCAAGCAGGCAAGAGCCGCAGAGTAACGTTCACGGTTGCGCACGCAAGCATTCCCGCGGCGCGGACGGAAATAACCGTGGGCGGCGGACAGCCTGTCGGCATTACCCCCTACGTCAAGGGTTCTCTCTGATCGCAGGCAAGATGCGCCAACAAGAAACATATCCATGCTGCGGGACGCTGATCCGGCTTCCCGCAGCATGGGTACCGGAACCGCGGCTGTTCCGCTGAGATAGCGCGGCGGGTCACGGTTTCTCGGCGGCGGCACAAGTGGGCTGCGCCTTGGCCAGCCGCGGCGGGGTACCCCTACCGTGAATCCGCTCTAATGCGCAGAGTGCCGAAAAACCAGCGTATACAGCAGGGCCACTGCGGAAAGTCCCATCACGCCGAATGTTGCCCAGACAAATGTTCGTGAAAGCACACCACCCTTACGTTTTCCCAGTATTCGTGAGCTGCCATTGATCTTCGCAATCAGGAACAGCAGCGGAACGGCCGCCAGCCCGTTGAAGACTGCGGTAAACACCAGGGCCTTCATAGGGTCGATGCCGATAAAGTTCAATAGCAGGCCGATCGCCATGGACAGGACAATGACGATATAGAAGGCGCGCGCCTGCTGGAATTTCTTCGAAAGCCCCTGCTTCCAGCCGAAGGCCTCCGCCAGCGCATATGCGGTTGAACCCGCTAGCACTGGGATCGCCAGCAGTCCCAGGCCAACGATACCGACAGCGAAAAGGCTCTTCGCTATCAGCCCCGAGTGGGGGAAGGACTGTACCAAAGGCTCCAGTGCCATGGCGGCATCGGCGGCGGTATTGATCGTGGTCGTACCATGCTTGAAGAGCACGGTGGCGGTCGTGATGATGATGAACCATTGTCCGAGTTCCGCGGAAATCATCCCCACCAACGTGTCGATCCGCATGTCGCGAAGGAAATGCCGCCCCAGCTTCGGGCGTCCATCCTTGCGGCGCTTTGGCGTATGGGTGGCCTCTTCTTCTTCCACTTCTTCGGAGGCTTGCCAGAAAAACATGTACGGCGAAATCGATGTGCCAAACACCCCTGTAATGATGAAGAAGAATGCGAAGGTCAGCTCGATGTGCGGGACCACCGTCGCATATAGGATCTCCTTCCAAGGCTGCTTCACGATAAAAGTTGTAGCCGGATACGAAAGCAGCGCCAGCGCAAGCCATTTCAGCACGCGGGCAGATGTCTTGTAGGAAATGAAAACCTCGGACACCATCAACAGGAGTGCCGTGGCTATGGCCAGTATCCAGAACGGCACCTTCACGACCAGATGTCCCGCCGCCGCGACAGCCGCAATGTCAGCGCCAATATTGATGGTGTTTGCGGCCGCCACCAGCACTAGGACGCCCACAAGGATTTTGCGCGTGTAATGCTCGCGAATTACGCCTGCGAGCCCTTTACCGGTGACGGCCCCGATGCGCGCGCATGCTTCCTGCACGGCCAGCAGCAGCGGTATCTGGTACAGCGCGGTCCAGAGTTGTCCAAATCCAAACTGCGCGCCGGTTTGCGAATAGGTCGCAATGCCGGAAGGATCGTCATCCGCAGCGCCGCTAATGACGCCGGGGCCCAGCATCCGGAAGAATCTCAAGATCGAGTTCTTCGCCGACCGATTCGCTTGCGGTGTAGTTCCACGTTTCATCGGGTATGGGCCAATCTCCGCTTTGCGAACATGCGCACAAGTCTAGTTCAGCGTGGCGAGTCCTGGTTTATCCCTTTGCGGTCTTGGATCAGTTTCTCGTCGTTGGCGTGCAGGTTGAACGACACGTTGGGTACCGCGATCCGAAGCGATCTCTTTTGCGGGCACTGCCAGTGCGAAGCCGCCGAACGAAGCGCCGGCTTTGCTTCCGGATGCCCACTCAGAGAAGAATCGCTTCCCCCTTTGCGACGATCTTGTTCATTTATGACGGCGAGTTCGGGTACGATCAGCTTGGGCGCCGCGGCCGGTATGGCGCGCACAACTTTCCGATGCGCCACTGTGACAGCAAGGTTGTCCCATTGACCGCCACTCGCCTTCAGGAGACTTCATGGATCGGATGTTCCGGTGCGGGATATTCCGCACAAGCTACGCGGCCTATTTTCTGGCAATCTTGCTCCTCGCCCCCGCATCCGTCCTCAGGGCCGCAGCACCAGCAGCGCGGCCGGCCA
>JANWJB010000184.1 GCA_025449575.1 Acidobacteriaceae bacterium
CTCGGGGTACACCTATCGCGAAGCCGTTCTAGGAGTGTTGAAAAACATGTTCATCTCCCGTCGAGCATCCAGGATGTGGGGACGGCGTCTGGAGCAGTACACATTATCTTGCGCCTCGCTCGGGACTTCGGCGCGTTTTTCAACAAACTCCTAGCGCCAGAAGGACGCCACACCGAAGGCGAACAAAAGCAACAGCAGAAACATGCCGCCATAGGCGAATTTCTCTCGGAAGAGGAATTGGCGGCGCGACGCGCCGATTCTAGGCACCAGCGGGACGCCCAGAGCGAGGCCGCAGAGAAATCCGCCCAGATGCGCCATATTGTCGATGCGGATAAAGCTGGTGAAGAACAGGCTGCCTGCGCCAAAGACGAAGTTCAGGACCGCAAAATAGATCACGCTGCGGCGCAACTGGCTTAACTCGCGCGGAGGAACCGGCAGCAAGGGCGACTTGAGCAGAACGATGAGAACCCCGGCCAGCCCAAAGACCGCTCCGGAGGCTCCGACGCCGACAATTCCGGGAGGGCCATTGGGCACTCCCGGGTGCATCGCAACGCTCAGCAGATTTCCCGCGGCTCCGGTAAGCAGATAGACGGCAAAGGTACCGAAGACCCCGAGCAGCGGCTCGCCCAGCAATCCAAGGTTCCACAAACACCACATGTTGGTGGCAATATGCAGGGGGCCGGCGTGGACGAAAGCGGCGGTGATCAGACGCCACCATTGGCCTCCCAGCAGGACATAGGGACCGGAGTTCGCGCCCCAGTGGAGCAAATCGGTAATGGTTGGATTACGGGGCGAGACGCCGCGCACCGCCATGGCCAGGTAGACCAGGCAATTGATGCCAACCAGCGCATAGGTTGCAGGAGCAGTGGCCCACCGGGCCGACGGCCTCGGCCTGGGAGGGGGTAGGTCATAAGACTCCGGCTCTCGCCCGGGGTAGAGGCGCGGATCGCCGCCGTCGGGCGCGTCCGGGGGCGGGTCGTCGCCTTTGCGCGGAGGCAGAATCTCGGGTTGCGGCCGCGCCGGCCGCGATCTCCAGACCATAGGCTAGGCTAACCTGAGAGGTAGCCGGGGACAAAGCGGTTGCCGGAGCTTGCGCTCTGGCATGATGAAAGACAGGACCCACATTCCGGGTATGCTCAGGGCACCGCCGTTGCGGCGTCTTCAACCCACCAACAACTTTATCGGCAAGGAGCGCCTTTTGACGGGGAACAAACGAATTCAGCGAGCACTCTTGAGCGTAACGGACAAAACCGGGCTGGCGGCCTTTGCTCGGCAATTGGCGGCATTGGGCGTGGAGCTGGTCTCGACCGGCGGTACAGCGCGCACCCTGCGCGAGGCGGGCCTGCAGGTGCGCGACATCTCCGACCTGACCGGCTTTCCCGAGATGCTCGACGGCCGGGTCAAGACTTTGCACCCTAAGGTCCACGGAGGAATCCTCTACGTGCGGAGTGACGACCGGCACCGCGCCGCGGTGGCGGAGCATGGGATCGAGCCGATCGACATGGTGGTCGTCAACCTTTATGCCTTCCAACAAACGGCGCGGCGCGCCGGCGTTCGATTCGGAGATCTGATCGAGAACATCGACATTGGCGGTCCGTCAATGGTGCGCTCGGCCGCCAAAAACTTTGAGGACGTCGCCATCGTGACCTCGCCGGGCGACTACGAGGCGCTGGCCTCTGAGATGGCCAAGGCGGGCGGAGCGCTGAGCCTGGAGACGCGCTGGCGGCTGGCCAGACAGGCTTTCTCCGTCACGGCCGCGTATGACGTCGCCATCGCCGGCACCTTGGCCGAGGTCGTCTCGCCGCCCCTCCATGATGCCGCAGTAGAGTTTTCCGCATCCCAGTTCCCTCCCGTTCTGCGCCTGGATTACACGCGGGTGATGGACTTGCGCTATGGAGAGAATCCGCACCAGAAGGCGGCCCTCTATGGCGACGGCAGCGGGCTGGGGGTGGCCGGAGCGACTCAACTGCAGGGCAAGGAGCTTAGCTATAACAACCTGGTCGACCTGGACGCCTGCTGGGAACTGGTGCAGGAGTTCCAGGAGCCGGCGGTGGGAATCATCAAGCACACCAATCCCTGCGGAGCGGCGATCGGCGCATCGATCGCCGAGGCTTACCGCAAGGCGCTTTCGACCGACCCCACATCTGCTTTCGGCAGCGTGATCGGCATCAATCGCGAGGTAGACGAAGAAGCGGCTGGAGAGATCGTCAAGCTATTTGTCGAGGCGATTGCCGCGCCGTCGTTCAGCGAGGGAGCGCTGAAGCTCTTTCAAGCGAAGAAGAATCTGCGTCTGGTGGAGGTGCGGGACGTGCGTTCGAGCCGTGTGCTGAAGCAAGTTTCCGGTGGCCTGCTGGCGCAGGAAGCGGATCGCGGACAAGTGACCCCCGCGGAACTCAAGACGGTGACCAAGCGCGCGCCTACGGACGAGGAGATGCAGTCGCTCCTCTTTGCCTGGAGAGTCGCCAAGCACGTCAAGTCCAATGCAATCGTCTATGCACGCGACGGCCAGACTCTGGGCGTGGGAGCGGGCCAGATGAGCCGGGTGGACGCGGCAAAATTTGGCGCTATTAAAGCGGTTTTGCCGCTGGCGAATTCTGTCGCCGCCTCCGACGCCTTCTTCCCATTCCCGGACGGCCTGGAGGCGGTCGCCGCGGCGGGGGCCACTGCGGTCATCCAGCCTGGCGGCTCGGTGCGCGATGGTGAGGTGATCGAGCGCGGCGACGCACTCGGGATGGCGATGGTCTTCACCGGGATGCGGCACTTCCGGCACTAACTCACGGTCAGCTTGTCAACCGGCCACGGACTGAGCGTCGAAAGCGGAACGATCTGCAACCTTTTGGGGGGACAGGAGGACCGAAAGCGTGGGCTTTCAGGGAGGCGGTGCAGGCGTAGACTACAGACGGTGTCGCGTTACAATCGTGGAGAATAAGCAGCTTCCCCTGATTGGCCGTTCGGTCGATGGGTCAATAGCGCGATTCGATCGTTGGATCTAAGAATTGGGACTCACGGGGTGGGGACGCACTGTCCTTCCCTAGAGAGGTTTGACTCAGGGCGCAGCAGGATGAAGACCAAGGCCCGAGCCGCAGGATTTCCGATGAACTGCAAGGCGACGTCTGTACCTTTGAGCGGAAGCCGCGGTCGGCCGCGCTCTCGAGCAGGATTCTTTTTAGCCGCTGTTTTTACAGCGGGTTCGCTTTGGGCTCAGCCGGTCCCCGCCGTTAGCGCCGCTCAGCCCAGTCCCGCCGGCGCGAGCGCCACAGCCGCCAAGGATGCATCAGGACAGGCGGCGACCCAATCATCCTCCAGCAGCGACGAGAATCGTGCCTCGGCCTACTACCATTTCGCGCTGGCCCATGTGTATGAAGACATGGCCACCAATTATGGCCGGCCGGAATACGCCACGCGGGCGATTGAGCAGTACAAGCTGGCGCTGGATGCAGACCCGAACTCCAAGTTTCTGAACAGCGGATTGGCCGACCTCTACCTGCGCACCGGGCGCATCCGCGATGCGGTGGAAACCGCCGAGGCCACGCTCAAGAGCGATCCCAACAATTTGGAAGCGCACAAGCTTCTGGGGCGCGTTTACCTGCAGTCACTGGGCAACATGCAGTCCAGCGGACCCTCGCAGCAGGTGCTTCAACTGGCAATTACCGAATACTCCAAGATCGTTCAACTGCAGCCCAACGATATCGAGAGCCGCCTGCTGCTGGGACAGCTCTATTCGCTCGGCCACGATACGGCCAAGGCCACCGAACAGTTCAGAGCAGCGCAGAAGATCGATCCCAACTCCGAAGACGTGGTGTTGAATCTGGCCCGGCTCTATGCCGACTCCGGGCAAACCACGCAGGCCGTCGCAGTGCTGACCTCGGTTCCAGAAGACGATCGCACAGCGAAGATGGATTATGCGCTGGGGGTTAGCTATGACCATTTGAAGGACCACAAGCATGCCATTGCCGCTTACAGCGGCGCTCTCGATCAGGATCCGTCCAACCTGGACGCCGAACGCGGGTTGGCGCAAGCGCTGTTAGACGACCATCAGTTGGACGCGGCGCTCAAGCGCTTCCAGTCGATCTCCGAATCCGATCCCCAGGACGCGCAGAGTTATTTGAGAATCTCAGAGATTCAGCGACGCCAAGGACACTACAATCAGGCGCTCGCAACCTTGCGCAAGGCCAAGTCTCTCGCTTCCGATTCGCTCGAGATCAGCTTCAACGAGGCGCTGATAGACGATTCGCTCGGCCACTATGACGATGCGACGCAGATTTTGGAGGGCCTGGTCAGCAAGACCTCGCATCCGAACGGGCAATACTCCGACGGGGAAAAGAACAATCGCGCGATCTTTTTAGACCGGCTGGCCAACATTTATCGCGAGCAGAGCAAAGTGGACCAGGCCGTGGCTGCCTATCAGAAGATGATCGACATGGGCGGCGATGATTATGCCGAGCGCGGCTACCAAGGCCAGGTGGATGCCTATCGCGACGTTCACCAGTACAGCAAGGCGATGGCGGTTGCAGAAAAGGCGGCCCAGGCCCAGCCCAAGGACAAGACCATTCAGTTGATGCTGGCTGGACAGTTGGCCGATAGCGGCAAGCCGGAACAAGGCATCAAGCTCGCCCAGGCCCAACTCACCGGCACTCCCGCGGATCGCGATGTGGAAATGTCGCTCGCCCAGATTTACACCCGGCTGCATCGCTGGGATGATGCCGAACAGCAGATCGACAAGGCCGAGACTCTCTCCACTACACCGGACCAAAAGGTTTTCGTCTACTTTTTGCGCGGGGCGCTCGCGGAGCGCCAGAAGCACTACGATCCGGCGGAAACCGAATTTCGCAAGGTTCTGGCGATCGACCCCAACAACGCGATGACGCTCAATTATCTAGGCTACATGCTCGCGGATCGCGGGATAAAGCTGGATGAGGCGCTGAGCATGATCCAGAATGCGGTCAGCCTCGATCCGCAAAATGGAGCGTATTTGGATTCTCTCGGCTGGGTGTACTTCAAGATGGGCCAGTACGCACTCTCAGAGGCGAACCTGCACAAGGCGATCGATCGCATGTCCAACGATCCCACGGTACACGACCACATGGGCGAGTTATATGCGAAGACGGGGCGGCTCAAACTGGCGGCGCAGCAGTGGGAGCAGAGCCTGCGAGAGTATGCTCGCTCCGAACACGCCGATGCCGAACCCGGCGATGTAAGCAAGGTGCAGAAGAAGCTGGAGAGCGCGCGAATACGGCTGGCAAAAGGCGAGGTCACGGCCGCGCAGTCAAAATAGAAAATCGGCATAGGCATATCCGGCCCCGGCGTGGGGGAAGCCAGGATTATTCTTGGTTAAGGAATCTAATTTAACTTCCCCGCCGCTGGAGACAGCGGTGCTGATTCTGCTAGAGCGGATTCACGATTGCCATGTCCCACTGCGGTTGGAGAAGTGCGGCTTTTCTTAACGGAAAAGTCGCGTATGGTGCATCTGCCTCGGGGCACACCTATCGTGAATCCGCTCTAGAGCCGCCACCGCCATGCTCCCATCGTGACCAGCAGCGACGAATCCAATCCGCCTGAGGGCGCCCGCCTGCCCGCCGGCTGCGCGGTCCCCGCGATCGGTCCCTTGACCGAA
>JANWJB010000185.1 GCA_025449575.1 Acidobacteriaceae bacterium
CGATGCAGCGGCAATCTGGGCGCGTTGGGCGGCGGAGGGAAATGCGGGCCGCGCCGGCGCAGCGGTCTGCGCGGCCAATCCCATGGTGAATCCCGCCATCAGGGCGATGCACGCGCCGCACGCGATAGATGCCTTGGCCGATCTGGAGGTCGTATCGAGCGTCATAAGTTTTCTCACCTATTCTGGGAACAAGATGGATGAGTCTTCCATCCGGCCCCCAAACATATCATCCCGATTTTTGCACTGCAACAATCGGAAATCGCGCTCGTTTTGATGAGGAGACCAAGGGGCCGCCGGCCCTTGCGGCCCCGGCGAGCACGGCATTTTTACTCCGGCACTGGATACGATTTCTCCATTGCTATACCATTTGTTGCGACCGACAACTGAAGAGGAGGAAGTCATGAACTTAACTCGCCGGGAGTTTGGGCGCATCGCCGGAGCAGGGATCGCGGCGCAACTTGCTTCACCGCTGCGCGCGCAGCAGCCAACCGGTCAGAACGGGTCAGGCAAGGTGGGCTACTGCATCGTCGGGCTGGGGCGGATCTCCATGGGTGAGTTCATGCCGGGAGTTTTGCAGTCTCCGAACTCGCATATCACTGCGCTGGTCAGCGGGCACCGCGACAAGGCGCTCCGGGTGGCCTCCCAGTATGGCGTTCCCACCAGCTCCATCTACAGTTATGAGGAGTACGACAAGATTCGCGACAATCCCGCGATCGACGCAGTCTACATCGCCCTGCCCAACAGCATGCACGCCGAGTACACCATCCGCGCAGCCAAGGCGGGCAAGCACGTGCTCTCCGAGAAGCCGATGGCGACCTCCGTCGAGGACTGCAAGAAGATGATTCAGGCCTGCCGCGACGCGAACAAGAAGCTGATGATCGCCTACCGCTGCCAATACGAGGCGACCAACCTGCGCGCGGTTCAACTGATCCGCGATGGCAAGCTGGGCAAGGTGCAGAGCATCGAGGCCGCCTTCGGCTTCAATATCGGGCACAACGAATGGCGCACCAATCGCAAGCTCTCCGGCGGCGGCCCGATGGTCGACGTGGGCATCTATTGCCTCAACGCAACTCGCTATCTGACCGGAGAAGAGCCGACGGATCTGCGAGGCTACTCCTCGGTGATCGACCATGACGGCCGGTTCAACGACGTGGAAGAGAGCCTCTCCTGGAGCATGAAGTTTCCCTCTGGGATTCTGGCCAATTGTGAAACGACCTATGGAGCGGGGATGGACGGCTTTTTCCGCGTCTACGGCTCTGAGGGCAATATCAATGTCGATCCCGCATTCAACTACAACGGATTGCATCTGCGGGCGCAGTATGGAGGCTTCCGCAATGGAACCAGGATCGACGAGCCCAACACCAGCCGCGGGCCGTATCAGTTCACCAACGAGGCCAATCACTTCTCCGACTGCGTCTTGAACAACAAGACGCCCAAGACGCCGGGAGAAGAGGGTCTGCGCGACATGGCGCTCATCACCCGGCTCTACTCGACCTGCGGGGAGCACCTGGGGACCACGTAGAGGCTGTCGCCTCTGCTGCGCGGCCGTGGAAGAGGCCAAAAAAGGGCTGCGGTTCCGTACCTAAAGCGAAACTGCTGCTAGTGCGCGGCGACCGCGTGTCCCCGTCCTGGAGAGACCTTGCGGAAGAGCCAGACCACGGCCACGCACGCAAAGGCCAATAGCGCTGTCCAGCGGAAGACATCGATGAAGGCCCACAGCCGGGCCTGCGCCGAGAGTTGGCTGTTGAGCAAGGCCTCCGCGGCGCCGGCGGCATTGGCCGGGTTGGTGTGATGGGAGAGGTAGCGGGTCAACATGTCCAGGCGCTGTTGCAGCCAATAGCCCCCTTGCGGGGCGGAGGCGGCAATCTGGGTTCGGTGCGTGGCGGAGCGGCGGGTAATCAGCGTCTGCGCCAGCGAGATGCCTATGCCGCCGCCAATGTTCCGCACCAGATTGAAGATGCCACTGGCGTTGCCGATCTGCTCGTTGGCCAGCATGCTATAGGCTTGCGTGGTGATGGGCACAAACACGAAGCTCATGGCCGCACCGGTGATCACGATCGGCGCCATCAGCGTCCACGGTCCAATATCCAGGTTTACGTTGCCAAACGCCACCGAACAGACTCCGAAGGTGACGAAGCCGATGCTGAGCAGGATGCGTGAGTCCACCTTGTCGTTGATATAGCCGATCAGCGGCATGCCGAGGATGGAGCCGATCCCGCGCGGACCCACCATCAGCCCGGCGCTGAACGCGGTATATCCCAGCAGCTCCTGATAGAAGAGCGGAAGCACGGTGATGGTGGAGTAGAGCGCCGTGCCGAGCATGAACATCAGCGTGCAGCCCACCGCGAAGTTGCGGTCCTTGAGCACCCGCAAGTTCACCAGCGGGTGCTTTTTCTTCCAGGAGTGAACGATGAACCAGATCAGCGCCACCGCGAGAAAGAAGACCGCCCAGCGAATCCAGTCGGCGCTGAACCAGTCGTCTTCCTGACCCTTGTCCAGGACAATTTGCAGGCACCCGGTCCAAACCGCCAGCAGGCCGAAGCCAAGATTGTCAAAAGGAGCCACCTTGGCCTTGGAGATGTAGGTGGGATCGTGCACAAAGCGGTTCAGCATGAAGACCGCGAGCATCCCTACTGGGATATTGATGTAAAAGGCATAGCGCCAACTAAAGCTATCGGTCAGCCAGCCGCCTAGGGTCGGACCCACCACCGGCGCCACCACGATTCCGAAGGCGAAAAAGGCCATGGCCGCGCCCCGCTTGGCGGGGGGAAAGCTCTCCAGAAGAATCGACTGGGAGATGGGCTGCAGGGCTCCGCCGCCTGCCCCTTGCACAATGCGAGCCAGCAGGATGAACCCCAGCGAGGGCGCAGCGCCTACGAAAAACGAGGAGACGGTGAAGATAATTACGCAGATAATCAGGAACCGCTTGCGCCCAAAACGGAGGGAAAACCAACTGCTGGCGGGCAGAATCACCGCATTCGCCACCAGATAGCTGGTCAGCACCCAGGTGGCTTCATCGGTGGAGGCCGAAAGGCTCCCGGCAATGTAGGGCAGGGCCACCGTCGCGATAGCGGTGTCCAGCACCTCCATAAAAGTCGCCAGCATCACAGACACGGCGATGAGCCACGGATTCACGCCAAAGGTCTGAGCGGTTTGGCTGCCGCCGAATTCGCTATCGGGCATCTCTTCTTAGGCTCTTTGGGCGTGCGAGGGGTAGGTAACGCTATTCACTAGACTCAGCTTAAGATAACGGAGCCATTCTCCAGGATGCACAGAAAAGGCAAGCATCCGCCCCGTCATGGCTCTTTGTATGGCCAAACCACTGAAAATAAGCATGATAATCGTAGGAATCTTTGGCGCTATAACATGCATCAGATAGGTTGACAGCGACACACTCAAGTGGGAAGCTAACGGCAGAGACTGTCAGCGCAGGAGCGGCGAACCAAATGGCAAAGATTATCGGTATTGATTTAGGCACGACCAATTCGGTTGTGGCGGTGATGGAGGGAGGCGAGCCCAAGGTTATTCCCAATGAAGAAGGCGGGCGCACCACTCCCTCTGTCGTGGCGTTTACCAAAAGTGGCGAGCGGCTGGTCGGCCAAGTGGCGAAGCGCCAAGCCATCACCAACCCGGAAAACACGATTTACTCGATCAAGCGCTTCATGGGCCGCAGGGCCAATGAAATCAATGACGAGTTGAAAATGGTCCCCTATAAGGTCAAGCCGAAGGGCGATCACGTGGTCGTGGAAGTTTCGGGCAAAGACTATACCCCGGAGGAGATTTCGGCGCTGATTCTGCAGAAGCTAAAGAAGGCGGCGGAAAACTATCTGGGGACCACGGTGACGGAGGCGGTGATCACAGTTCCCGCGTATTTCAATGACGCGCAGCGCCAGGCGACCAAGGACGCGGGCAAGATTGCCGGTCTCGATGTAAAGCGCATCGTCAACGAACCCACGGCGGCAGCTCTGGCCTATGGTCTCGATAAGAAAAAAGACGAGACCATTGCGGTCTACGACTTCGGCGGCGGCACCTTCGACATTTCCATTCTGGAAGTCGGCGAAGGGGTCGTTGAAGTGAAGTCGACCAACGGCGACACGCACTTGGGCGGCGACAATCTTGATCAGCGCATTGTCGATTGGCTGATCGACAAGTTCAAGCAGGACCAGGGTCCGGATCTCCGGGCGCGGGGCAATGAGATGGCCTTGCAGCGGTTGAAGGACGCCGCGGAGAAGGCCAAGATCGAGCTCTCGACGGCGATGGAGACAGAGATCAACCTGCCATTTGTCACTGCCGATGCGACCGGGCCGAAGCACCTGGTCGAAAAGCTGACGCGGGCCAAGCTCGAGCAGTTGGTGGAAGACCTGATCCAGCGCTCGGTCGAGCCGTGCAAGAAGGCGATGGCTGACGCGCAGGTGGACGCCGGCAAGATCGATGAAGTCGTCCTGGTCGGCGGCCAGACGCGCATGCCCCGCATTCAGCAACTGGTCAAGGAACTCTTCAACAAGGAGCCTCATCGCGGCGTCAATCCCGATGAGGTGGTGGCGGTGGGAGCGGCGATTCAGGGCGGTGTGCTCGCGGGAGACGTCAAGGACCTGCTGCTTTTGGACGTGACACCGCTGACCTTGGCGATCGAGACACTAGGTGGCGTGGCGACGGCAATGATTCCGCGCAACACCACGATTCCGACCAAGAAGACGGAGAAGTTCTCCACGGCGGCTGACAGCCAGACGGAAGTGGAAATCCACGTCCTTCAGGGCGAGCGGCCAATGGCGGACCAGAACCGCACTCTGGGCAAGTTTAAGCTGGGCGGCATTCCGCCGGCCCCGCGCGGCGTGCCGCAGATCGAGGTGACCTTCGACATCGACGCCAACGGAATTCTGAACGTCACTGCGAAGGATACGGCCACCAACAAAGACCAGAAGATCACCATTACCTCTTCTTCGGGTCTAAGCAAGGACGAAGTGGAGCGCATGGCGAAGGAAGCCGATGCCCATGCGTCCGAAGACAAGGCGAAGCGCGAGGAAGTGGAAGCGCGCAATGGCCTGGACAACATGGTCTACAACGTCGACAAGATGCTCAAGGAGAACGGCGACAAGGTCTCCGGCTCGGAAAAGAGCGACGTCGAGACCGCGCTGGCCGACGCCAGAGCCAAGCTGCAGAGCGGCGCGAGCGCGGCTGAGCTGAGCGCTGCGAGCGAAAAGCTGACCGCGGCTTCGCACAAGCTGGCCGAAGCCATGTACAAGGCCAATGCGGCCACATCCCAGCCCGCGGGCTCCGAAGAAGCCGCGAGCGCAACCGCCCCCGACGAGGAGAAGAAGAAGGACGAGGGCGTAATCGATGCCGAGTATGTCGACGTCGAGGACAAAAAGTAAAACCAGTGTCTGCATGCTGAGAGGTCGCGCCGCGCAGGCGGCGCGGAAAAGGGGCGCTTTCCGAAGATGCGGGGGCGCCCCGCACTTTCACCGGCAACAGCAAAGGCGGAACATAATGAAAATTCAGGAGTGGAGTGATTCCATCGCCATCCCAGAAGGGGAAGTTGTCTTCCCGGGTGGAGTGGAGAAGACAATGTGGAAATACGAGCAGTTGCGCGCCGGACAGGTCTATGCGAAGTTCATGTTCAATACCCGTGAGCAGGCGGAGAGCTTTGCCACTTGGATGAGCAAGATGCAGCCGGACGTCTTCTTCCGGATCGAGCCCGTGGAAGCCAGCGCCATTTGGAATTGAAACAGCGACGCAGTCAGGCGGTTTGAGGACAGAAAATATTCGAGATGGCTACGCCACAGACAAAAGATTATTACGGCCTGTTGGGAGTGAAGAAGACGGCCACGCCGGAGGAGATTCGCAAGGCCTTTCGCAAGCTGGCGCGCAAGTACCACCCCGACGTGAACCCCGGCGATAAGAAAGCGGAAGAAAAGTTCAAAGAAATCTCGGAAGCCAACGATGTTCTGAGCGACGAAAAGAAGCGGAAGATCTTCGACCAGTTCGGCTTCTACTCCGATCAGATTGATCCGGCGGCCGCCGAGGCGGCTGCGCGTGGCGGCTACGGCGGCGGTTTTCCCGGGGTGGCTGGCAGGGGCGGCTACCGGAAGGAAGAGGCGCCGTTCGGCTTTGGCGGCTTCGATTTTTCCGACTACGGCGCTGGGCAGCCGCATGAGTCCGGCTCCGGCTCGACTTGGGGCAACTTGCGCGATATCTTTTCCGGCGTCTTCACCCAGGGCAAGCAGGAGCGCGGCCCGCAGCCGGGCAGCGATCTGGAATACCAGGCGACCGTCGACTTCTGGACCGCCGTGCGGGGTGGCTCCATCCGTCTTCAGGTGATGCGGCAGGAGGTCTGCCCGGTCTGCAAGGGCAAAGGCTCCACGGGCGGCGCCGGCCCCTGTCCGGAGTGCCACGGCAGCGGCCAGGTCACGCAGATGGGCGGCCGCATGAAGTTCAACGTCCAATGTCCGCGCTGCGGCGGCAGCGGAAAACAGGAGAACGTCTGTTCCAATTGCCACGGCGAGGGAACGCTGCGCCGGACGGAAAATGTTGAGGTGCGCATCAAGCCGGGCACCCGCGACGGCCAGCGCATCCGGCTGGCCGGGAAGGGAAATGCCGGCGTCAACGGCGGCTCGGCCGGCGACCTCTTCCTCATCGTCAAGGTGGGCGCGCACCCGGTCTTCGCCCGTGCTGGAGACGACATTAAAATCGCCGTGCCCGTTACGATCACCGAGGCCGCCCTCGGCGCAAAAATTGAGGTGCCCACCATCGACGGCCGGGCGCAGTTGAGGATTCCGCCGGGAACGCAGAGCGGCCAGAAGCTGCGCATGCGCCAAAAAGGGATTCCCTCGGCAGTGCATGACGGAACACGCGGCGACCAGATTGTTACCGTCGAGATTGTCGTGCCGCCCCTGAAGGATGAGCGGTCCAAGGAGATCTTGCGGGAGTTCGGCAAGCTGAATCCTGAAGACCCGCGGGCAACGATGTTCGCCCAGGTCTGATGCGGGCTTTTTGAGAGACGTCCTATATGCCTACGAAGAGAAAATCCCGAGGCGCTTATATGATCTCGGCAGTCGCCGAGATGTACGACATTCATCCGCAGACGCTGCGGCTCTATGAGCGGGAAGGCCTTCTCAAGCCCTCCCGCACCGAGGGCAACACGCGCCTCTACACCGACGAAGATCTGGAGCGGCTGGAGTTTATTTTGGATCTGGCCCGCGACTTGGGCGTCAACATCGCCGGCATTGCCATCATTCTGCAGATGAGGGAGCGCATGGAAGAGATGAACCGCCAGATGCAGGGCTTTGTCGATTATGTCCGTACCGAGATGCTCAATCGCGCGCAGGCCGCCTCGACGGCCGCCGGCGCCATCGTGCCGCTGAATGAGCCGCTGACGATGCCGCCCGGGCGGGAGCGGCGGCGCTAGGTTCGCCCGGCCCATCGGGCTTCATCCTGGCAAGCTGCATCCTTAAGCCGTCCTTAAGGTGGCTTCTTTCCTTTCCTGCCGAAGCCACATCAGAAGCGGCGCAGGATGATATTCTGACCGCTGGGTACACTTAGAACCTATCCATTTCCATGTTTGACCACCTCCTCCTCGCGATCGGAATCGGCGGCCTTCTCACATCCACGATTTATGCGCTGCTGGCAGGGCTGGCAGCTCTTCGCTTTGCCGCGCGCCGGCGCCGCTCCCACGCGCTAGGATACTGTCCCGCCGTCAGCCTCCTCAAACCGCTGCACGGATGGGAACCGGAGCTGGACGAACATCTGGAAAGCTTCTACCGGCAGGACTATCCCCAGTTTGAAATTCTTTTTTGTGTTCGCAACGCCGACGATGAAGCGATGGCGATCGCGCGCCGCGTCGCCGCGCGTCATCCCCAGATTCCTTCCGAGTTCCTGCTGAGCGGAGAGCCGCCCTGCGCGAATGCAAAAGTCTGGTCGCTGGAGCGCATGAGCCAGTCGGCCAAGCACGATATATTTGTTATCAGCGACAGTGACGTTTCGGTTACTCCGGAATACCTGCGGGAGGTTATCGCACCCTTCGCGCAGCCTCAAATCGGCATGGTGACCTGCCTGTATCGCGGAGTCGCCGGGGAGGGCTCCAGCAAAGGCAGTTCATGGTCGCGTCTTGAGGCAACCTGCATGTCCGTCGAGATGCCTTCCGGCGTTCTGGTGGCCGAGATGCTTGAGGGCATGAAGTTCGCGCTGGGGCCGACCATGGCGGTGCGGCGCGCCTGTGTAAAGCAATTCGGCGGATTCGGCGTGCTCGGCTCCTATCATGCAGACGACTTCGCGCTGGGCAACTTAGTGGCGGCCGCCGGAAGCCAGGTGCTCTTGTCCACTTATGTGGTCGAACACCACATCCTCAACACAACCTTCCTACCCTCCATGCTGCATAACATCCGCTGGATGAGGAGTACCCGCTTCTCCCGGCCCAAAGGGCATCTGGGCACCGTGCTGACCTTCAGCATGCCTTATGCGCTTCTCGCCGCGGCAGCCGCGCTGGCCCTGCATCGGCCCGGCCTGGCCGCTCTGCTCCTGGCCTGCGGTCTGGCGACGCGCGTGCAAATGGCGCTGCTGACCGGAGCACTGGCGGTGCAAGACCGTGCCATCCTCCGCAACGCGCTGCTCTACCCGCTGCGCGATCTCTTCGGTTTTCTCTGCTGGGCCGGCAGCTATCTGGGCAATAGCGTTCGCTGGCGGGGAGAGGTGTTTCAGGTGTTCGGGCATCGCTTGATGCGCAGCGAGCCGCCGGCCGCTGAGCCCAAACCGGAGAGTGTTCTCACCACCTGAAATTTCGCTCGCCTTGGCGCTCGCGGATGCGGAGCGTCCGCAGTCTTACCTTGGCAATCCGACGTTCTCGACCTGTCCTTGCCAGGGGCGGTCGGTATATAGCGCTTTGCCCGAGAGTTCCTGAACGAGATAGGCGCGCTGGCCGAGCAGAGATGCCACGTGGGCGCGTTGCTCTTCTGACACAAAGAGCACCTTGCGGGGGCCGGAGCCCCACATCGCAAGCATCTCCCGGTCGGTCAGAAAGATGTGCGGCGCATCGGGGTAGCAGGAGCCCCAGAGCAGGGCATTGACCCGTCCATCGACCATGAGCGCCCGGCGCTGCGTATAGAAGATGATCGAGTTGCCGTTGGCCTGATCGCCATAGAGCATCAGCGTGATCTTGCCCTCCCCGGCCGCCGCGGTCGTGTTCGCGATGCGCTCCACCGTGTCGGCCATTGCCTTGGAAGAGAGCATGGGTTGGAAGCGAACGAACGCAATGTGAGCGGCGATGAGGAAAACGGCGGAGGTGAATGCCACGCTGACGGTGGCCTCGAAGTGGCGCTGCTTACTCCGCAGTTGCAAGGCGATCGCCGGGCCCACCAGCAGCGCGATGGCGGCCAGCATGGCGGGCAAGCGAAGGGCGGCAAAGGATTTGCCCGTGAGATCGAAGAGGTGGGCCATGGATAGCGTGTATCCAGCCACCTCTCGGTAATCCAGAAGCGATCCTATGTCGGGGACATAGGGTACATTGCGGGCCAGCCAGAGCCCATAGGCCAGCGCCCCAGCGGCGCATATGCCGATCGCCGCGAAGGCAATCTGAGTTCCATTGAGCCATCGGCGAACTGCGCCGGGCTCGTTCTCAGCGTCGGCCAGCACGCCCACCGTAAGCAGAAGCAGCGGAAAGTAGGCCGGGAAGGTGTAGTACTCCTGGTTGGTCGATATCGCGAAGAAAATCATGACGATCGCAGCGTAAAGGGAGAGCAGCAGAATCGTCTTACGGCGAAAGCCGGCCGCTCCACGCCGCGTGCCAAATCCCGAAGGCCGCAGATCCTTCCACCAGCGCTTCCGGTCCTTCCACAGCCGCCGTACCACCACCGGAAAATAAAAGCTCCAGGGAAAGAGCCAGATCAGGTGCAGGCTCCAATAAAGCGCCGCCGGCAGCTTGTTGTAGTCGTCTGGATAGCGCCGTCCCAGAAAGCGAAGCACCTGTTCGTTGATGAAGTAGAAGTAGAAGAAGCCGTGAACGCTGCCCGGGTGAGGGATATTGCCCGAAGGGTTACCCTGGTCGGGATTGTGCAAGCCGGCCAAAATGTGCCACGGTGCGGCGATGGCTAAGAAGAGCAGAAGGCCGGTGCCCAGGCGGAATTCACGCCAGCGGCGCCAGTCTCCGGTGAAGAACAGGTACACCACCAGAGTGCCGAAAAAAAAAGCGGGCCCAATGAGGCCTTTGGCAAGCGTGGTGAGCGCCAGCGCAGCCCAGGCAATATAGATCCGTCGCGGTTTTTCGTCCTCCAGCCCCGTAAGGAAGGCATAAAAGGCGACTGCCAGCAGCAGCGTGATCAGCGAGTCCGGAATAAGGATGCGTGTAAAAAGGAAGATACCGACACTGGTCAGCATGGCCAGTCCGGCATAGAGCGCGGCTCGTTCGCCCCACACTCGCCGGGCCCAGAACCAGGCCAAAATAGTTAAGCCCAGCACGCTGAGCGCGAGCGGCAGATGGGTAGCGAAGGCGTTGAATCCAAAGAGGTAATAATCGACCGCGGCGGCCCAAAATATCAGCGGCGGCTTTTCCAGGTAGCGGATACCGTCGACTTTCAGCGTGACCCAGTCGCCGCTTTGAACGATATGCTGGGCAGCGATAGCATGAGTCGAATCCGCATCATCTAATAGGGCAGGCGTAAAGAGCGCCGCAATATAAATGGCCAAAAAAACTAGAAGAAGCAGCGTCCAGACCCAATTGGTAGATGGCGTCGTGGAGGGTTCATTCGGCGCTTCAACTGGCAGGACGAGACGGTTCGACATGGGGCGTTTACACAATCAGAATATCAGCCGCGGGGGTGGCGCCGCGCTCGGCGGTGAACTCCATCTGCGCAAATTGGCGCAACAGTTCGATCTGGTTCTGGATCGCTGCCGCGACGGCGCCGGTGTGGAAGAGGTTCATCGCCTGCGCACGGGCTCGCGCCGGTTGGAGGCGATGGTGGAGAGCATTCTGCGCCGCAGTGGCTCCCGCGCGGACATCCTTGAGAAGCCGGCACGAGCATGGCTCCGCCAGATGAAAAAGTTGCGGCGCGCGGCTGGTGCGGTTCGCGACCTCGACGTGCATCGCAAGCTTCTTCGGCGCGCGGCCCGGGCCGGCGCCGCTCCGGCTCGCCAACCCGGCGCCATATCGCGCGCAGCGGAGCCTGCTTTTGATGAAGCCGCAGCGCTACCTTCCCGCTCTCCCGTTTTGGGCGTTTTGGTTCCCGGCTCTTTGGTTCCCAGCTCTTTCGCCCAAGAACTCCGCGCTTTCGACACCTGGCTGGGGGAGAGGCGGCATAAAAACTCCGCAGCTCTGATGCGCAAGGCGAAGAAGCGGCGCGGGAAGCTTGCCGATCGTCAGGCCGCGTTTTTCGCCGCCATGGAAAGTCCGGCGGACGGAAGGTTCCCGCGCAACTTCTCCGCTGCGCGTCTGGCATTCGAAGAGTTCGCTTGCGCCACTGACGCGATGCCCGCGCTGAGCGCAAAAAATCTTCACGCTTTCCGAAAACGGGTAAAGAAGGCGAGATACGTCGCCGAATCCGAGGGCGGCGAAGCGGCGGCCGCCTTGGCCGGCGCCCTGAAGCGAGTTCAGGATGCCATCGGCGAGTGGCACGATTGGCAGCGCTTGACCGAGGAGGCGAAGACGGCGCTGAAGGATGGAGCGCCGCTGCTGACTCCATGGCTCGAGCAGCGGCGCAGTCACGCCCTGGTTCGTGCCTTGCGCGTTACCCGGCGAGCGAGAGCGCGGATTCTGGACCAGCAAGAGCGGATCCTCGTCCGGCGGAAGCCCGCTGCTCTAGTGGAGCGGAAGCCGCCAATGCCAGTCCCCGCGCCCGCCTTCGTCGCCGCAACCGGCGCGGCCTGAGCCGCGATTGCCAAATCGGTTGGTGTATCTTCCTTGGCAGAGACCGATTCCTAACCCCGGGTAACTTCCCAAGCAATGCAGACCTTCGCGGCGATTGACATAGGCTCCAACTCCTGTCGGCTGAAGATTGCGCGCGTCCAGCGGCACCGGCTAAAAGTCCTGCACGAAGACCGCGAGGTCACCCGTCTGGGCGCCAGCGTATTCTCGAGCGGCCTGGTTTCTCCCGAAGCCATGGCGGCGACGCTGCGCGCGCTCAAGCGCTTCTATCGCGCCATAAAGATCCATGCCGCCGACCAGGTACGGGTGGTGGCGACCGCGGCGTTGCGAGAGGCGCGCAACGGGCAGGCCTTCGTCGCATGGGTTCACTCCGAGACCGGCTGGGCGGTGGAGATTATCTCCGGCCTGGAGGAGGCGCGGTTAATTCACAGTGGGGTAATGGCGCGCTCCGGCCGCCGCGGCCGCTGCCTGCTGATCGACCTCGGGGGCGGGAGCTGCGAGATCACTCTGTCGGAGCGTGAGCGCATCCGGGAGACGATCAGTCTGCCCCTGGGCGCGGTCCGGCTCACCGAGGAGTTTCTGGGCGGCGATCCGCCCACCCACGAGCAGATCGCGCGCATGAAGCAGTTGATTGCGCGTGAGCTCCGCAAGGCGGAGCGGCGATTGGGACACCTGCATGTCTCCCAGGTCATCGCCACTTCGGGCACGGCCGCGGCTTTGGCGGAGGCGAGCTGGAATGCATGGAAGGCCAAGCTGCACGGCCGGAAGGCACGCCCCGCGAAGGCCGATTTTTTGGTGGAGACTCGTTCGGCGCGCCGCCTGGCGGAAAAGCTTACGCGGATGACGCAAAGTCAACGCAGCGGGGTGCCCGGCATCGGCCCGCGCAGAGCCGACATCATTGTCGCCGGGGCGCACGTCTATGCCGAACTGCTGGAGCGGTTGTCCCTGGCCGGATTCGTCTATTCGGAACTGGGATTGCGCGATGGCATCCTGGCCCAGATGCTGGCCGAGCATGACTCCCGCACCATGGCCCACCAGCAGTTTGAGCGCGATCGATGGCAGGCGGTTCTGGCCACCTGCAAGCGCTATGGCGTCGATATGCGCCAGGCCGAGCCGGTGCGCCAGCACGCGGCGCAGTTATTCCGCGACCTCGCGCCGGTGCACGAGCTTCCCGAGGAGTACCTCGGCTGGCTAGAGGCGGCGGCGATGCTGCGCGACGTCGGAAAGTTCATGAACTACCAGGGGCATCACCGCCACACCCAATACATTGTCGCCAACTCGGAGATGTTTGGATTCACCCCTACCCAGCGGACAATTGTATCCGCAATTGCACGCTATTTGGGTAAGTCGCGCCCCGAGCCCGCCGATCGCGCCATGCGCGCGGTTGCTCCTCAGGAGCAGGCTCACGTGCAGCGTGCGGTAGTGCTGCTGCGGCTGGCGGTAGCGCTGAATCAGGATCGGGCCAGCGACGTGCTGAAGGTGGGGCTACGCGTCTATCCCAAGCGGGTGCTGTTGGAGCTCCGCCCCGGCCGCAATGGAGCTGAGCTGGAGCTGTGGTCGCTGCGCAAAGAGGCCGCCTATTTCCGCGAGGTCTTCCGCCGGGAACTCTTCGCGACGCTGGCATAGTACTGCCGCAACGCTCGCGGGTCGATCAGCCACAGCAGTTGTCCTGGCCGCGAGCTCATATCCACGCGCGCCAGAGCGCACTTCCGCATGCGCAGGTTGGCCCGGCCCGCGGGGGCGATCATGGCGCCGAGGAACTGCTGCAAATTGGGGTTGTGGCCCACCACGAGCACATTGTCGTAGGAGTCCAACCGGCCGACGAAATGCTGAAAGCTGGCCACCGAAGCGGTCGGCGAGAGCGCCTCCGTCGTCTGAATCTTCGCGTCATAGGCCAGTTCCGTGCCTACCAGCGATGCGGTCTGCAAGGCGCGCTTGATGGGACTGGAAGCGATCAGATCGAACTGCACGCGCAGCGCGTTCAGGTAGCCGGCCATCAGCAGGCATTGCTGTTTGCCCTCTTTGTCGATCGGCCGCTTGATGTCGATGGCGGGGTTCTTGCGGCTGACGCCCGCGCTCGCATGCCGCAGTATGTATAAGTTCATTTGATTATGGTTCCGGAAGACCGGGGTCGCCCCGCTTGCACGGGATGACTAGGAAGATTGTAACAACGCTCACTAAGTTATCGCTTTGCCACCCGCCGGGGTTTCTTACCAAGCGGAGCAGAGGCGCGCTGAATCCCTGGCTATTCCGAGGATTCGTGCACCGCGAAGTTTGCGCTTGATCCGAAGAGACCGGCCGCGTGTTGCGGCGCATCGATACGACGGGGGTGCCGCCAACCAGCATCCTGTTGGCGAGCAATGGAAGTTACTATGCGATCCGCTGGGATAAGTCGAATCAATCGTCAATCCTGAAAAGCGAGTGGGGCCGGTAGCCCCGGGGAGGGGACAGGGATATCTCATCGCCGCTTGCTACGAGGTCCGCTGCGGCGGGATCGGGGCGCAGCTTTTTCAGTTGCGGGCGCACGGCGTGCCGTAGGGTGGGAACCCGTCATAGACGGCTTTCCTGCCCGCTCAGGCAGACCGGCTGGCTTCGGTATGCTCTCCACCGTTTCCTTGCCCTCTGCCATGCGGATAAAGAAATCTTGCGCGCTGAATGGCCGCTCCGCGCCCGGCCGCAACCGGACATATTCGCCCGTCGGCAGTTCCATCCGCGCTTTTTGGTTGTCGCCGAGATAGGCAGCCAGGATCTCGTTTTTGATGCGCGAGCGGTTCTGCGCATCGCGTATCGGAAAGACGACTTCGCAGCGCTCAAACAGGTTGCGAAACATCCAGTCGGCGCTGCCGCAATAGATCTCCTCGTCGCCTCCATTGGCGAAGTAGAAGATGCGGCTGTGCTCCAGAAAGCGGCCCACGATCGAGCGCACACGGATGTTGTCGCTGATTCCGGCCAGACCGGCGCGCAGGGAGCAGATCCCGCGTACGATCAGGTCGATCTGAACCCCGGCCTTGGACGCGTCGTACAGCGCCTCCATCACCTTCAATTCGAGCAGGGAATTCATCTTGGCGACGATGCGTGCAGGCCGGCCCGCCGCCGCGTGCTCCCGCTCCCGGTGAATCATCCGGATGAAGTTTTCCGCCAGGGTGAGAGGAGCGACCAGCAGCGGAGAATAATCGTCGGACTCCGCGTGTGCGGTCAGATAGTTGAACACGCTGTGTACGCGGGCGGTAATCTCGGGGTCTGCGGTCATCAGGCTGATGTCGGTGTAGAACCGCGCCGTCTCCAGATTGTAGTTCCCGGTGCCCAGGTGGGCGTAGCTGCGGGTGGCGCCATCCGGATCGCGGCGCACCAGCAACGCCAGCTTGCAATGGGTCTTCAGCCCTACGATACCGTGGAAGACCTGCACTCCGGCATCCTCCAGATTGCGCGCCCAGCGGATGTTGGAAGCCTCGTTGAAGCGCGCCATCAGCTCCACCACCACAGTTACTTCCTTGGTTTGCGCAGCTTCCGTCAGCGCATGGAACATCGGCGAGTCGGAGCTGGTGCGATAAAGCGTCTGCTTTATCGACACCACGCGCGGATCGCGTGCTCCCAGCTGCACAAAATTCACTACCGCGTCGTAGGAGTCGAAAGGGTGATGCAGCAAGAGATCCCGATGCCGGAGTTCATCGAAGAGATCCTCCGAACGGCGGTTCAGCCGCAGCTCGCGGGGAATGAAGATCTGGTATTTCAAGTCGGGCCGGGGCGTGCCGGTATAGAGGCTCATCAGCCTCGATAGATTGACGGGGCCATCGGTGCGGAAGACAAGCGCCTCTTCCAGCTCGAAGTTCATGCTCAGGCGGTCGATAATCTCGGCGTCGGCATCCTGCTCCACCTCCAGCCGCACGGCGTCGCCTTTGCGGCGATTGTGCAGTTCGGAGCGGACGCTGTCGAGCAGACTGCGTGTCTCCTCTTCCTGCAAATACAGGTTGCTGTTGCGGGTGACCCGGAATGCGGCCGTGGAGAGAATTTTGTACCCGCGATACATGCCGGCAGCGTTGCGTTCGATCAACTTATGCAGAAAGATGTAATCGCGCGTTCCGGTTTTGGAAGGCAGTGCGATCAGGCGCGGCAGGGCGCGCGGGACCGTAACCACCCCCAGCACGGGCCCAGCGCGTCCTTTGCGCTTGTGGTGCAGCAGCAGAGCCAGGCAGAGCGCCTTGTTCAGCACGCGTGGGAAGGGGTGCGCGGGGTCGATGGTGATCGGCGTGAGCAGCGGATCGACCTCCCGCTGAAAGTAGTTCAGCGCATGCTCCCGAGCCGCCTCATCCAAGTCGTCCCATTCCAGTACCCGTACCCCATTCTTCCAAAGGGCGGGCCGCAGATCCCGGCTCCAGCAGCGGTATTGATCGCGGACGAAAGCATGCATTTTCGTGAGCAGAATCTCCAGGGTTTGCCGCGGAGTCAGGCCCTCGAAACCCGGCTCCTGGTAGCCATCTTCGATTCGCTGCATGGTGCCCGCCACGCGTATCTCGACGAATTCATCCAGATTGCTGGCAGTGATGGCCAGAAACTTCACTCGCTCCAGCAGCGGATTATCCTTGTCCTGCGCCTCCTCAAGAACTCTACGGTTGAAGTCGAGCCACGACTCGTCACGGCCGATAAAGAGTGTAGGAAGTCGTCGTCGCGTTGGCGCCATGGCAGCAACCCGCCCCGAAGTCGCGGTTTCTATACTCTATCGAACCTTGGAAAACATGTTGTTGGCGGTGAAAAATGCGTTCACGAGAGGCAATGCGCCCCGCCGGCCGGCGCCTCCGTGCCGCTTCTCTACCTTGCGCCGCCATTGACGCCCCGAAGAGGCTGGCGGAGGATGGAAGAAGATGGGAAACAAAGGGCGGCATTGGGGCCGCCAAGGAGAGCCGAATGAACAGCCAATATCGCGGGCAAGCGGCGCAATCCGGCATTTCTCGCGCGCAAGGCGCTGCACTGGAACTCTTCCAGATTGCCGCCATGATGCTGGGCAGTGAAGAAGAAGCCGTCGCTCTGGTGGAAGACGCATTTGCCGGCGTCCAGGCCGATCCCTGCGCGGATGCCGACGCCGCGGAAGACCAGGCGCTTCCCCGCCTGCTGGAGATGGCTTTGCGCCGCCTCCTCAAGCAGAGCCCGGAGGCTTTTGCCATTCCCCCGGAGGTCGCCGATTCCGCAGCCTGCATAGACTCCGAAGATCTGGCCGCGGCGGGGATGGATGCGATTGCCGCGCTCCTTCAGGAGCCGCAGCGAGGAGCGATCAGGGATTGGTTAGACCAGCTGACTCCCGCCCTGCGCGTCATCTTCGTTCTGCGCGCCATCGCCGGAAGGGATGCCGGCCAAACGCTGGAGCTGCTCTACCGCAGCGGGGCCTCCGGAGCGCATCTCTGGTCGCGGGAGCAGGTCGGGATCGCCTATCGCCGCGCGCTGTGCTCGCTGGCCAACTCATTGCTGACCTCCAACGCCCATATGGCGCCGGCGTAGTACCTATCTGGCATACGAAAACTACCGGCATTTTCCCATGCCACCCCTTGTAACATGGTGGCCGGAGCGTGTTTTGTCACATAGCTGCGAGCGGTTTTTTGAATTCTTTCGGTTCATTACTACATCAAAGCTTGAGTAATCCGGCATTGGTTGCTTCTTAGGAGAACGCAGAGAGATGAGAGCCTGTGTGGCTGGAGCCTGTCATCGGAAAGATAGGCTTTCCGTGGGGCTGCTGCTATGCGCCGCTGTTTGTTCCTTCGCAGCGCTCTCTCCCTTTTCTGTCCGGGCTCAGCAGGCCGGCGCCGGCGCTTCCTATCAGGGAAGCGTGGTTGGGGAGCGCGCAAGCGCGGGCGTCCGAGCGCTCTCCCTCGATGAGGCGATTCAGATGGGATTGAAGTACAACCTGGGTCTGATATTGGCCGGCCAAAGTGTTCGCACCGCCGGCGGCCGGCGTCTGCAGGCGCTGCAGCCGCTTTTGCCTACCGCCGAGGCCACCGCTCGTGAAGCGGTTGAGCAAACCAATCTGCAGGCAGAAGGATTGCGGATTCCCGGCTTTCCCGCCATCATCGGCCCTTTTGGATTCACCGACATCCGCGCTTCGGTTCAGGGGTCGTTGTTGAACCTTTCGTCGTTGCAGAACTATTTGGCCTCCAAGCACAATTTCGCGGGAGCGAGTCTCTCCGCGCAGGATGCCAAGGACCTGGTGGTCTTGACGGTGGGCAATGCCTATCTGCTGTGCATTTCCGATGCCGCGCGAGTGCAATCGGCCCAAGCTGAGGTCAAAACCGCAAAGCTTTCGCTGGACCAGGCCAATGAAAATCATGAAGCGGGAACCGCCCCCCGGCTGGATGTACTGCGCGCTCAGGTCGATTACCAGACGGAGCAGCAAAGCCTGATTGTCGCGCAGAATCAGACCAGGAAAGACAAGCTCGCGCTGGCGCGGGCGATAGGCCTTCCGCTCGAACAGGAATTCACGCTGACCGATCAGGCTCCCTTCGCCTCCCTGGGGACTTTGGACGCCAATGCGGCGGTCGCGCAGGCGCTGACCTCGCGCCAAGATTTAAAAGCGCTGCAGGAAGAGGTCAAGGCGGCTAAGGCAGCCAAGTCGGCGGCCACCGCGGAACGCTATCCGACGATCTCGGCCGAGGGTGACTACGGGGTGATTGGCCCCACGCTGGGCCATTCGCATGGAACTTACGATGCCAGCGGAACCGCCACCGTGCCGCTCTTTGAAGAGGCGAAGCTGCGCGGCGACGCGGCGGTGGCACAGTCCCAACTGGACCAGGAGCAGGCAAGGCTGAACGATTTGCGCGGGCAGATTGACGCTGCCGTGCGGGACAGCATCCTCGACATTCAGGCGGCGGACCAGCAGGTCCAGGTGGCGCGGAGCAGCCGCGCGCTGGCTCGCGAGGCATTGAGCGAGGCTCAGTTGCGCTATTCTGCCGGGGTAGCGGACAATCTTGCCGTTTCCCAGGCTCAGTCTTCCATGGCCCAGGCCGATCAGCGGTACATTGCCAGCTCCTATGAGTACAACGTCGCCAAACTCGCTCTGGCGCGAGCCCTCGGCGTGGCCCAAACGGATTACAAGCATTACGTGGGAGGAAAGTAACAGTGGCGGATAACGATCCGGAGTCAAGCCGTTCCGGCAAAGAACGGACGCCGGCGGAGAGCGAGCAGCGCGATCCGGAGCGCCCCGAAATCGGCCCCAGGAAGAAAGGGCGCCGCCGGTTCATCATCATTGGCGCCGTCGCCATACTGGTTGTCGGAGCCGTGCTGTTCTGGTGGCACTCAACCTACTACGAAAGTACCGACGATGCGCAAGTGGATGGCCATCTCGTACAACTCAGCACCCGTGTGGCAGGCCATGTCGTCAAAGTGAACGTGGACCAGAACCAATACGTCCAGGCCGGCACCCTGCTGGCGCAGATCGACCCCCGTGATTTCCAGGTCGCCGAGCAGCAGGCCGAAGCAGATCTCGCTAGCGCGGAGGCCAGCTATGAGGCGGCCAAGGTCAACATCCCGCTCATCGATGTGAGCACCAGTTCCAATCTGGCGACCGCACACTCCGTCGTCAGCGGTTCCAGCGCGGCCGTCCAACAGGCTTCGCGCCAATTGCAGGCCGCCCAGGCCGCGGTTTCCGCGGCCCAAGCGAACAATGCGAAGGCTCAGTCGGACTTGAAGAGATTTACCCCGCTGGTCGAGAAGGACGTCATTTCCCGGCAACAGTATGACGCCGCGGTCGCCGCCGCTGATGGGAGTAAGGCGGCCGTGCTTGAGGCTCAGGCAAATGAGATTGCAGCCGAAGACGCGGTGCGTATCGCCCGCTCCCGCGTGACGCAATCGCAGGCCGAACTTCGCTCCGCGCAGACCGCTCCCGATCAAGTGAAAATCGAAAAAGCCAAAGCTGATCAGGCTGCGGCCATGGTTCAGCAAGCTCGGGCAAAATTGGAGCAGACCACGCTGAATCTCAGCTACACCAACATCGTGGCTCCTGTAAATGGCATCATCACCAGAAAAAGCCTGGAAGTGTCGCAAAACGTCGGCGTGGGACAAATCGTGATGACGTTGGTGTCGCTCGACAATGTCTGGATCACCGCCAACTTCAAAGAAACGCAACTGCGGCACATGCGTCCCGGGCAGAAGGTCAAAATTCACGTGGACGCCTATGACCGCGACTACGATGGAACGGTAACCCAGATCGGCGGCGCAACCGGCTCCATGCTAAGTCTCTTCCCGCCGGAAAACGCAACCGGCAACTATGTGAAGGTGGTGCAGCGCGTTCCGGTACGCATCGACCTTAGCAATCCCAACCAGAATAAGGATCGTCTCCTGCGCCCCGGGCTCTCTGTCGAGCCTTCGGTGCGAATCAAGAACTGACGTCGCCGGGCCTGCGATCGCCGGGCGGCGCCGTTGCGACACAGGTGGTGACGTATATGCCAATCGCGATCGGCTTCTTTCTGCATTACGCGTACCTCATCCTCTTTGGCTGGGTGTTGCTGGAGCAGCTTGGCATCCCGATTCCCAGTCTTCCCATCCTGCTGGTGGCTGGCAGTCTGACCGCGACCAATAAGCTCTCGCTCCCTTTGGTGCTGCTGGCAGTGGTAGCCGGCTGCTTCGTGAGCGACACAATCTGGTATCTGCTGGGCAAGCGCTTCGGCGGCTCGGTGGTGAAACTGCTCTGCAAACTTTCCCTGGAGTCATCGACCTGTGTTCGCAAGACGGAAATTTACTTCACCAAGCGTGGGCCGCAGGCGCTGCTGCTGGCGAAGTTCATTCCTGGGCTCGGTTCCTTGGCCCCTCCCATTGCCGGTCAGACGGGTATGCGCTACCGCCTGTTTCTGGCCTATGACATGGCCGGCGTGCTGTTATGGGCTGTGGCGGTTTGCGTCGCTGGACGCTTCTTTGGCGAGGTGGTGATTCGTCAGCCTCAGGCGCTCTCCTGGACGGGCCATTTCGCGCTCATCCTTGTGGTGCTGGCGGTGGTTGCGCTGCTTGCCTATCGAATCTGGAAGCAGCGCTCGTTTCTGCGCGCGGTGAAAACCGCCAGAGTGGCTCCCGAAGAACTCAAGGAGATGCTGGATTCCGGGGAGAAGGTCGTCATCGTCGATCTCCGCCACCCGCTCGATTATTTGCCCGATCCTCGCGTCCTCCCCGGCGCGCTTCGCATTTCCCCCGACGCTCTAATCGAGCGTAGCGGCGAGATCCCCCGTGATCGCGATGTTGTCCTCTACTGCACCTGCCCCAGCGAAGCCAGCGCCGCAAAAACGGCGATGCGGCTGAGGCAGGTCGGCGTCCGCCGCGTGCGTCCGCTGCTGGGGGGGTTCGACCGCTGGAAAAAGCTGGGCTTTCCTTTAGAGGACTATCCGGAGGAGCCCGCCCCTCCTGCCGCACACACGCCGCCAATCGCCTTGCACGGCTAGAGCACACTCGTTCCAGTCCCCAGCCGGGGCCATGGCATCTGCCGCCCGATTGTGCTAACTTCCCCTTTTGCGGGGACCCACGGACGAGAGAATTTTCATCGCCGGTTCCCGGCCCGGCTACGCGACGACCATCCGGAGAGAGTGAAATGGCATTTACCGAAACCTATCGCTGCGATGTGTGCGGCAAGCCGCGAGGCGACGCCGAAGACTGGTGGCTCGCTTGGTCCGAGCGTGCGGCGCCCGTTCCCGGCGCACCGGAGCAGCAGTTGCTCAAGTTCACTCCGTGGAACATTCTGTTATCCCATGCGCCCGAGGTGAAGCACCTCTGTGGCGCCCGCTGCGCGCAAACGCTGATGGATCGTTGGATGCGCGGAGAGCAGATGCGCATGCTCTAGAAGGGCGTCGGTCCATAGCTCTGGGATGGCCTCCCGGCCCCCGGTTTGGCGCCCCGTTTCCTATGTCACGGCAAAAGTGAAAACGCTCTAGTATGGTTCTGAAAGATCGCCCATCTGGGAGCGGAGACGAAGATTGGCCTACGAAGATCTCAGGGAATGGATCCAGGCGCTTGAAAAAGCGGGTGAGTTGCGGCATGTCGCCGTCGAAGTCGATCCCGTCCTGGAGATCGCGGAAATCACAGATCGCGCGTCGAAGTCCTCAGCCGGCGGTCCCGCTCTGCTCTTTGAGAAGGTCAAGGGCTATCCCGGCAGCCGGGTTCTGATGAACCAGTTTGGCAGCGCGCGCCGCATGGAGCTGGCGCTGGAGGTGGACCGCCTCGACGAAATCGCCGCCCGCATTCAGGGCCTGCTCAGCCTCAAGGCTCCGGAGACGATGCTGGAGAGATTGAAGATGCTGCCGGCGCTAGCGGAGATGGGGAAGCTCTTTCCCCGGACTATTCCCGCCAAAGAGGCGCGTTCGAAAGAAGTCATTCTGCGTGAAGGCTTCGACCTGCTCCGCTTCCCTGTGCTGCAATGCTGGCCGCTCGATGCCGGGCGCTTCATCACTTTGCCATGCGTGGTTACGCGCGATCCACGCACGGGCCGGCGCAACGTTGGGATGTACCGGATGCAAGTTTATGACGGGCAGACTACGGGCATGCACTGGCAGCGGCAAAAGGTCGCTGCGGAACACCTGCGCGAGCAGATGCGCGCGCGTGCCGCCGCCGCCTCGCCGGAGGCTCCGCTCGCTGCAGCGGTCCAGGCGATGGCGGAAACCGCGGGGGCCACCATGCGGCCTGCCGGCCTGAACGCGCCCCCAATCGCTCTATCCAAGGCCAAACATGACCGGCTGGAGGTAGCGGTAGCCATTGGCACCGACCCGGCAACCACCTTCGCGGCCATCGTGCCCGCACCGCCCGCGGTAGAGGAGTTCGCCATTGCCGGCTTCCTGCGGCAGGAGGCGGTGGAATTGGTGAAGTGCGAGACGATCGATCTGGAAGTGCCCGCCCATGCGGAAATTGTTCTCGAGGGCTACGTGCATCTGGACGAGCTGCGCATGGAGGGCCCCTTTGGCGATCACACCGGCTTCTACACGCTGCCCGACGAGTATCCCGTCTTTCACATCACTTGCATCACCCACCGCAAAGACCCGGTCTACGCCTCTACCATCGTTGGCAAGCCGCCAATGGAGGATGCCTGGATGGGCCATGCCGTCGAGCGCATCTTTCTGCCCCTGATGCGCCTCAGCATTCCCGAACTGGTGGACGTCCACCTGCCGGTCGATGCTGTCTTCCATAACCTCATGATCGTCTCCATCCGCAAGAGCTATGCCGGCCAAGCGCGCAAGGTGATGCACGCCATCTGGTCTTTGGGCCAGGCAATGTTTACCAAATGCGTGATCGTGGTGGATGAGGATTGCGACGTTCAGAACCTGCGCGAAGTCACGCTCCGGGTGGCCAACAACATCGATCCTGAGCGCGATATCCAGTTCACCCTGGGCCCGGTGGATACTCTGGATCACGCCTCGCGGCTGCCCAACTACGGCAGCAAGATGGGCATCGATGCCACGCGCAAGTGGCCGGCCGAGGGCTTCACCCGCCCCTGGCCGCAGATGATCGAGATGGACGCTGCAACCAAGGCGCGCGTCGACGCCATCTGGAAGCAGCTTGGCATCGCCTAGAGAGGATTCACGATACTAGAGCAGGGAATCGGCTGCGGCTCTTGCCGCGGTCATTCCCGCAGCCAATATGCCCTTGCTTTTCTTTCCATTGCAGGGCTGCTCCCGCGCTCAGTGCAAGGGCCCCGCATGGCGCCGCCGAGCTAGCTAGGCCAAGAGGCGTGGCGAAACATCGTATAATGGCAATGGAATGTCTATCGTAGAAAATATTGCCGGCTTAGCCAAGGGCATGGGCGTGACCCTGCGCGAGATGGTGCAGCCGACCGAGGTTGAGAATTATCCCGATGGTCCCGGCCCGGAGCGGGGAGCTCATTTTCAAGATCGGTTTCGCGGCGCGCATGTCCTGCAGCGCGATGAAAACGGCCTGGAGAAGTGTGTCGCATGCTTTTTGTGCGCTGCGGCATGCCCCGCCAATTGCATCTACATCGAGGCCGCGGAGAATACGGCGGAAGTGCGCATCTCCAGCTCCGAGCGCTACGCCAAGGTTTACAACATCGACTACAACCGCTGCATCTTCTGCGGCTACTGTGTGGAAGCGTGTCCAACCGACGCCATCACCCATGGGCATGGCTTCGAGCTGGCGTCGCTGGACGCGACAACAATGATTTACCGCAAGGAAGACATGCTCGCCCCCCTGCCGGAAAAGAAGCTTCCGGAAACCGCCGGCGCGACGGTTTAGAGCATTTGAGCATTGAGCGACAGGCGCAACGCGGCAGCCGAGACGCTGCCGCGTTGCCGTCTTGAACAGATTTCTAAAAACGTATAGCGAGGCACATGGAAGACTTTCTGCGGCGAGTGCATGAACGCGTCGTGGTCTATGACGGCGCGATGGGCACCAATATCCAGGTGCATAATCCATCCTTCGATGATTACTGGGGGAAAGAAGGCTGCAACGAACTGCTGGTGTTGAGCCGCCCCGACATCATTCGGTCCATTCACGCCGGCTTTCTTGAAGTGGGCTGCGATGTGGTGGAGACCGATAGCTTTGGCTCCTCGCGCATCGTCCTGGCCGAGTATGAGTTGGAAGACCGCACCCGGGAGCTGAACATCGCTGCGGCGCGGCTGGCCCGCGAGGTGGCGCAAGACTATTCGACCCCCGGCAAACCCCGATTTGTGGCTGGCTCCATGGGGCCGACGACCAAGCTGCCCTCGCTCGGCCACATCGGCTATGACGCCATGGCCGAGGCTTATCGTGAGCAGGCGGAGGCGCTGATCGAGGGAGGCGTGGACATCCTCCTGATTGAAACCTGCCAGGACATGCTGCAGGCCAAGATCGCCCTGGCCGCCTGCGAAGACGCCATGCGCACGGCGGGGCGCCGCCTGCCGGTACAGATGCAGGTCACGCTGGAAGCTACCGGCACCATGCTGCTGGGCTCCGAGATCGGCGCTGCGCTGGCCGTCATCGAGTGCTTTCAGCCGGAGATTGTAGGGCTGAACTGCGCCACCGGTCCGGTGGAGATGAACGATGCGGTGCGCTTTCTGTGCCAGAACGCCACTCGGCCCGTAGCCGTGCAGCCCAATGCCGGCCTGCCGCAGAACGAGGGCGGCCATGCCGTCTACCGCCTTACTCCCGCCGAGTTGGCGGCCCACCACCGCCGCTTCGTGCTCGAGTACGGCGTTCAGGTCGTTGGCGGCTGCTGCGGCACGACGCCCGCCCACCTGAAGGCCGTAGTGGAGGCGGTAAGCGATGCCCAGCCGGCTCGCCGCGATGTGAAGCCCCAGAGCGTGGTGGCCAGCGCCTTCTCCGCCGTGCCGTTGGAGATTGACGGCCAGCCGGTGGTTGTGGCCGAGGAAATGAACACCACCACCCGCGTCGAGCACTTCCGCGACATGGTGCGTGCGCACGACTACGACGGCATTCTGGCCCTCGCCAAGAAGCTCTCTGCGGAAGGTTCGCAGATGCTCGATCTCTGCTGCGCCATCGTCGGCGAGGACGAGAAGGCCTACATGAATGCGGTGCTGGAGAAAATCGCTACCCGCGTGCCCGCGCCCATCGTGGTCGACTCCACCGAGGCAGACGTGGTGGAGGAGGCGCTCAAGCGCATTCCCGGCAAGCCGGTGATCAACTCCGTCAATCTGGAGGACGGCGAGAAGCGGACCTCCAAAGTGCTCCCGATGGCACGGCGCTATGGAGCCGCGGTCGTCGCGCTCACCATCGATGAAGAAGGCATGGCCCTGACCGCCGATCGAAAGGTCGCTATCGCCAAGCGTATCTATGCTCTGGCAACGGAAAAGTACGGCCTGCGCGGCCAAGACCTCATCTTCGATCCATTGACTCTCCCTATCTCCACCGGCCAGGAGGAATATCACACCGCCGGCATGGAGACGCTGGAGGCGGTCCGCCGCATCAAGCAGGAGCTGCCCGCGGCCAAGACCATTCTCGGCGTCAGCAACATCTCCTTTGGCCTCTCCGCCTATTCGCGCCGCGTGCTGAACAGCGTCTTTCTGAAAGAAGCCGTGGACCGGGGGCTGGATGCCGCGATCGTCAACTACTCCAAAATCTATCCTCTGTACAAAATTCCCGAGCGGGAAGTGGAACTTGCCCGCGCGCTGATCTTCCGCCAGAGCGGCGCCGATGGCGACCCGCTGCAGCGCTATATGGAATACTTCGCTTCCCTTACCAAGGGCGCGGGCGTCCAGGAGAGGGAGCCCGATATTGAGGCCTTGACTCTCGAAGACAAGCTGAAGCAACTCATCATTCGCGGTGAGAAGACCATCGGCCAGGGGGAAGAAAAGCGGTCGCTCATCGAAGTGATCGATGCCGCGCTCGAGACCTACACTCCGCTCGACCTGATCAACAACGTGCTGCTCGATGGTATGAAGACGGTTGGCGAGCTCTTCGGAGCACGCAAAATGCAGTTGCCTTCCGTGCTCGACTCTGCCGGCGTGATGAAGGCGGCCGTCGCCTATCTGGAGCCCAAGATGGAGCGCGTCGAGGGAACGCAGAAGGGAACCATCGTGCTCGCCACGGTCAAAGGAGATGTCCACGACATCGGCAAGAACCTGGTCGACATCATCCTTTCCAACAATGGCTATAAAGTGGTCAATCTGGGCATCAAGCAGCCCGCCGACTCCATCATTAAGGCGGCGCAGGAGCACCGTGTCGACGCCATCGGCCTCAGCGGACTGCTGGTGAAGTCTACGTTGGAGATGAAATACGTCATCCAGGATCTTGAGCGGATGGAGCTTCAGTTCCCCGTGATCTGCGGCGGAGCCGCGCTGACGCGGAAGTATGTGGAAGAAGATCTGCGCAAGGAGTATTCCTCTGCGGTCTTTTATGCTGAAGATGCATTTGCCGGGCTGCATGTGATGAGCGACCTCACGGCGGAAGAAGAAGCGCGGGAGCGGAGGGTGGCCGAAGGCAAGACGGTAAAGATCTACGCGCGGCCCGCTTCCGCTTCCGCCGCCGTCACCGTTACCGAAGCGCCGCCTGAGCCGGTCTTCACCGGGCGGTCCCCGGCAATCCAGCCCTCGCCCGACATTCCCCGGCCCCCGTTTTACGGCGTGCGAGTGCAAGAGTTCGATCTCGACCGGGTCTTTGGCTATATCAACGAAACCGCGCTCTTCAAGAACCAGTGGCAGCTCAAGACCGCATCGGCGACAGATTATCTGCGGCTGGTGGAGGAAAAATACCGCCCCGTTCTGCGTGAGTTAATGGCCGAGGTTAAGGCTAAGCAATGGTTCAAGCCCAAGGCCGTTTATGGCTTTTTCCCCGCCGGCGCGGACGGCAACGACCTCGTCGTATACGAGCCGCCGCCTCATGGCCAGCCGGTCAAGGGAGAGCTTCGCGAGCGGCTGCGCATCAGCTTTCCCCGCCAGCGCGAAGGACGCCGGCTTTCGATTCCCGACTTCTTTGAACCGTCCGACGGCCCCAGCATCGACGTGGTCGGCTTCTCCGTGGTCACCATCGGCAGCCAAGCCAGCGAAGTGACCAAGAAGCTTTTCGAAGGCGGGGACTTCACCCGCTATCTCTACATTCACGGGCTGAGCGTAGAGACGGCGGAGGCTCTCGCCGAGCTGACGCACAAGCACATTCGCGAGGAGTTGGGCATCGCCGGGCAGGATGCCCCGGAAGCAAAAGATCTTTTTCATCAGAAATATCGCGGCTCGCGCTATTCCTTTGGATATGCCGCCTGCCCGAACCTGGAAGATCAGAGGAAGATCTTCGATCTGCTGGAGCCGGAAAAAAACATCGGCGTGCATCTGACGGATCAATTCCACCTGGAGCCCGAACAGAGCACCAACGCCCTCATCGTCCACCACCCGCAGGCCAAATACTTCATGGTGTAGATTCGCATCTCGGCTGAGGCCGACCTTCTGCCGGGGACCCCGACGGCGCCGGCACGGCTCCGCGCGCAGCGCCCGGCTCGGGCAACGCTACGGAGAACTTAGAGCGAAGGATGAGACGCGGACCTCGCCGCCTAAGGATTTTGTCGCGTAGTTGAAGATCGCGAAGCGATACCCCATGAAAAAGTGCCAATCAGTGCCCAGGAGTGGTGGCGTCATTGCGCGAGGCAAAAAGGGATACCTGATCGCGGCATTCAGCGGAGGCACGAACGACCGGGACGTCAGCGCGGGAATTGCCGAATTGAAGAAAGGCCTTTGAGCGGGCTGGGGCGTAAACGCCTTGCCTCCTGCCGTTTTCGTTGCGTAGCGTTTAATATCTTAGCCGGAATGTCAACTTATTTGCCTGTCGATGGAACGATAGTTGTCCAAAGACAGGCCACGGAAGGAAACGAGAAGAATCTATGAGTCCTCCTACCCGTCGTCGATTTCTACAGCGAGGTGCGGCGGCGGCAACCGCTTCTTTTGTCGGGGTATCTTCCCGCCGGATGTGGGCTGCGCTGCCGGCGGTGCCGATTGGGATTCAGCTCTACACCGTTGCGCAGGATCTGCAGAAAAACGTCGGCGGCACGTTAACGCGGATTCGCGAGATTGGATATACCGAGGTGGAAACGGCAGGATTTGCCGGTCTAACGGCAACGCAGTTCCGCGCCGAGATTAACAATGCACAGCTGAATTGTCACAGCGCCCATCTGCAATGGGATTCGCCGGATCTGAGCCCTGTCTTCGACGATGCGCACGCGCTGGGTGTCCACTTTGTTGTAAGTTCCGCGCTGTTTCTGCCCGGCGAGGGCGCTCAACCCACTGTCGATATTTATCAGAAGATGGCCGCGCGTATCAACGACATCGCTCGAAGAGCGCAGCAGGCTGGCCTGCAATATGCGTATCATAATCACAACTTCGAATTCAGGGACTTGGGCGGTGGACAAATCGGCTACGATGTACTGCTCGGTGAGACAGATTCTTCGCTGGTTGACTTCGAGCTTGACTGCGGTTGGATGGTGGCAGCGGGATACAGTCCGGTGGAATATTTCAGCAAGTATCCCCGCCGGTACAAGATGTTGCACATCAAGGATTTTGTCAAAGGCAGCAAGGTGAGCACCTCGCTGGCGAGAGGTCTCCGGCCACAAGGCGCAGAACTGGGCCGCGGCTACATCGATTACAAGCCAATTCTCGACGCGGCCATCAAAACAACAGTGAAATATTATTACGTGGAACAGGAGCCGCCGTTTCTGGATATGACGGCGCTGCAAGCCGCCAAAGTGGACTACGATTATCTCCGCCATCTTTTGGCGTTCCGCTGACTCCACCGGCATCTTGTTTCAATAGAAAGGAGCCGTTGGAGGAGAAGTGATTCTGCTGCTGTTCTACGGCAAGGGACCAATCGAAGGTCTGGCGTCAAATCTGCGCAGTGTATGGATGGTTATGAATCGTCGCGAATTTGGTCAATTTGCAACCGGAGCAACTCTTGCACAGATATTGTTCCGCGAAGCTGCCGCTCAGACAGCAATTCCCTCCGGTACCTTCAAGTTCTCGGTCATGTTGTGGACGCTGGAAAAGCAGGCGCCGTTTGAGCGCTGCTTCGAAATGGTTGCGGCTGCTGGATACAATGGAGTGGAGCTCATCGGAGAGTTTCAAAAGTGGTCGAGCGAAGATACTCGTCGGATAATGGCTCGGATGCGCTCGCTTGGCTTGGTTTTCGATTCCATGACCGGAGTACAAGCCGGCTTTTCCGATCCCGCTGATACGGCACTATTCATCACGCAGTTGAAGGCCCAGATCGAAAGGGCGAAGCGCCTTGAATGCCCGCAGATTATCCTCCTGTCAGGCAAGCGGGTGGACGGATTAAACTCAAACGTTCAACAAAATACGTCAATTGAAAATCTCAAACGCGCGGCCGATCTTGTTTCCAAAGAAAATATTCAGGTCGTCATCGAGCCGATTGACGCTTTAGAGAACCCAACGATTTATTTGATGTCGGTTACGGAGGGATTCGAAATTGTTCGGCAGGTCGGAAGTCCGAATGTCAAAGTGCTATACGACTTTTATCATGAGCAGCGCGGCTTCGGTAACTTAATCGAAAAGCTGGAAAATAACTTCGACTGGGTTGGATTGGTTCACATAGCCGATGTTCCCGGACGTCATGAGCCGGGGACTGGTGAGATCGACTTTCGAAATATCTATCGCAAACTTGCGGAACTAAAATACAGTCATTTCATTGCGATGGAATTTTATCCGATTGGTGATCCGGTAAGTTCTCTCACGAAAGCCAGGATGCAGGCCACGCAAGCCCATAGGCATGCAGCACTGCCTCACTGATGAGCCCGAAGAAAAATGAGTGGAATCAGAAAGATCTAAGTGGGAATGATGGAGGATTTAGCCGCCGGCAGCCCCAGCATCGATGTGGTCGGCTTCTTCTTACCTCCTTCTCGTCTATTGGAGTCGAGTTCCCGTTTGCGGCTGCGGGAATCGCTCATCACTAGAAGTTCGTTCTTTCGATGGGCACGCAGGGAAAAGATAGGGCACAGGGCTGAAATGCGAACCCCACCTCGATTGCTTC
>JANWJB010000186.1 GCA_025449575.1 Acidobacteriaceae bacterium
ACTGCCCGAGGGTATGCGGATGATGGTTCCCACCCAATGGGAATCACTGGAGGGATCGCCGCTGTTCAGCGCCGAGGCGCAGCGGGTCTACCGGGAGGAACCGGAACGCGCCGCCGAGCTCAGAGCCGCCGCGCCGCCACAGGATGAAACGATCGCCTGCTTCGTGCGCCGTCACTTTGGCGAGGAGGTAGCCGAAACCATCGCCGCGCCGCTACTCTCCGGAGTCTTCGGCGGCGATATCAAGCGGCTCAGCGTACGCGCCATCATGCCTGCCTTCGTGAAGATGGAGGCTGACTACGGCAGCGTCATCGCTGCACTTCAACAGAGAAGCAGGCGCAGTTTACCGCAGCCGATCTTCTCCACGCTTGCCGGCGGCATGGAGGTGCTGGTGGACCGCATTGCGTCGGGGCTGCCTGCTCGCTCCTTGCGTGTGCGGCAGCCGGTCATTCGCATGCGAAGAGACGAGGATGGATGGAGCATTGCGACCGCCGCCGGCGAAGAGCGCTTCCGATCTGTTCTGCTGGCGACGCCGCCCGAGGCTACGCGTGTGCTGCTGCAATCGCTGGAATCTCCAACCGCCGCGGGAAGCGCCGCAGCGGCGCGCATGGCCGAGCTGCTGCCGCAGCGCTGCTCCTCCGCGAGTGTGGTTGCGCTGGGCTTTACAGCCGAGCGCGCAGCCGGTATGTCGATCCCCCGCGGCTTCGGCTTTCTGGTACCCGCGGCGCCGGCAGGCTCCGGCGACGATCATGGGCTGCTGGCTTGCACCTTCGTCGATCAGAAATTTCCCGGCAGAGTCCCCGATGGCGCTGTCCTGCTGCGGGCTTTCTTTGGCGGCGAAGCGGGCGCCGCGTTGCAAAAAGAGCCAGAGGATGCGCTGATCCGGCGCACCCGGAAGCAGCTTGCATCCATTCTGGGGCCTATGCCGGAACACAGCGTCGCGTTGGTTCGCCGCCTGCCGCACTCTCTGCCGCAATACGAGGTTGGCCACTTGGAGCGTACGGCCGATCTCGAATCGCTGGCCCTCGCATTGCCCGGCCTACGGCTGACCGGGAGCGCCTATCATGGCGTCGGGGTCTCCGACCTGATCCGCGAAGGCCGTGCAGCGGCGAAAGCGATGCTTCTGCTGAACTGAGTACCCGCGCCAAGCGCGTGGCTTTTGCGATAGCCTTGCTGCAAGACATTCATGATGAATCCTCTGGAGCTTTCCGGCACTGCCGGATTATCGAATCCCGGCAGTGGCGCCGCAGCCGCAGCCATCGCCATGGCGGAGCTCCCGCTGCAGCGCATCTATGCCAACGAAAGGCAGCATGGCGGCAGGAGCCTGTTCACCCAACCATTCGCGGGCAAGCGGCTGGAATGGAACTGGAGCGCGGCGGTGGAGGAGTCGCGACGCATGGCCGCATATCTTCGCGCGGAGGGTGAGGCGCGAGGCTGGCCGAGCGACGCGCGCATTGCGATTCTTTCCAAAAACTGCGCGTGGTGGATCATGGCGGACTTCGCCATCTGGATGGCCGGCTACACCAGCGTTCCCATCTTTCCCAGCGTGGGCGAGACCTCGTTGACAGCGATTCTCGAGCACAGCCGGCCGGCCGCCTGTTTTGTGGGAGCGCTGGACCGCACGCTGCGCATCGCGGGCTCGCCGCTCGAAAGCGTGCACCTCATTGGCTTTCCGGTGGCAGCTGCCTCACTGGAAGCTGCTTCCTGGCAGGAGATCACTGCGCGGCAGGCACCGCTCCAGGATGGTCCCGTTCGCGATGCTCTCGATATCGCGACCATCATCTACACCTCGGGGACGACGGGCGAACCAAAGGGCGTGATGCAAACCTTCCAGGCGCTGGCGTTCATGGCGAAGTCCATGATGCCCACCCTGGCCGGAGATGGCTCCCTCGACCGTATTCTTTCCTATCTTCCTCTGGCGCACATCGCCGAACGCGCCATCGTCGAGATGAACGCCCTCTACATGCCAATGCATATCTTCTTTGCGGAGAACCAGCAGACGTTCCTAGCCGATCTCGGACGCGCCCGTCCGACGATCTTTTTCACCGTGCCGCGCCTGCTGCTGCGCTTCCAACAGGGAGTCCTTGAGAAGATACCGCCGGCCAAGCTGGATCTGCTGCTGAGAGTTCCGGTAGTGCGCGGCGCGGTAAGCCGGCGCATCCTCAAGGAGCTAGGGCTTAAGGAGGTTCGTCTTGCCGCCTCCGGTTCGGCTCCGCTGTCTGTTGAGCTTTTGCAGTGGTACCGCGGGCTGGGCCTGAATCTGATTGAAGGCTACGGCATGACGGAGACGGGTATCACCCATGCGCCAACGCCCGGAAGAGCGAGGGATGGATATGTAGGCCAGGCCAGCGCCTATGCCGAGACGCGCATTTCGAGCGAGGGCGAAGTGCAGATCAAGGGTCCCATGAATCTGGCGGGATATTTTCGGAACCCGCAACTCAGCCAGTCCTGCTTTACGGATGACGGCTACTTCCGCACCGGGGATCGCGGGGAAATCGACGCCGAGAACAGGCTGAAACTGGTGGGCCGATTGAAGGAAGAGTTCAAGACCAGCAAGGGCAAATACATTCTTCCCGCGCCGATTGAGAACGAGTTATCCAACAGCGGTCTTTTCGAGTCGGTGTGCGTCCTGGGCTCCGGCCGGGGAGCCCCTTTCGCCGCGGTGGTTCTGGCGCCGGAAAAGCGCACGCTGAGCGCAAGCGCGGAGGGCCGGCAGGCGATGGAAGCCTCCCTCGCCCGCGAGCTGCAGCGGATCAACAAGAAGCTCGAACGCTATGAGCAGCTTCGCTTTCTTGCCATTGTGCCCGAGCCATGGACGACGGAGAACGGACTGCTGACTCCGACGATGAAGGTACGCCGCGCGTGGGTGGAGGAGCGGTTTGCCGAGAGCTACGATGCTTGGGAGAGCGCCAAGAAAACGATCCTTTGGCTCGACGCATGACCCAGGAACAGATGAGGATCGTCCCCGGGCGGATACAGATAGAGAGCAAGTCCCTGGAAGTCTGCCAGTGGCGGCAGGCAGAGGCGCGGCAGACCATCATTCTGCTGCATGAGGCGCTGGGCTCGGTCTCCTATTGGAAGGACTTTCCCGCCCGCCTCGCGGCAAGCACCCACTGCAATGTCATCGCATACGCGCGCGCCGGCCACGGCGACTCCGAAGGACCGTTGGAGCCGCGATCCGCCAGCTACTACCAGCGGCAAATCGATACGGTTCTTCCGCGATTATTGGAGCAGTTCGGTCTTTGCGAACCGGTCCTCTACGGCCATAGCGAAGGCGCGATGATTGCCTTTCTTTACGCCGCAGCGGGAAATCCGGTGCGGGCGATCATAACCGAAGCGCCGATTGTGATCGGGGAGAAGAAAGCGCTCCGCGTTGTGGACGAGATGGAGCGGGGAGATGCGTATGCGGAACTGATCCAGAAACTCAGCCGCTACCATCGCGACGCGCCGGCCGTCTTCGCCTCCTGGGTAGAGGCCGTGCGGCTGCATCTGGCCAGCGAGTTCCCGCCCACCGATTATCTGACCCGGGTGAGCTGCCCGGTGCTAGCCATTCAGGGCGAGCATGATCCTTATGCCGGGCCGGTGCAGGGCCAAGCACTCGAAGCAGGACTCTCGTCCCTCACGCGGGTGGTCCTGCCGCAAGCTGGACACCTTCCCCATCGTGAACAGACCGACGCGGTTCTTGAAGCGGTGGCATCCTTTCTCGGGACCTGCTGCTGAGCTCCCGTCAGAGCCTCGCGCGACACTGCACAGCGGCCGCTTTGCGTCTCTATTATGGGAGCCACCATGAAACGATCTCCGTTTGCGATTGCGCTTCTGCTCGCCGCCGGTTTCCAAGGCAACGCCCTGAGCCTTGCCGCCGAGACCTGCACGCTTGACGTCCACGTAACCGGACTGCGGAACCAGAAGGGCTATGTGGCGGCGCTCGCCTACCGCTCATCCAACGGTTGGCCGGAGAAGAAAGGCAAGGCGTCGGCTACCGAGTCGGCAACGATCCACGGATCGCAGGCAACCGTCTCTCTCAAGGTACCTCCGGGCAAATATGCGGTGGCCGTACTGCACGACGAAAATAAAAATCAGAAACTTGACCGGGATTTCTTCGGCATCCCTATCGAAGGTTTTGGCTTTTCGAACAATCCACGAGTCTTTGTCAGTGCGCCATCGTTTAAAAAGGCGGAGGTGGACGTGGGCTGTCCGATAACCAACATCCACGTGAACATGATTTACAAGTAGCGGCAGTTACCGCCCGGCGGTGGGATAGTAGCCGGTTCGGTTCCGAACACTGTAATCGCTGCCGGGAGGCACGTCGCGCAGATGGACTGAGATGCTGCGGAAGCCTCCACCCGGGGTTGAGTTCTTAGGATAGTAGCCGAGCAGGTATTGGGTTCGCAGATCCTGGGAGACTTGGTTGAAGATCTCGTCAAGGGAAGAAGAATCGGCATAGAAGTACCTGCCGCCGGTCTCCTGAGCGAGGATGATCATGGCATGCTCGCCGGCAAGATCGCGTCCGGCGCTGGCCGCGATGGGGACATCGATGATGCTGTAGACAATGGCTTCACCGCGCACCGCCTCGTCCAGCGCCATGTTGTAGGTAGTCCCTTGAACCGTGTTGCTGCCATCCGAGATAAGCACCAGCACCTTTCTTCCGGAGCGGGGCGCGAGATTCTGGGCCGCGAGATAGATGGCGCTATATAGGGCGGTGGCCGCGCCGCCGCGAATACTATTCAGCCCACGATCGATCCGTCCGAGATTGTTGGTAAAGCCCGTTATCTCGCGCACGTTGTCGGAGAACTCCATTAGATCGAGCTGGTCGATGGGGCGCAGAAAGGAATGCAGAAAGCGATGCGCCGCATCCAGTTCCACACGGCTATCTTTACGCACGCTGCCGCTGGTATCAATGGCCAGCACGATGTTGAGCGGCAAATCCGTCTGCCTCTCAAAGACCGCGATATCCTGCGGCCGGTCGTCTTCGGAAAGCTGGAAATTATCCTTGCTGAGACCTGCCACGGGAGCGCCGTGGGCATCGGACACATTGACAAACACGTTTACCAGGTGGACATTGACGTGAATCGTGGGCGTTTGGGCGGCCGCCGCCGGCCCCATGCAGGCGCCGAGGCATAGCGAGACGGTGATCGATAGCAGTGCTTTCACGCGCCGGCGGTTCCCTTCTCCGCCAGGCCGGCAGGAAACGGCTCGCCATCCGCCCAGACTGCGCCGTCCTCAAAATGCTCCTTCTTCCAAATTGGAATTGTCTTTTTCAAGGTGTCGATCAGCCAGCGGCAGACCTCGAAGGCGGCGGCGCGGTGAGCGGCCGCGACGGCAATCAGCACACTGGTTTCGCCGACTTCAAGCCGGCCCAGACGGTGAATTAAAGCTGCGGAGCGGACGCCGCGAGCTTCCACCGCTTGGCGGGCAAGTTCTTGCATCAGGCGCAAAGCCATCTCCTCATAGGCCTCATAGTCCAGATAGAGCGTGCGCCGCCCTCGCGTGTTGTTGCGCACCGTCCCCTCAAAGACCACCACGGCGCCATCCTCGCCTGCCTTGAGCGCCGCCACAATGCCTGCCACATCGATGGGCCGGCGAACCAGAGCAACCTGGGCGCAGGCTTGGAACGTCTCCGCTCCGGAAGCGGGAGACGAAGCGGGTTCCATCCCTCCGCTGACTGGAGGCAGCAGCGCGACCTCGTCGCCATCGGCGAGCGGATCGGCCGGCTTTGCATAGGCTCCATTCACGGCAATTGCGATCTTGGAAGACAGATCATCCATTTGCGGAATCAGCCGGCGATAGTGGCCGACCAGTGTTTCCACGGTTGCACCGGCCGGCAATTCGAGCATCTGGCTGGGGCTGGAGAGAAAGTCCTTCAGCACACCGAAGAGCAGTACCTGCACGCGCATGGGACAAGAATATCCGACTTGGAAGCTCCACCCGGTTAGACGGCCACGGAGGCAAAATGAGGGCACTTCCGGTGGACGGCTCAGCCGGTGGCGGCATCCGCGGCGCCAAAGTCCAACTCCGGCTCAACCGGCGGATACCAGACGCGGGTTCCCTCCACGCGAGCGAATTTGGTCAAGCGGTGGGGCCGGCGTTTGCTGGTTCCCTGGCGATCGAAAAAGATGTCTTCCACGGAGCACCCCCGCGCCAGCAGCGCATCGCCCACCAGGGAGCGGTGACAGCGCCATGGCACGGCTTCGGCGCACATGATGACGGCTGCCTTCGGGGGCCGCTTCGGCAGACGCGCTTCCAGAGCCAATAAACGGTCGATGGCGGAGGAGAACTCTTCGCTCTGCATGTAGTCAGCGAAGCCGCGGAAGCTGGCGTTCACCCACCCGGCGTTCAAACCATCCAGCTGGCGCAGGGTCTTCCGAAGGCCACCCAGGTCCGGAAACCACTCGTAGGCGATGCCCGCGGAGGCGAGAGTTTCGCGAAGGGCCCCCTGCTCGAACTGAGGATTGTGGCGGGATTTTGGGATGGTACGGATGTCGACCAGAGAGGCCACTGCGTTCTGCTCCAGGATCTTCAGGAAGATCTCAGGGGAGAGCGTGGAGTGGCCAATGGTCAGCATAGGGCAGTTGCAGCTTCTCAGCCGTGCGGTTGAAGCGTGGTGTTAAGCCATGGCAGTGAACCATGATGGAACCATCGCCGAAGCGAGGCTTGCTCTCAGGCGCCGGCGTGCGCGATCACCCGATCGCGCTCCGCCTCGTCTTTTTTCACCTGCGAGAGAGATAGGGGAAAGGCCACCGCCAGAACATCTTCGACGCGGCTGGCGTAGTGAATGTTGACTCCCTCGATCTGCTCCGGAGTAAGGTCCTCCTCGACGCTCTGCCGATTCTCGGCGGGCAGGATGACATCACGAACGCCGGCCCGCTTCGCGGCCAGGAACTTCTCCTTAATGCCGCCCACGGGAAGCACGTTGCCACTCAGGGTGATCTCCCCGGTCATGGCGGTAAGGGGGCGCAATGGGGTGTCGGTCATCAATGAAACCAGGACCATGGCCATGGCGACTCCAGCCGATGGCCCATCCTTGGGAATGCCCCCCGAAGGCACGTGGATATGGATGTCCAGTTCCTTCATGAAATCCTCCTCAAGGCCCAGAGATGCCGCGTTGGAGCGCACCCAGGTCAATGCGGCCTGCATGGATTCCTGCATCACCTGGCCGATTTGCCCGGTCATGGTGAAGCCGCTTTTGCCCTTCATGCGGTTGGCTTCGATAAAGAGGATGTCTCCACCCACCGGTGTCCAGGCGAGGCCGACAGCCACTCCCGGGCGCTTCGTGCGCTCGGCAATTTCCGTATCGACACGGACCTTGATGCCACCCAGGAACTCGTGAATCACCTCCTGCGTGACTACCAGCTTCTCCTTGCCGCCTTCGACCAAACGCCGCGCCTGCTTGCGGCAGATGGTCCCGATAAGTTGTTCGAGCTTCCGCACGCCGGCCTCACGAGTGTAGTGCCGCACGATGTAGCGGACCGACCCTTCTGGAAATTCGATCAGCGGATCTCCAGACTCGCCCTGCGGAATACCATTTTCCTTAATCTGCCGCGGAATGAGATAGCGAAACGCAATGTGCGTCTTCTCGTCTTCGGTATAACCGGCCAGATCGATGATCTCCATGCGATCGCGCAGGGGGGCCGGGATCGGATCGAGGATGTTCGCCGTGCAGATGAATAGCACCTTGGAGAGATCGAAGGGCACGTCGAGATAATTGTCTCTGAAGGTGTAGTTCTGCTCCGGGTCCAAGATTTCGAGCAAGGCGGAGGCCGGGTCGCCGCGAAAGTCCCGGCCCAGCTTATCGATTTCATCCAGCATGAAGACGGGGTCGTTGGTCTCGGCGCGTCGCAAAGCCTGGACCACCTGCCCGGGAAGCGCTCCGATGTAGGTCCGGCGGTGGCCGCGAAGTTCAGCCTCATCATGCATGCCGCCCAGCGAGATGCGCTGGAACTTGCGGCCGAGGGCACGCGCGATGCTGCGACCCAGTGATGTTTTGCCCACACCTGGAGGCCCGACGAAGCAGAGGATCGGCCCCTTCATATCCGGCTTCAAGCTGCGGACGCTCAAGTAGTCGAGAATGCGATCTTTCACGGTTTTCAGGTCATAGTGGTCCTCATCGAGGATCTCCCTGGCCTTGGCAATATCGACCTCGCCACCGGTGGATTTCGCCCAGGGAAGCACGGCCAGCCACTCGATGTAATTGCGCGTGAGGGAGTAATCGGCAGCCATCGGCGACATTCGCGCCAGACGATTCAGTTCTTTGATGGCCTCTTTCTTGACCTCTTCGGGCATGCCGGCGCCTTCTATCTTCTGGCGCAGTTCTTCAATGTCTTTTTGACCCTCATCCATCTCACCCAGTTCCTTCTGGATGGCCTTCATCTGCTCACGCAGGTAGTAGTCCCGCTGCGACTGCTGCACCTGATCCTGCACTTCCGACTGGATCTTGTTGCGCAGTTGCTGCACCTCCGCTTCTTTCACCAAATGCTTGTTCATGCGCTCCAGACGCATCGCGACATCCGGGGTTTCCAATAGCTCCTGCTTGTCGGTCGTCGAGAGGAAGGGCAGCGACGAGGCAATAAAATCCACCAAGCGGCCCGGCTCTTCAATGTTCAACGCGATCGTCTGCAGCTCGTCGGAAAGCGTAGGCGATGCCGTGACAATCTGTTGGAAATGGGCAGTAACGTTGCGCTGCATCGCCTCCAACTCAGCGCTCTTCTCGGCATGCACCTCGTCCACGCGCTCCACCCGGGCAGTCATGAACGGCTCCAGCTGGTTGAACTCTCCCAGCTTCACCCGCTCCGTACCCTCCGTGAAGACGAAGAGGCTCTGATTGGGCATCTTGACCACCTTGTGCACGGTGGCCATGGTGCCGATGGAATACAAATCGCTGGGCTGTGGCTCGTCGAGACGCTCATCCCTCTGTGCCACCACTACGATGGTTTTCTCTTCACCGAGGGACTGGATGAGCTGAATCGAGCTCTCGCGCCCCACCGTAAGCGGCAGCACGGCATGAGGAAAGAGCACGGTGCTGCGCACCGGCAGGACAGGCAGAACCTGGCCTCCGGAGCCCGGATCACGTGTACTCGGGTCCGAGGGGCTGATAACGCTTAAGAAATCGCTCGCCATGAGTGCTCCCTTATCAATTTATTGGCTATAAGATGCAACAGATCCCAAAAAGTCGCAGGATCGCCACCCCTCCATCCGTTGGAAGCCTACGTGCTGCCGCGCGGGGGCCCAAATCGGCAAACTTTTTGTTCGGCGCCGACAAGTGCAGTATCGGCAGCCGGTGCTCCGAGCGGCAATCCCCCGAATAGGATCAGCCAAACTTCATTTCAGGAGACGATAGCGCCCATTCCTTCCAGTTTCCGATGGCCGAATGGCTCCCGATGGCCTGCCCCTAGGAGTTTGTTGGAAAACATGTTCGTCTCCCGTCGAGCATCCAGGATGTGGGGACGGCGTCTGGAGCGGTTCACATTATCTTGCGCCTCGCTCGGGACTTCGGCGCGTTTTTCAACAAACTCCTAGGTCGCCGGAGGCTGGTTTTCCGGGCTCGGAGTCTCCGGG
>JANWJB010000187.1 GCA_025449575.1 Acidobacteriaceae bacterium
CCGCTCAACCCGATGTTGCCCTCGATTCCCAGCATTCGCGCCATCTCGCCCCGGCGAAGATCGGCATCCACCAGAAGTACGCGCGCCCCCCGCTGCGCAAGAACAACTGCGATATTGCTGCTAATCGTGCTCTTGCCCTCCCCTGAGGCGCCGCTTGCCACGAGCACCGTCCTGGGCGGCTTACCGGCTGTGGAGAGCAGCACCGCGGTCCGGATGGCCCGGAAGGATTCCGAAGCCTCGGAGTTGGACCGGTGGACCGTGATGGGCGGATAGTACCCAGGGCCGCCGGAGGGGTTCAAAGCAAGCCGGCGCGCCGGTCTGCCTCTGGTGCCCGAATCGAGAGAGAAATGCGGCACGATCCCAAACACCGGCAGGCCGGAAACCAGTTCGACCTCATCCGCATTGCGCACGGAACTATCCACCGTTTCAGCCAAGAACACCAGGCCCAGCCCGCAGCCCACGCCCAAGATGAGGCTGAGAAGCATCACCAGTGGGATGTTTGGATCGACAGGACTTGTTGGCAGGGTCGCCTTGTCGATGATGTCGACATTGGTCGACCGGAGACCGGCCATGACTCCGGCCTCCTTCAGCTTTTTGAGCAAATCCTCATACAGGTCCCGCTCCGACTCGACGTTCCGCTTGAGGATTCCATACTGGCTCATGTCGCCGCTGAGCTGGAAAGCCAGCTGCTTCTGTTGATCGAACTCGGACTGGAGCTGCTGTTCAACCGAATTCGCCGCTTCGTAATCATTGCGAAAGCGTTGCTGGATGTCCTGGGTTTCCTTCCGCAGCGCCTGGCTCACCTGGGCAAGCTGGCTTTGAAGTTGAATGACCTCGGGATACTTGGGCCCGTAGATCGACTGCGCCTGCGCCAGCTTATTTTCAAGATCGGATTGCTGTTGCCGCAGATTGGGCAGGACACTATCCGGAACCACAGTTCCGATCAGTTGAGGGTCGCCGGTGCGCGCCAGATGGTATTTCGCCTGCTTCACAATGAGGTCGGCCTTCGCGTCCGTCAGTTGCCGGTCAACCGCATCAAGCTTGTTCAGGATCATGTTGTCGTTATCGTCGGTTCCGATGATCCCCGTCTGCCTCTGATAGTTCGCCAGTTTTGTTTGGGAGGTCTCAACATCCTGCTTCAGATCGTTGAGCTGCTTCGCCAGCCAATCGGAGGCCTGCTCCGTTGCCTGATACCTGGTCATGAAGTTGTGTTCCAGGTAGGCGGCGGCCAATTGATTGACCACATTCTCAGCCAAAACGGGGTCCGTGCTGCGGAACGTGATCTCAATTGCTTGCGTGCGCGGTACGGCAGCAACGCTCAGCGACTTTCGGAACATAGCGAGCAGCGCATTTCGCCGCGCCGGAGACGTAGTGTCAATGTTTGCCGGAGTTGGAGGAACAACGCGCTTGCCGAAAAAGCGGAACTTGTGACGGCCGGCAAAGCTCGGATTACGGTCCATCCGCAATTGGGAAACGATCGTCCAGGCCAGCGTATCGCTCTTGAGAATCCGCACCTGTGTTTCGATCTTGGCATTCCAATCCAGGCCGCCGCCGCCCATGGGAGAAAGGTCCCCGATATCGAGCGCATCGGAACCCTCAGGATGGATGGCAAGGTCGGAAGAGGCCTGATATCGCGGGGTTCGAGTCCAGCAATACAGGACGCCCAAGCCGAGGCAAAGAAGAACCGCGAGAAAGACGAGACGGCGCCTTCTGCGCAGGATCCCCAACAAATCCGTGATGGAGATTTCCGTCTTCGCTCCCGAATGGGAAGCGGCGGCGGCCCGGCTGTGATGAATCTTTTCCAGAGAACTTTGATTTGGCATGTTTTCCGTTGCGCCGCCCGCAGGGCGCATCTCTTTCTTCCAACTTTGGCTGGCGCGGCATTGTGAACCGCAGCGGGAACGCTCGGATGGCTCCAGCGAAAGATTGATGATGTGAAGTACTGCTATTTCGCCGGTGGTCGAATCTACCTTGTCGCGTAGACCGCGGCCGTCCCCATGGCAGTGAGTGCCGCCTGAAGGCCCATGCGGCCATACAATTTCGGATTGCTTGTAGGCACGAAAAGAATATCTTCCGGCCGCAACAAGCTGTCATGCGCCTTGCGGTGATAGAGCCTGTCCAATGGAACGGGAATGCGCTCCATTCCGGTAGGGCCTTTGCGGATGATGCAGGCATGCTTCAGGGATGCAATGGTCGTCGTCCCCTGAGCCAGAGCAATCGCCTTCAGAATCGAGACCGAGGTATTATTTTCCATCAGGAATGCGCCGGGGTGATTGACCTCGCCCACCACGTACACTACCCCTGCCTTCGTGACCACGACCGTATCTCCCGGCTGAACCATAACGTTCACCTTGGGAATCGAATCCGAAGACGGCAGCCGTACGATCTCCGGTTGATCCGGATCATCTCTATGAATGATGGAGATGGTGCGCCCTGCCTTGACCGTAAGCCCGCCGGCGGCTGAGATTGCATCGTAGAGCCGGTGAGGACCCATCAATGGGTAAATTCCGGGCATGTTCACTTCGCCGGTCACGGTGATGCCCTGGGTAGCGAATTCGGCAACCAACAAAGACACTTGAGGATCTTTGACCATCCCCTGCTGGATAAGCTCGTGGGCAATCTGCTCCTCCGCATCGCGCACAGTATCCCCGGAAAGATGCGTATTGCCAATCAGAGGCAGGCGAACGTTGCCGTTCTCATCCACCCTGACCCTCAGAGTGAGCTCCGGCACATTGTAGACCGTCAGATCCAGCAGGTCTCCTGGCCCGATCAGAAGAGCGTCGGAGTTTCTGGGCGCCGGCAATTGAGATTGGCTGACGGCCGGCGCCGCCGCGAACGCCCGCACGGAGAACAAGGCGGCCAGAAGCAAGATGCCACAAATGGCCATGCGGGAGGAAATGCGAATTGGGTTCATCGATTTCATGTCATCTCGTCGCTTCGAGAACTCGGAAAAACAGATTGATTGCCGCGAAGGTACATCGCAGGTCGCACAGTTTCGGCAAGATCGGAATTCATTGCCCCTAATGCGTGCCGCTTCGGCACGCGCCTTCCAGAGCTTCGTCAGAACAGAGCTACTGGAGCGATGTCGCCGGTTTCAGCTCCACCGGCTGCTGCGCTTTCTCTTTCGTGTCGGTGAGCTGCCTTCCAAGCGGCAAAGGCAGAACGGGGGATGGCGCCATCGCGCGCTTCAGGAGCTGAGAGCCCGGATTGTAATCCGGGATCAGCTCTTTCAGGAGCAGCACCAGCCGGGGTATGTCCTTCCGTTCTACGATGTGCTGGAGATCGTCGAGAGCGCTCCGAATTACCCTTAAATCCGCCGAAAACGGCGCGTGGTAACTGCAAATCTTGGCATGCGAAGTGGGAACCATGTGTTCATCCTGCAAGTTCAATTCTTCAAATAGCTTTTCTCCGGGACGCAACCCCGTGAATTCGATTTTGACGTCCCGATCAGGACGCAATCCTGAAAGCAGAACCAGATTCCGGGCAAGATCCACGATCCTGACCGGCTCGCCCATATCCAGAACAAAGACTTCCCCGCCTTTTCCGATCGCAAAGGCCTGGAGAACAAGCTGCGCCGCCTCCGGTATGGTCATGAAGTAGCGCCGCATATCCGGGTGCGTCACCGTCACCGGACCGCCCTTGGCAATCTGCTCTTTGAAGATCGGAACGACGCTGCCATTGCTTCCGAGCACGTTTCCGAAGCGCACCGCGACGAAGCAGGTGCTGCTTTCTTTCTGCAAGGCGCGGATGACCAGCTCCGAGGCGCGCTTCGTTGCCCCCATCATGCTGGTCGGCCTGACTGCCTTGTCGGAGGAGATCATCAGGAAATCTTCAACTCCGGAATCGATTGCCGCCTTTGCCACATTCCAGGTTCCAAAGATGTTGTTTTCGACGGCGGCAAAGACATGCCGTTCCATCATGGGGACATGCTTGTAGGCAGCCGCATGGAAGAGGATAGACGGCTTATAGCGGTCCATGCTCTGCTTCAGGTGATGGATGCGCGTGATATTTCCGATTTCCGGAACAAACTTCAGGTCGGGAAACTTATTGTTCAACTCCCGGTCAAGCTGAAAGAGCGGTGTCTCCGCCTCATCGAAACCAATCAGGACAGCCGGTCCGAATCTTGCGACTTGCCGGCATATCTCCGAGCCAATCGAGCCGGCCGCTCCGGTAACCATGACGGTCTTTCCATGGATACGTTCCTTAATCTTCTGCGAGTCCAGTTGCACCGGTTTTCTTCCCAGGAGATCCTCGACAGCGACGTCTCTGATCTGCTGACCTAGCTCGGTGTTGTCGAGAATCTCATCGAGGCCCGGAATCATCTTGTAATCCACCTCTGCATCGATAACGTGCTGCAGCACCTGCGTCATCTGTGGTCCGGTAGCCGATGGAATTGCGATCAGCACCCTGTCGATGTTGTATTTTTTTGCCAGTCCCGACAGTGCTTCTCCCGTCCCCAGAACCTTTTTCCCATGGAACGACAAGCCCACCTTGCCTCGCTCGTCATCGATGAAGCCAACGATGTAGCACTTCATCGACTGGTTTGCGCGAATCTCCCGCGCCAGCGTGAGTCCGGCCGCTCCCGCCCCATAGATCAGGGTCTGCACACGTTCGTATTCACCATTTTTCCTGTTTTTGCTGGCGCTGGCGGTCATCCGGACCGCCAGCCTGACGCCCAGGATCGCGATCGACGAGACCAGCCATTCGAGCACATAAATGGAGTGGGGAATTCGATGCTGAAGCGCCAAGAGGATTATGGCCGCTGCCAGAATCGAGCCTGCGGTGTTCACCACGCCGATGCGCGATGCTTCATCAAGAGACGTATATCGCCAATAGCTTCGATTGACTCTGGCGGCAACAAAAACCGCGGATTTCACCACCGCCCAGACAAGAATCGCCTGGCGCATGGGATGAAGGTAGAGCGAAGGCACGGTATCGAAGCGCAACTGAAAGGCCAGATACCCGCAGATGGCGAAGAGTGAGCAATCTACGATCGATGCGAAAAAGTAACCGGGAAAACGTTGCTGCTTCGCAGATGAGAAAGAGAATCGAGGCATTGAGACTCCAGTGGTTCTGAAACCGTGAGTAACGCCTCCCGGCGTCAAACCAAGAGATGGCACCGCCAAGTGTAGGGGCCGCTTTAAAAATGCCCAAAAGCAACAGGCGCGGCGCCGGCGATTTCGCCGGTGGCCCAACGCGCACGATGCAACTGCGGGGGCAAAGCTTAGTTTCGGGAGCTTCTTTAGAGTTGTCGCAAGTGCGCTGGCGGGAAAAGCAGAACCAAGCTCGGAATGGCGCTTGCCACGTCAACCGTTCATTCAGGCCCATGCAGAACTTGAGAAAACCGATCGATAAACGCTTTGATCGCCGGGCTGACAATGATTCTCCCGGTGGGTGAGGGTCGGGTGGTGGTGATCAGGCGACCTCGACGCTCTTTTCCCCTTCCATCGCCGCGAGGCTGATGATTTCTAGATCGCGCGGATCAATTTCCACCGAGACGCCTTTGCCGATCAGATCCAACGTTACGACCAGCCGAATACTGTTGCCTTTGCGAAGAACAACTCCGGCGATTCCCTGCAGCGGACCTGTTTTCACACGAATCCGATCTCCTATCGCGATTGCCGGATGGGGTTCAACCCGATTACACTCGACAACGCGCCGCAGCGCCTCAATTTCCGCCTCGGGAATCATAATAGGGCCGGCGGCGTTCCCCACCGCGCTCAGGATTCCAGGTATTCGTAACAGTGGACCATGATCGGCCGGCGCCAGGTGCACAAAAATATAGTTGGGGAAGAGCGGCATTTCCAGATCGACTTTGGTTCGGTTCTTCCACTCTCTTTTCGAGTGATAGAGAGGCAGAAGATACTCGATTCCAACCCGCGCACAATGAGAGGAAACCCGCTTCTCATGGCGCGACATCGTATAGGCTGCATACCACTCTTTTTCTGCGTTTGTACCCATTGTTGATTTCGAGACAGAAATATGTTCGCGCATAGCTCCGCCATTCTCGCTTAGCAAGTTATTTTTGGAACTTTTGGTTTGTTGCGTGACTTGGCCACGAGTGACTCGCGGCTCGCTACTCAATTACAATCGCTACCGGTTGTTATGTCGCATTTTTGCACCGTAACGGCGCCGGACATCACCCAACCATGCCCTGCGAGAATATTCGGGTGATGTTGCGGCATACCCTCGCGAGATTGCTCCACTCCGGACTCACTTCGTTACCAGAAATTTTGGATTCTAGAGCATCGCTAGACATGGCTTCGCCATTCTCGCTTAGCAAGTTGTTTTGTTGCTTTTGAATTTTTGGCTGTGGCTTGGCGACGATCGGTTCGCGCCTCGCTGTTGGATTACAATTGGCAACTGCTAGAGCAAGCGCACTTCAGTGCCAAGACGGGAGCCGGTACACAATGCCGCCACTGTAAGACAAAGGCGTCAGTCCATGCTGCAAAACGTAAATCTTCGAGTAGGAGATTTCTCCAAGGCGAACGCTGAAGCGATGCCCTGCATACATATCGACGCCCCCCAGGAAGCTCCACTCGGGCCCGATCCCTGTCTCGCGAGGGACAGCTCCGAATCCCCAACGCGCGTGGCCCACGCCGCCCAATGCCGCGGCATAGGGTGAAAACCGGGAGAAATGCATTCCTGCCCTGACCCCGGCCAGCGCCGAATATTGGTGATCGAGGCCGCCATAGCGAAGTGCCGAGCCCCGGACGACGACTCCGATGATGTGAGAGGTTTGCAAAAAGCCTCCAACCGTGTAGCCATAGATCGCGGCCTTGCCCCAATCGGAGTGCCCGTAGGTAAATTGACCAAAAACCGATACATCCGCCGGTCGTTCCAGAGCGGGAATCACCTGCCCGAAGAGAGCTTTGGGGGCAAGCATCAGTGGCAGAAGGAGAACAAGCAGCAAACTGGCCGCATTTAAAGCCTTCTTCGATCGATTCATCCCCGCTCCACTAAAAGCGAATGTCCTGCTCACCGACATCATGAGGCATATTCAGTACTTTTTGCTATCCCACATTTTGGGTACTAAAGAAATGCAGATCTGCGCAAATAGATAATCTCAGTAATGGGTACCTTTTGCAATCGGATTAAACGTAACAGATTCGGTGGACCGACTACAAGAGAAGCTCTTGTTCAGGCACCTAGTGTGTATCTATTTGGGAACACCCTCGAGTTTTTTGTTTCCTGGCCGACAAGAGTCTGTTCCCTCAATGCGGGATGGAGGTCGCCGGCGGCGATCTGGACCAGATTGTGCGACGAATAGAGGAGAAAGATCTAGATGCGGGTGCTTCCTCTACCAATCAGCGGCGGGAATTGGGGTGGTGGAACTGGTTGCATTCGCACCGCCGGTCGTCTGCATGCGCGCCGATGACCCGCTGGCATAAATTTGAACTCGCCGCTTCCTTTATTCGTCAGGTGGTGTTCTGTTAAGCTGACAGCCATGCTCGCACAGCCTCTCATCTGTGTCACAGATGTCGAAGCCAGCAGCCAGTGGTATCAGCGCCTGCTGGGCTGCCGAGGGGCTCACGGCGGCAAGCATTATGAGCAACTGGTGAAGGATGGCCGGCTCATCCTGCAATTGCACAGCTTTGAAGTCGAGCACCATCACGGCCCCATAGGCGATCGCGCCGACAGGCCCTATGGCAATGGTGTGCTGCTCTGGTTTGAGGTAGAGGACTTCGATGCCGTAATGCAGCGCTGCGCCGAAATGGGCGTCGAGATCATCCTTCCTCGCCATCGCAATCCCCCCGATGGCGAGGGCGGCCCCAACCACTGGGAGTGCTGGATGAGCGACCCGGACGGCTACACTCTGGTGGTCGCCAGCCCTTATGGAAGCGCCGACGGTGCCTGGCGCCCCAGCCCTGACCTATTCGCCTAACGTTTGTTTTTGCCGATTGACTTTTCGGATAATGCGGGCTGGCGAGGGCGATCCGCGGAAAGTGCATGGCGTCGAAGAAAGCACCAAGGTCACGAGCAGGCACTATTCAAGCGCCGCCGGCATACAGCATAACGACAGAGGCAGAAAAGCTCCCCCCTGGAAGTGAATGAACCGGAAGATCTCGCCTAGAGTCCTCACGATGTCCGGTGAGAGATCAATCCAACCGGCTCCGCAGCCCAGCACGGCCGCTCCGAACAGGCCGGGAATGGCATCCGGAAGGCAGCCGCCAATCTCCGAACCGAGAAACTGAAATTTCTCCGGCTTCAGGCGGCATATTTCGGCGAGGGTTGCCGTCATTCCGGGGAGTACTCGCATTCACAGCATCTAAGGCAAAAGACAGGTGCATCCAGAATTGCAGAGATAGGCCATCGGCGCTCATGAATTCGCCGTCAGCTCTCCTTACGAGGATCCACGTGCCAAGTGTGCTTGGAGCCGGGATCGGCGATGGGGCCGGGAGCCCTGGTTCCTCCGGTAGCTTTGCCGAATATATCGGCATCCACGTGATCGAAGGTCGCAACCTTTGGGAACGGCTGATTGCTGCTTATCGTCAGTTCCAAGCGGTCAGGATCAAAGTCGATCTGCATCTCGCCCATGGCTCCGTTCTTGTCCCAGCCATGCTCCTTGCGCCAAGCCGGCAAGTCGAGCCACTGCTTCGAGTCGCCTTTGAAAAATCCAAGAAACTCTTTTGGCATGGAGACATAGAGGTTCCCGTCGGCCTGGTTGTTCTGGCTGAGAAACACAATGGCCGACTTGTCGCAACTGGCGAAGATGTTGTTATAGATATTGTTTTTCTCGTCCGTTCCGCTGCGAGCGCGATCCGGCCGGGTGATGGCAAAGATGCCCGAATTGTCGCAGCGGCCGATCAGGTTCTGCGCAATGTTCAAGCTATCGGTGGCGTTGATGAAGATGCCGGAGCCCGCGCATCCTCTCTGGCCGGGCGTGCCCGGCTCGGCATTGCGGACATTCCAAATCACATTGCTGTCGATCTGGTTTTGTTGCAGGTTCATTTCCATGTGCACCGCGGCGCTGACGGTGAGCACGTCGGCGAATACATTGCCGGTGATGCGGCAATTATTGTCGCCACTATCGAGCCAGATGCCATTGGCGTGGCGGATATGGCGAACTACGTTGCGGCGGAAGAGCAGGTTGCGGCCGAAATGGAACTTCGCTCCTGCGGCTTCCCAGCCTCGCTCCGCGTCTGCCCAGCCGCACCACTCGATCAGATTGTCTTCCACCACGGAGTCAACGGTTCCCATGCCGCCAATACCCTCGACGCCGCAATAGCGAATGGTGTTCCCGCGGACGATCTGAGATACGCCGCTTTGCCGGCCGAAACCGCCGGTCCCGTCGCTGCCGATGACCAGGCCAGGGCCGTTGGCCCATTCGATGTTGTTGCCTTCGATGATCCAGTGATTGCCGCCGCCGGTGGAAACCAAGCCGTGCTGCGGAAACGGGTAAGCGTTGCCGGCGTGCTGGAAGCTGATTCCCTTGATCCGGATGAAGCCAAGCCCACCTTGCGTGGGAGCGAAGGCGTGCTCGCGGGTGGTGACTTCGATCAAGTGGTCATCCGGAGCGCCTTCGGGCAAGCGGATGTGAATAGCCTCTCCCGAATTTTCCACGAAGAACCTGGCATCGGGCGAGCCGCCGACCTCCTGCATGAGCGGGCCTGGGCGCCGGCGCGGGGGTAGGCCGCCGCGGGAGACGGGCGGAGTGGTAAACACAGGGGCGGGCTGCAGGTGCGGGCTTGCCAGTTCGTTAAGCTGCTCCACCGGCTCCAGCGGTTTGCCATCCACAAAGACCAATCCACGGCGGCGGAAATATGGACCCATGTCGACCGTTCTAGGATCGAGCCATTCCCAATTGGCCGCCACACTGGCCAAGGCGAAGGGTTGGTAGGCATTGGGGAACATTGCGCTTGTGAGCACGTGCGTCCACGTCGTCACCGGGGCCGGGGCCGGAGCCTGACCCGCGGCGGGGCCAAAGCGGCGCATCGAGAGCGTCTGCTTCTGCCATCCCCCTTTGAGAATCTCGGAGCCCTTGATGAAGACCTTTGCCCCTGGGGCGGCCTCGTAACTGATCATCTGAGACGGACTCGTGCCACCACGCGCCGGGTGAACGCATTCGCGGTAGGTACCGGAGGCGATGACGACGCGCTCGCCGGGCTGGAGAACCTGGGCGGCCTTATTGATGGTTTTGAAAGGCTGCGCGCTGGTGCCGGGGCCATTGTCGTCGGCGCCAGACGAGTTGTTATCCACATAGTAAGTCTTCGAGAATTTCAGCGGCTGTTCCCACGAGACATAATTGGTGCCGTCGGGCAGACGCGAGTCCTCCGAAGCAGCCCCATTATTGGGCTGGCCGGCAACGTTAGCAGCATTCGTCTGAGCTTGGCCGAACGCGGTTCCACCAAGGCCAGCCATCGCCCCCACTCCTGCTGCATACTGCAGGAAGCGCCGGCGATCTATGGGTTGGCCGGAAGTTTCATTACTAAAAGCATCCGGATCCGATTGAGAATCTTTTTGTCCTGAATTCATACCCCTCACACTAATTTGCAGCGCTAACGCGAGTAAAGCAATTTGTTTGCCCGCATTCGCGATTTCGTTCATCGAGGTTGTAGCAGACCCGAACCGCAACTATCGCACCGAGCATTCTCGATCGGCGGAGATACAGAAGGCCTCGCAGGGTGACACCGGAACCAGCACTGAGGTCCATCTTCTAAACAGTACGGGCAGAGCCTAATCAACATGCTCTCGGCCAAGCCCCTCTGCACTCGCCGGCGGTTGCGCGCCCAGCGCGCCTAGTCGCTCCTTCGGGAGTAACGATCTATCACTGAGGCCTCATGCCGCCCTTTTCAACGGATATGAATTGCGCGCTCAGACCGGCCGCCGTCTTTGTTGCGAAGATCGAGACGGGTACTCCCGGCTTCAAAAGGCCTTTGCTCCCCAAAACGATCCTTGTTACCGGAGTCGATGAATCAACCTCAATCCGCTGCTCACCACCCTTATAAGCGATCGTGAGAACTCGATCCTTTGAGCCGGATACGCCCCGCACAATGCCACTGGTCATGGAGTGGACGGCAGTAACATTCCCGTTGGTCATTGTGCGGTTGGGGTTGGGACCCATCGAATGGTGGCCTTCGCCCGCGCCGCGCATGCTGGCCGGGAAGATATGGACCTCTTGCGCGCGCAAGATGCCGTTCCTGGATTGGACGGCCGCGGAACCCACAAAGTCTCCGCCCTTGATCGCCGCCACGCTGCTTTTAACATTTTCAGTGATCCGCGCATCCGTGGGGAGCGCCACCGATACGCTTTTGCCGTCATTGGACTTGACGACCAGCGTGCTGCCATGCAGAGAGACAACGACACCCGACAGATGCACTGCCGAAGGGTTCTGGGGAAAGGCCGCCATGGCCACAAGCAGAGCGAAAGCTCCGGCAAACGGTAATTTGAGGCGCATATTCAGTCCTCCATTCCAACTCACAAAGCATGATCGGACCGCCGAAGATCGGCCCAGAGAGAGAACGGAGTTTCGTGCGGCACGGCAAAATTACCAGCCGCATCCTATGCAGCCGGCTCAGGCCGTCTTCTTTGTAAGCTCTTGATACACAACTTCGGTAAACGTCGGGAAGTGCATCCCGCCGGCGGGCGCCGCCGTAGGCTCGCCGAGGGCCTGCTTGATCTGGTCCAAAGACTTTCCTTGCCCGACCAGTTGCTTGATCTTGGCGCGCTCTGTCTCGCCCTTCGTCAGCCTCTGCTGTATCTCGGTCCTGGTCTGCAGATTTCCATGCCCCGGGATGAAGGTCGTCCCCTGCAGAGCGAGGATGCCTTTCATGCTTCCGATCCATCCTTCTGAAGACCCGTGCTTTTCCAAATGGATAATCGCCACGGGAACTTGAGCGGCAACGATGTCTCCGGTATCAACGATTTTCTGCCGCGGGAAGTAGACGATGAGATCTCCGCTGGTGTGCGCGGGCGCGAAGTGGAACATCTGCACATGCACGCCGTCGATGGTGGTGTCTTCTTTCATTCCCACAGTTCGGGTGGGCATGTAATCCTTGGGCGCCGGCCTTGGCGAAGTGAGCGACTCCTCCATCTCCTTCTTGCAGTTGGCCTGGGCGATGATCGTCAATCCTTTGGGGAATCCGGCAAGGCCGCCAACGTGGTCGATATCACTATGCGTGAGGATTACGGCCGTCACCGGCTTCGGAGTGATCTTGGCGATGTCGGCCAGCATTTCCTTGGCTGAATCGGCGGTCATCTTGGCGTCGACCACGATGACGCCCGTCGTCCCGACGACGAAGGTCGAGTTGGAGCCCGCACCCCCCTGAACGAAGTACACGCCTCCTCGTACAGGCTGAACCGTCATAGGCTCCGGCCTCCGCTGTGCGATTCCCGGAAGAGCGAGCGCGGCAAAGCCGACGATCGTCGCAATCTCAAGACAATGATTCATTCGCCCTCTCATGCTGGTTTATCTCTCCTTGACCCGGAAGATTCTTCAGCCGGTTCTCGCCCCGGCCGATGGGGAAAGGGTCCTTGCTTGGTGGGCCGGCACGGGATGGTAGGATTATATAGGTGCGTAGCCCGCTATACTGGTTCCGATTCGCATCGGATTCCATGAGGGCCTACATGGCAATCCCCTTCTCGACCAGAAAACGATCAACCAATCTTGAACGCCGCGATCCGGAGTCGGAGAAGGCTCAGGCGATAGATCCGCCCGCTCTCCATCCCGCGCATGCCGTCCAGTTCTACGAGAGCGAAGACTTTCTTTATGAAATGGCCAGCGACTTCGCCTATGAGCTTTTGGCGGCGGGAGATAAGGCGGTCATCTTGGCCGCTGGACCCCACCTCGACGTCATTGGCGAGCGCCTGCTTGGCCGCGGCATCGACTTGGCCGGTGCCATCCTTGAGGGCCGGTATATCGCGCGAGATGCCTCCGTTGTTCTGTCGCAGATCATGGCGGCGGGGCAGCTCGATCGTGCCCGCTTTTTAGAAGTGGTCGGCGAGTTGGTCGTGCCTGCGGAGCCGAGCGCCGGTCGCACTTCCGGGGTAGGCGCCTTTGTGGAAATGGTTGCCGTGCTCTGGGGCGACGGCAACCGGGAAGCGGCGGTCGCGCTGGAGCGGTTGTGGAACGAACTCGCCCAGACCCACCGTTTCTCTCTGCTTTGCGCGTATCCCCTGAGCGCATTCTCCGGAGAACCGGCGCTTCCCCTGTTGAATGAGATTTGCGCGGAGCATACACGCATTTTGCCTGCGGAGAGCTATTCCGCCGAGGGCGGCGATGATGAGCATCTGCGCGAAATCACGAATCTACAGCGCCAAGCCCAAGCGCTTGAGGCGGAGATCGAGCAGGCCAAGCAGGCACGCGAAGAGACCGAAATCCTGAATCAGGTCTCCCTTATGCTGGCCGGCGAGCAGGATTTGGGCAAGCTGGTGCAGTACGCCACCGACGCCGCTACGCGCTTGGCCAAGGCGAAGTTCGGCGCATTTTTCTATAACGTCACCAACGAGCAGGGCGAGGCATTCCGGCTGTTCACGCTCTCCGGCGCGCCCCGCGAGGCGTTTGAGAAGTTTGGCCAGCCGCGCAATACCAGTGTCTTCGGACGCACCTTCCGGGGTGAGAGCGCAGTGCGAATCGACGACGTTCTGGCCGATCCGCGCTATGGAAAGAATCCTCCCTATCACGGCATGCCGCCGGGCCATCCGCCGGTACGGAGCTATCTCGCCGTACCCGTAAAATCGCGCACGGGCGAGGTATTTGGCGGACTGTTCTTCGGCCATCCCGAGCCGGGGATCTTCACAGCGCGGGAGGAGAGGATCGCAACCGTGATTGCCGCGCAATCGGCCATTGCCATCGAGAATGCCCGGCTTCTGGAAGAAGCCAACCGCGAGCGCGCAGCTTCTGAGCACAGTCGGCGAATCTACGACGCCGTTCTGTCAAACACGCCTGACTTGGCCTTTATGTTCGACCTCAATCATCGCCTTATATACGCCAACTCCGCGCTACTCGCCATGTGGGGCCGGACATGGGAGGAGGCGGTGGGCAAGAACTGTCTCGAACTCGGCTATCCCGACTGGCACGCTGCGATGCACGACCGGGAAATGGACGAGGTGGTCGCCACCGGGGATCCCATCCGCGGCGAAGTCCCCTTCCAAGGCACAAACGGACTCCGCGTCTACGACTACTTCTTCACTCCGGTGCTGGGCCGGGAGGGCGGCGTGGAAGCGATTGCCGGGACCGCGCGGGACATCACCGAAATCTGCCGAGCGAGAGAAGATCTCACTCGGCAGGCCCAGTTGCTCGATCTCAGCAACGATGCGATTTTCGCGCGCGACTCCAGCGGGCATATTCTTTATTGGAATCGCGGCGCGGAACGGCTTTACGGTTGGAGCCGCGAGGAGGCGCTGGGGCAGGAAGCGCATACCCTTCTGTGCACCGAGTTCCCCATTCCGTTCAAGGAAATCATTGCCTGCCTTCGCCGCGATGGGCACTGGGCTGGAGAATTCGTCCAACGCAGGCGCACCGGCGAGCGGATCACCGTGTGGGTGCGCAAGGCGCTCTCCCGCGACGAGGGGCAAGAACATGTTCTCGAAAGCTGCACCGACATCACCGAGCGCAAGCGCACCGAGGAGCTTCTCGCTCTTCATCGCCAGCGGTCCGAAATGGCAAACGAGGTGGCCAAGGTAGGCTATTGGCTCTGCGATCTTCCCTTCTCCAAGCTGAACTGGGACAACCGGGTGAAGGAACATTTCTGGCTATCGCCGGACGCCGAAGTCACAATTGACACCTTTTATGAGCGGCTGCATCCCGACGACCGCGAGCCTACCCGCAGAGCCATCGAGGCGGCAGTCGCCAACCTCTCTCCCTACAATGTCGAGTTCCGCACGATCTCCCCGGATGGTGGGCGAACGAAATGGATTCGCGCCATCGGGAGAACCTTCTGCGATGAGACGGGTCAACCGAAGCGCTTCGACGGCGTAACAATGGATATCTCCCGCGAAAAGCATTCGGAAGAAGCACTGGTGCGCAGCGAAAAGCTCGCCGCCACGGGGAGGCTCGCCTCCACTATCGCTCACGAAATCAACAATCCTCTTGAGTGCCTGGTCAACCTGCTCTACCTGGTTCGCCAGGACCAAGGGGTGAGTGCGGATTCACGGCAATACCTGCTGACGGCCAGCGATCAACTGGACCGCGCCGCCCATGTCGCAAAGCAGACATTGGGGTTCTATCGCGATACCGCCGAGGCGGGCTGGCTGGACACATCGGAAGTGGTCGAAGACTTGCTGAGGCTGTACCAGCATAAGTTGCGGGGACGCGAAGTGAAGATAGAGAAGGTAACGGATGCGAAAAGAATCTATGCCTCCGCGGGCGACTTCAGCCAATTCTTCTCCAACCTGCTGGTCAATGCGGCCGATGCAACCTCGCCTCACACGGGGCGGATTCGGATTCGCATTCGGCCTGCATGCGATTGGAGTTCTCCACGCCGCAGTGGCATACGCATCAGCGTCGCCGACAACGGCTCCGGCATCGCGCCTGCCGACATGGCGAAGATCTTCGAGCCATTCTTCACTACCAAACAGGACGTAGGCACCGGGCTGGGCCTATGGTTGGTTCGTAGCACTCTCCAAAAATACCGAGGCAGCATCCGCGTGCGCAGCCGTACCTCCTCCGGCGCCAGCGGTACCGTCTTCCATATCTTCTGGCCGGATGGTGAACAGAGCGATGCTCCCGCACCCCTCAGAGGCAAAATCTATCGCTAACTGACTTGACGCTGCATGACGGGCCGTCACGCTTCCACTTTGGCGCAAAGGGTCGAGCGCGATCACGCCGTTTCTGCGGTCCCGGCCGTTACAGTCGTGGCCTCTGTACTCGCGGCCAATGCATCTCGGTCGGCATCGTGCTCCGGCAAGAAGATATCGAACAACGACCCGCGGAATGGGCCCTCCGTTCTTGATCGAACTCGGATACGCCCGCCATGTTTGGCGATAATTTCGGAGGTGAGCCACAACCCGATGCCGGAACCTTTCATCCCTTTCGTCGTGAAGAAAGCGTCGAAGATATTCGACAGGGTCTCGCGTGGTATGCCGGAGCCCGTGTCGCTGAATAAGAACCGGACCCCCTTCCGCTCGGAAGGATAGTCGATCGCATCGAAGCAGCTTACCCCCAGCGTGCCGCCGCCCTTCATTGCGTCTACCGCGTTCGAAACCAGGTTGCCAAAGGCTTGTCTGATCTCACCGGGCAGCACTCGAACACAACGCGATCCTGCAAAGCGGGAGCGAAGCTCGATTTGGTTTGCGATCATTGCCGGATAGAGCATCGACAATACGCCTTCCACAAGCTCCTGCGCTCGCGCGACGATCGGCTGCTTCGATTCGCGATGGTAGGCGAGAATCTGCTTGGTTATTTTGCTGATCCGTCCCAATTCCGCCAAAGATTGACGCACGAACCCACGGCTTTCCGCACTCAAGGACAAATCTGCGTCAACCAGGTACAGAAGATTCGCCAGGGCCTCGAGGGGATTATTGATCTCATGCGCGATGATGTGTGCCAGGCGGCCGGTAGCAGCCAGCCGCTCCGTCATTTTGAGCGTCTCCTGCAGCTTCCGGAGATGAGTTATGTCGGTCAATAGCAGAATGGCGCCTCCATCCTGCAAAGGATCGAGAAGAACACGGTCGTATCGGGCACGAAACTGGAGGCCGCCAAAAGATAATTCCATAGGCTGATCGGTTTCCGATGTTTCGATCAACCTTTCGAGAGCAATGCCGAATTTCGATTCAAAAACTCTGGCCAGCGGCTTCCCTTGAGCCTCGGAATACTTGAGGTTCAGCAATTGCAAGAATGCGCGATTGACGCGCACCAGAATACCCCCGGAATCCGCCACTGCAAGGCCATCGCTAAGAGCATCGAAGGTCGTTTGCCATTGCCACGACGAAAGGTGCGACAGCGCTTCTGCCCTTCTCATGCGCATCAGAGCCTGAATTTGCGCAAGAAGAACTGTCGGTTCCACCGGTTGGGTAAGATACGCATCGGCGCCGCCCTCCAGTCCCTGCACCTTACTTTCATCGGAGATAAAGGAAGCGGATATCTGGAGCACCGGAATGCTGGAGGTGGCGGGATTCGATCGGATGCGTCGTACGAGATCGTAGCCGAGCATATCAGGCAAATTGACGTCGGCGATGATGACATCGGGCATTTGCAAGGCCTTCATCAACCCATCGGCCCCGGTCCCGGCTTCGACGACCTGATAACCCGCGCCGGTGAGAATTCGCCAGAAGACGTAACGCGTTGTCACCTGATCGTCGATGACCAGAATGCGCGCTCCATCGACCGGCTTAGACATTTTCGCCCTTTTCGGCTCGAGCGTGAGCTGTAAGCGCGGCCATCAAATCCCTAAGGCGCGTGGCAGAATCGGGAAGAGTAAGGGCTTGCTTGGGAAAGACAAAAATAGAGTGATCGCCGAAGAGGCGTAGCTCCGCATCATCGAGAGCCTTAGTGGAGTGAAGCACGATCGGAGTTTCCGCAAGATCTGGAGAGCTTCTCAAATCACGAAGCACCTCCGCTCCATTCAGGTCGGGCATATAGAAATCCAAAAATATGAGCGCAGGCCTCAGCTCGTTAGCCATACGAATCCCTTCGCGCCCATCTCTCGCTTCGAATATTTCGTATTGGCTTTCTTGGATGTTTTCGCGCAGCAAATAGCGCGAAACTTCGTTGTCGTCGATCATTAAGACACGAGCCCGTCCAGAAACGGAAGTTAACCGGATAATTTCGGTGATCATCTGTTCTGGGACGAAGGGCTTGGCAAGGAACGTATCTGCTCCCAGTCCATATATCCGGTGCTCGTCGGTGATGACGCTCATGACCAGAACCGGAACCTCGGGTGCAGCGCTCTTCAAATCGCGGAGGAAATTCCACGAGGGTTCCGAACGCAGCAGTAGA
>JANWJB010000188.1 GCA_025449575.1 Acidobacteriaceae bacterium
GACCTGGAGCTGCAGTTTGAAGAAGCGGTCTTCGGCAAGCAGGCCGAAATTGAAATCCGCCGTGCTGAAGTTTGCACCGCCTGCCGGGGCACCGGGGCAGCGCACGGCCAGGGGCCGATCACCTGCCAGCAGTGCGGTGGGCATGGGCAAGTGCGCTACCAGCAGGGGTTTTTCTCCATCGCGCGCACCTGCGCGGCATGCAATGGCTCCGGCCAGGTGATCGTAGAGCCTTGTCCTGAATGCAGGGGCGAAGGGCGCATGCAGCGGCGGCACACCATCGGCGTAACCGTTCCCGCCGGTGTTGAAGACGGTACCCGCATTCGCTATCAAGGGGAAGGCGATGCCGGAAAGTTTGGCGGACCCAGCGGCGACCTCTATGTTGTCCTCAGCGTGAAGCCACACGAGTTCTTCGAGCGTGAGGGCAATGATCTGCACTGCGTCGTATTCGTTTCTTTTCCCCAGGTCGCGCTGGGCACGGAGATTGAAATAGCGACGCTGGAGGGCCGGACTGCTTTAAAGATCCCCGAAGGCACCCAGAGCGGTAGGAAGTTTCGCCTGCGCGGCAAGGGCGTGCCGCGCTTAAATGACCGCGGCCGCGGCGATCTGGTAGTAGAGGTGGTGGTGCAGACCCCCAAGAAGCTTTCCAAGGCCCAGCGCGAGATGTTGGAACAGCTGGCCACAACGCTGCCGGTGGAAAATACGCCGGCCCCGCACAAGCTGCTCGACAAGATGAAGGATCTCTTCAGCTAGCGCGGATTCACGATTGCTATGCCCCACCATGGTTCGAGAAGTGCGGCTTTTCTGAACGGAAAAGCCGCGTATGGTGCATCTGCCTCTCCGATTCGAGATCTTCGCTCCGGACTAGAGTTGTGCTGCTTCTGCTTTCGCCGCCGGTGCTTGGCCGCGGCCGCGGGCTGTGAACGGGCGGCAGTTTATTCGAGCAGCCCGGCAACGACGGCCATGGCAGCGACGGCGGCTGTTTCCGCGCGCAGAATACGCGGCCCCAGGCTGACCGGCTTCCAGCCCTCTGTGGTGAAGAGCATCTCTTCCTCCGCTGTCCAGCCGCCTTCCGGTCCCACAGCCATCTCCACGCTTGCTGGTTTTTCTCCGGTGCTGCCAATCCCGGCTGACATCGCGCCGTGCAAGGTTGTCGCGCGCTCCTGCTCGGCCAGCAGCAAGCGAAGGACGCCTTGCTGAGGAACTGCGCGCGCCGCGTCGCGCAATACGACAACGTCGCCGATCACCGGCACGTCGGAGCGCCGCGACTGCTGGGCCGCCTCGCGCGCGATGCGGCGCCAGCGCTCCACGCGCTCCTGCGCCGCCTTGGCCAAGTGTTTGTCGGTACGCCTCGCGATCATGGGCACCAGCCGCGCCGCTCCCAACTCCGTTGCTTTCTCCACAACCCATTCCATGCGATCGAACTTGAAGATGGAAATCAACAGGGTGACTGGCAGCGCGCGATCCGATTCCACTTCATGAAGCAGGTTGAAGCGCACTTGATCCCCGCTGATGCCGGCAATGGCGGCTCGCCACACGCGATCTCCGGCAACGATATCGAACTCCATGCCAGTCTCGGCGCGCAGAACGCGCACCAGGTGGGAGGCCTGCTCACCGGTGAGCGAGGCCGTGCTCTGGTCCCATGTATCGGCGATCCAGCGCCGCCGCGTCACGTCCGAGGCTCCGCCGGAGCTGAGGGCGCGCGAACATCGCCGCTTCCATCCCGTCCGCTCGCCGGTGGATAGATTGACCTGCGGTGGATCGCAGTTGAGAAGATCATCGGCCGCTCCTCCCTTGTTTGCTGCCGGCGGTGAAAATACTTCGGGGGGCGCTTTGGGCGCCCCCCGTGGCATTGCCTGTTTAAGTAAGTTGCCTACTTCTTTTTCGACGTCTTCTTGGCTGCCTTCTTGACCGGCTTCTTCGCTGCTTTCTTGGTTGCCATTTTTCTATTCTCCCTTTTCGATTCTGACATCGATCTGCAACATGAAGCTTGCAGTTAACGAATGTATAGAGTTCCGCGAAATGTGTGTCAAGAGAAAAATCACGATGAATGCGGCTGAGGGCGTTTTTTTCGGGACGGGCAGACGTGGGTTGGAGGGAGATGTCTCATTTCGCGCCGAGGTGCAGAGCGTGATGGCGCAGCAAAACGAGCGCCACTCCGCTCACGCAATCGTGCCAGGCATGAGCGATCATGCCGGTGCGCAATCCTCTGCGACGCAGCGCGAGTACGCTAAACATCGCGCCATACGCGGTGATCAGCAGCATGCCGGCAAATCCTTCGTAGCCATGCGCGCAGCCGAAGAGCAGCGCGGAAACAACAATGCCGGCACTGACGCCTTTTCCAATCCGGGTGAATTGCTGTTGCAGGTAGCCGCGAAAAACGAATTCTTCGCAGATTCCCGCCGAGATACAGAGAATCAAGAACAGCACCATCTGCATGCCGGTGCTAGGGGCCAATTTCTCCGTGACGTCGGAGATCTTTTGCGGGTCGAGCTTGAATCCATGTGCGAGCGCCTGCCCCAAAAGAGCAAGGACCAGCAGCGCGATTACCCAGAAGATGAGTGCGGCGCCCGCGTCGCTGAGCCATCCTTGCAGGCCTGGACGGCGCTCGCCGACCAGCTCAGCGCGCGGAACTCCGCGCATGCGGATGCCCCACCATGCCAATCCTGCCAGCACCCACTCGTAAGCGATGGTGGCGAGATATTGCGGAGTCATATTCAGCGCGCCGCTCCCCACCCGCTGCAAATGCCGCGCTCCGGTAAAGGAGAGGCCGATGATGATGGCCGCCATCAGCGCGGTGTGCCACCAAGGTGCTATGAGTCTCCGCCTGCCGGCTTCCGCCACTTCCGTCTGAGGTCCCGTGCTGTTTATGATCGCCCCCGCCTTTTCTCGTTTGCCGCCATGTTAGAGCATTCTTCCTAACAGTGTGGAGTGGTGAGATCGGTTATGTGCGGCCATTCTTCGATGGAACGGCCTGGGCGCAAAGCCGGCGCTGATGCCATGCGCGCGCATTATGTCTGTGAGTTCGATGCGAATTCCAAACCGTGCCGCGCGCTTGCGCTGCCGCGATTTTGCCATTCGTGCAAATCCCCGCGAATGCCTCGCGGAACGCTGCAAGGCGGCGAGAGTTTCGATCCATGGGTGTCCGCACCCACAAAGGGGGATGCCGGAGGCTGCAATCGCCCTGCTATACTCCCCGCAATTGCTCACGGGATCTTACAGATGCTTTTCAAAGCGTTGAGCGCGGCGGTGTATGGTATCGACGCGCACATTATCGATGTGGAGGTGGACTATTCCGGCGTGAAGACGCTGGAGGACCGCTTTCATACCGTGGGCCTTCCCGATGCCGCGGTGCGCGAGAGCCGCGATCGCGTGCGCGCGGCGATCAAGAACTCGGGCTTCGACATTCCTCCTACCCAGATCACGATCAACCTCGCGCCTGCCGATCTGAAGAAGGAGGGCTCCGGATTCGATCTGCCCATGGCGATTGGAATCCTGGGTGCGTATGGCGCGCTGCAGTTGCGGGAACTAGGCCAATTTCTGCTGGTAGGCGAGTTGGGATTAGACGGAGCGCTGCGCAGCGTCCCCGGCGTTCTACCGATCGCCGTCGCAGCCCGTGCGCGGGGAATCGCAAACCTTGTCGTGCCTCGCACCAACGCTGCGGAGGCCGCGGTGGTCGAAGGCGTGAATGTCTATTCTGTAGAGAGTCTGAATCAGGTGCGGGAGCTGTTGAACTCCGCCGCCAACGGCGGCATTCATGCGCAGCCGGTTCGAGTCTCGGCCCAGGCGTTGCTGGGTGAACTACAGCATTTCGCTTTGGACTTCAAGGATGTTCGCGGGCAGCAGACAGCCAAACGCGCGCTCGAAGTCTCCGCAGCCGGCGGGCACAACATTCTGATGATTGGGCCACCCGGCTCGGGGAAGACGATGCTGGCCAAGCGGCTGCCTTCTATTCTGGCGCCGCTGCGCTTCGACGAGGCGCTGGAGACTACGAAGATCCATTCCGTCGCCGGCGTGTTGGATGCCGAGGCCGGTCTGGTAACGCAGCGGCCCTTCCGTTCTCCACACCACACGATCTCTGAAGCGGGATTGATCGGCGGAGGCTCCGTACCCAGGCCGGGCGAGGTTTCTCTCGCGCACAACGGTGTGTTGTTTCTGGATGAGCTTCCGGAGTTTCCCCGCAATGTGCTGGAGGTGATGCGGCAGCCGCTGGAAGATGGCACCGTCACCATTGCTCGCGCCGCCATGTCTCTCAGTTTCCCGGCGCGATTCATGCTGGCGGCAGCCATGAATCCGTGCCCCTGCGGATACTTCAACGACAAAACGCGGGAGTGCGCATGCACGCCGCCGATGATGCAGCGATATATTTCAAAAGTCTCGGGGCCACTGCTGGATCGGATCGACATTCATATCGAGGTTCCCGCGGTGCAGTATCGGGAACTGCGGTCGGCGGCGGCCAATGAAGGCTCGACCGAGATTCGCAACCGCGTGCTGGCGGCACGCGAGCGCCAGCATGACCGGTTTGCGAAAGACCGCATCCATGCCAACGCGCAAATGACGACGCGCCAGATTCGTACCTACTGCGAGTTATCCACGGAAGCGGAGAGCCTGCTGGAGCGCGCCATGCAACAGCAGGGCCTGAGCGCACGCGCCCATGATCGTATTTTGAAAGTGGCTCGGACGATCGCCGATTTGGAAGCGGCGCAAGATATCAGCGTCGGGCACATCGCCGAGGCGATCCAATACCGCACGCTCGATCGCAGCTACTGGAGTTGACACCCAGCCTTTGGGCCGCTTCAGCATATCGCGGTAATGTCTTAAGCGGCTTTCACGCGCCGCCATAACCTGCGCAGCGCGCCCGACTTTCCGCTGACCGGATCGGAGGCCGGAAAGGGCAAGGCGGCCATACTTTCCAGAGCGGCCGGCTGCGGAACCTCCCGGCAGACATCCCACGCTTGGCCCGGAGGATAGGCGCCGACGACCAGGAAATCTTCGCTGGCCTCAAGCCGGCAGTGGCCGACGCCCACCGGAAGCACCAGCACGTCGCCGGCGCGCACCGCCACCTCTGTTCCATTCTCTCCGCCCAACTGCAATCGCGCAGAGCCACCGGCAAAGCCCAGCACTTCGTGCGCGGTCGAGTGGTAATGGTGAAAGGGAAAGACGCCGTCGCGCCACTGTGGCGGCCAGCCATTGCGCCGGAAACGCTCCTCAAATGCAGAGGCGGCGCGATCGGCGCTCGCCAGATGAATTACTGATCGGTAAAGAAGAATCGCCAGCCGTTCATTGTTGGGCACCCATCCGTTCCGAGCGAGGCGCAGAACCTGCGGCTCCGGCGCCGCCATCGCGCCGGCGAAGGTTTGGCTGGACGGCGAGAGGCTGAGGGTAGAAAGAATGGCGTTGAAGCGTCGGCGATTCATCACGGTCATACTGATGTTAGATGCGGGATTGGATTTGCCCGCGACGGAAGGAACTGGATATTCGCTTGCGGGCGGCAGCGGCAGCGGCTTTAGCCCCAACAGCGGCTTAACAGCGGCTTCGCGGCGGCTATTCGCGATAGGCGCCAGAGGGATATGCCTGGACCAAAAATCCTTTACTTGTGAGCATTGGGCGGTGCGGCGCCGGCCTCCTCAACACGTTGCCGCAGCGCGTGTACGACGACGCGCAGCATTTCTTCCTCGGGCGCCGGCTTTCCGGTCCAGATTTCGAACTGGCGGGCTCCCTGCTGGATAAACATTTCCACCCCGGTAATCACCGGCAGACCCTTCTCCCGAGCCATCCGTATCAATGGCGTATCGATGGGGTTGTAGACCAGGTCGAAGACCAAACGGGCGTTCAGCTCCTTCGGCTCGAGTATCTGCTGTGGCTTTACGCCGTGCATCCCGACCGGGGTGGCATTCACGATGGCGTCGAAGTGGGTTTTGGCCACTTGTTCATGCCGGATGGTCTTGGCCTTGGCTTGGCGTGCTAGCTTCTGCGCCGTCTGCGGCGTGCGATTGAGGATCAGCACCTCGGCGCCCTTCCGGGCTAAGCCAAAGACGGCTGCCCGCGCCACCCCTCCCGCTCCAAGAACCAGGATTTTGGCCCCATTCAAGGCCATTCGGCGCTCCAGCGGATGGATGATTGCGCCCACGTCGGTGTTGAAGCCATAGAGCTTGCCGTCTTGCGCGCGCACCACCGTGTTGCAAGCGCCGACCTCCGCTGAGATGGGATCGGTGTTCTCCAGGTGCTTCATGATCTCCTGCTTGAGCGGCATGGTTACGCTCAAGCCGTGCAGCGGCACTTCGCGGATCAGGGTCAGCAGGTCGGAGAGCCGGCTCGTCTGCAATGCCAAATAGACGGCGTTCACAGTCTCCCGGCGGAAGGCGGTATTCATCATCACCGGCGAGAGGGAATGCTTTACGGGATTGCCACAGACGCCATAGACCTTGGTGGCTGCGTCGATCTGGGAGATGCGATAGGTTTCCGCCAGCGTGCGCGCAGCGATCTGACCGGGGCCGGTCTCCTCTCCTGCAGTGGCGGCAGCGAAGGTAAAGACGCTGCCCGCACGGATGCCCAACACCCGGCTGATCAGTCCCTGCTCTCCCATGCAGATGCCGATCAGGTTGGCCATGTCGGCGGCACGCTCCAGAAAATGCATCATGACTACGTTGTCGGAGAGCGACTTGGCTGTGGAAACGATCTTGATGAACTCGGGCTCGAACGGCTTTATGCGCCCAAAGATGCCGTCGAGATCCTTCGTGGTCTGAAAGTCATGGTAGGAGATGATGAGAGCCGCGCCGCGCGCTCGCAACTTGCCCAACTCCGCCGCTTTCATGGACTCGGCAGTCTGCAGTTCCAAGTCAACTAGATGGAAACCAGCGGTGGATGCCTTTTGCAGCACCTCCAGCTCCGCGGCGATGGTTCCCTTGAACTTGCCTCCGGTCGATACCCTGCGGCAGGTGGCAATGGCAGTTACCAGGCCGTGCTCGGTGAGAAACTGCTTCAGTTTAGGGAGTGCGGCCAGCGGCTTGTCCAGGTAGTCCAGGCGGAATTCCAGGAAGGTATTTTCACGCACAGCTTCGGAGGCGCGCTCCAGCATCTCCGCTGGAGTGGAGCCCGTGATAGCCACGCAAACCTTCCCCATGCGGGATCGCAAGTATTGGGGAGACAGAGCTGAAGCGGCAGAATTCATAACTACAATTGACGAATCTTACCGGCAGACGCCTCGGGATGCAACAGCTGCCGCCAGTCTATTTTCTTTCCATTACCTTACACCAATTCCCAGCGGTCGCCACCGCCCCGGTGGTTAGGCCGTAGGATAGAGTGAAGACTAAGACGAGTGAGGAGTAAGTGAGCGGAAATCCAATCGCCAAAATAGGGGATCGAGACCCCGGGAACATGGGACCAAGGGGCCAGAATCGTCCGGATTTGCACCCTTGGGTCCTGCCGGAAGCGGAAGAAGCAGCTGAGGAAGGCCAAAGAATCGGTTCCGCCGGCCTGGAAGCGTGGGTTCAGGCGAAGCTGGATTGGCAAAAGGATCAAATCGAGCAGTTGGTTGGAGAGGCCCGCGAGCAAAAACCGTCGATCGAGCGCTCTCTGCGCCTCTATGATGATGCCGTCGCTGCCCTCTCCGTCGCAGGCTCGCAGATGTCGTTGCTGGACAGCGTGCACCCGGAGCAAGAAGTACGAGATAAGGCGCGAGAGCTGGTGCAGCGGGTGGCCGAGGCGGCGACTGCGCTTTCGCTAAACCAGGAGGTATTCCGGGCGCTGGAGGCGATCGACCTCTCCGAAGCGGATGCCGGGACGGCGCATTATGTGACGCAGACGCTGCTGAACTATCGCCTGGCCGGCGTGGATAAGGATGAGGCCACGCGGTCGCGCGTCCGCGAACTTGCCGACAAGGCTACGGAGCTCTCTCTAGTCTTTGCCAACAATGTGCAGGAGAACGTGAACCGTGTGGTGGTGGAAGATGCTTCGGAGCTGGAGGGGCTGCCCGCCGACTATATAGAGAGCCACCGGCCGGACGCCGAGGGGAAGATTACCCTCACCACCGATTATCCCGACATGCAACCGGTAATGACATTCGCCAACAGCGAAAGTCTCCGGCTGCGCATGTTCCTGGCCTACAATACCCGCGCGTATCCTGCAAATCGGCAGATCCTGCTCGACCTGCTCGCGGCGCGGCAGGAGATGGCTACACTTCTGGGCTTTGCCTCCTGGGCTGATCTGGCGACGGCGAACCAGATGATGAAGTCGGCCGCCAACATGAAGGCCTTTATCGGCGAGTTGGAAGAGGCTTCGCGTCCCGGGGCACA
>JANWJB010000189.1 GCA_025449575.1 Acidobacteriaceae bacterium
GCGGGAGGCGATATTGGCACATTCCGGCGAAGCGCTGCAACCGCGCGAGTCTTTCCAGCACCTGTCCGCATACGAGCGGGATTGCGTGATTGAGTTCCTAAAGAGTCTGCAGATATTGCCGCCCGGAGCCCACGGCCTCACGATCGACCCATCCAGCCAGCCGGTATCCGCTCTGGCCAATTGACACCTTTGGCCTCGCGCGCTGGCTGAGGAGCAGGCCCAGCGGCAAACGCGCCGCTCCCGGCGAGAAAAGATCGCCGCTCACCATCCAGGTCGATTTCATTCAGTGCAACACCAGCGCCCCTGCGGTACTAATGAAGGGGCGGCGGATTTTAGTACGCCTATGTCTTTGGCTGTGCTATTTCCCTCTTAAATTTTCCCGGAGGTTGCTGTGCGAGCAGCGCTCTTTACGCGAGAGTATCCACCACACATCTACGGCGGAGCCGGCGTTCACGTGGATTATCTGAGCCGGGAGCTGGCCAAACAAATCGAGGTGGAAGTGCACTGCTGGGGGCGGCAGAATCTCGACGCCGGCCAACTGCATGTGCGCGGTCAGGAGCCATGGCAGGAGATTGCGCAGGGAACGCCGGGAGCGTTCAAGCCGGCGCTGGAGGCGCTGAGCCTCAACCTGACCCAGGTGAAGAACCTGGCCGGCATCGACTTGGCGCACACCCACACTTGGTACGCATCCATGGCCGGGCTGCTGGCCAAGAAGCTCTATGGCATTCCCTTCGTGCTCACCACCCACAGCCTGGAGCCGCTGCGCGCCTGGAAGGCGGAGCAGCTGGGCAGCGGATATGCGATGAGCTCATGGATGGAGAGGACGGCGATTCTGGAAGCCGATGCGGTGATTGCCGTCTCCCAGAGCGCGCGGGAGGACGTCTTGCGCGCCTATCCACTGCCCTCCGAGCGGGTCCATACCATTCCCAATGGAATCGATCTGGAGGAGTACCGCAAGACGGCGGATACCTCCGCGCTTACCGCTCATGGCGTCGATCCGGCGCGGCCCTATGTGCTCTTTGTGGGGAGGATCACCCGTCAGAAGGGAGTCACCCATCTGGTCGACGCGATTGCCTATCTTCCGCCGGAAACGCAAGTAGTGCTTTGCGCCGGCTCGCCGGACACGCCAGAGATCGCGGCGGAGATGCGCAGCAAAGTGGAGCTGGCGCGGCGCTCCCACCCTCGCGTGCTATGGATTGAAAAGATGCTGAGCCGGCAGGAAGCCATACAGTTCTACAGCCACGCCCGCGTCTTCTGCTGCCCGTCGGTCTATGAGCCTTTCGGCATCATCAATTTGGAGGCAATGGCTTGCGAGACGCCAGTGGTGGCGAGCGCGACGGGAGGCATCAAGGAAGTGGTCGTCGATGGCGAGACCGGCTGCCTGATCCCCTTCGCCCAGGATCCCGCAACGTCGTTCCCAGCCGAGCCGGAACGATTCTCGCGCGATCTCGCGGCGGCTTTGAACCAATTGCTCGACGATCCGGCAAAGTGCCGGCGCATGGGGACAGCCGGGCGTCGGCGTGTGGAGGAGCAGTTTGGCTGGAGCGCGATTGCAGACCAGACCCTCGCTCTCTATCGGCAACTCCTCCCGGGGGGAGCAAAGGCGGGGCGTTGAAGGAACCGAAGTCACCATGGCAGTGTCTTTAGAGGTATAGAAAGAATCCTTATTTTCGACGAGCATCATCCTCAACCCAATCCCTACTGTGAGCGCTGAAAGATCATCTGGCGGGGCGGGTGCGGGGTTTCGAGCCTTAGGATGCCGCGGCAAAAGTGCCGGCGCTCAAGAGAGGCATTGTTTTTTGCTTCTCTTCTCTTGAATGACAACAGTTTCTCCAAGGAATCACCATTACAAAACTGTTACGTCAACCGGTCTCCGAGCCTGCTAGCTTTGTTTTAGTAAAGATTGGCGCGTTGCTGGAGATCCGCTCACCCGAAGTCCGAACCATCCAGCGCGTGAATCACCGAACGTCTGATTTTTCCGAAGGGACCGCTGCCAGATGCCAACCGACCTCGAAGAACCCCTCTCTTCCACACTTGAAGCTGCACCTCCAAGGGCGCCGGCCGCGCCGGTGCGGGGCGGGGAGCGTTCGCCGGCACCCGTGATTCCGGTGATGGGCCGCGCGGCCCAGGCGAGCCGCCGCAATTGGAGCACGACGCTGGTGATGGCCGCTTTTCACATTCTCGCCATCGCCGCTCTTTTCATGTTCACGTGGAAGGCGTTGCTCTGCTTCGTCGTGCTGTGGCTGGTGGGCATCAACATGGGTATCGGGATGGGTTATCACCGTCTGCTGACGCATCGCGGCTACCTCACGCCCAAGTGGGTCGAGTATCTCCTGGCGATCTGCGGAACGCTGGCGCTGGAGGGGGGGCCGGCATTCTGGGTCGCCACACACCGGCTGCACCACCAGATCACCGATAAGCCGGGCGATCCGCATACACCGCACGAGGGCGGATGGTGGGCCCATGCCGGCTGGATTCTTTCCGGCGATTCGCTGCACCAGGAAACCGCGCTGATGGACCGGTACGCCCCTGATTTGGCGCGAGACCGCTTTCTGGTTCTGTTGAGTAAATACCACTATGTACCGATGATCGTCGTCGGCTTGCTTCTTTTGGCGGTGGGCGGCTGGTCCTGCGTGATGTGGGGCATCTTCTTGCGCGTCACCCTGGGACTGCATGCCACCTGGCTGGTGAACTCCGCTACCCACATGTGGGGCAGCAAACGCTTCCCCACGCGCGACGATTCGCGCAACAACTGGTGGGTGGCTCTGTTGACGGGCGGCGAAGGCTGGCACAACAACCATCACGCGCATCCGGTGTCGGCCCGGCATGGCTTGGCCTGGTATGAGTTCGATCTGAACTATTACGGCATCTGGCTGCTCTCCAAAATCGGATTAGCGAAAAAAGTCAACATCGCCAAATTCGACCGTCACGATCCCCGCCCCGCCGGAGTCTAGAGCCAGGCTCCGGGATTCCGGAGATTCACGCAGAGGCTGCACAGCAAGGCATTCTTGCCGTCCTCAAGGGAGATCTGCCGCTTGTTTCCAGTGGATAAAGTAACTTCCACGGTTCTTTTCCCTTCCTGACGGCCTTGTAAAATATATTTCAGAGGACCTCCCATGACGCTGCCGGCAGAAACCGGGCGGGAGATTTCCGAGCAGGAAATCGCAGCTCTGGTCGACCGCTTTTACGCCAAGGTGCGCCAGGACCCTGAGATCGGGCCTGTATTCAATACATTCGTCGCGGATTGGAACGAACATCTGGCGCTGCTCAAGGATTTCTGGTCGTCGGTGCTGCTGGCAAGCGGCCGCTATAAGGGGCATCCAATGAAGGCCCATATCCCCTTACCCATCGTGATGGAACACTTCGACCGCTGGCTGGAGCTGTTCGAGGAAACGGCGCACGAGGTAATGCCGGCTGCGCTGGCCTCCATGGTCGTGGGCAAGGCGGAGCGCATCGCCGTCAGTTTGAAACTCGGCCTCTACGGTGCGGAAGCCTTCCCCTCAATGTCCGGGGGGGGCTAGAGCATTTCTCCTGTTGCTGTGTTCCACTGCGCGCCGCGAGGTGCGGCTTTTCTTGGTAAAAGCAGCGCTTGTCGAGCTGTTCAGGGGATTGCCTCACCAGAGAGCCGCCGCGGGGATCCACCGCGGCAGAGCCTGCCGGCGCACTCTTTAAGCTGTCCGCACTCTCAACCGGCCACCAGCGATGGGGTTTCCATCTCCGCCGCGGTATGGCGACCATGAGCCTGAAAAAAATCAGCCACCACCCAAGCTGCTCCCGCGATTGCCAGGTTCTCCGCGTTCCCCGCCCAATTGAATAGCTTGTGGGGAGCGGCGAAAAGTATGGGCAGCCAAACCAACAGCCCAAAGAGGAGCACCATCGCCGCCAGCAGCCGGGAGGCGGTGAGCGCGGCACGACCGGACAGAATAGCGACCGCCGCAAGCGCAAATGCCACCGTGGTAGTGATCGCCCAGAACATCTGTCCCGACGGAATCCATTTGGGCACAAAAGCCGCTGTCGCCGAGAGATAGAAGAGTTGCTCAAGCGTAAAGGAAACTACGCAGACGCCAAATAGCATGGATCCGGTACGGCTCAGCCACGCCGCCGATTCCGCATTGTGGCCTTTTGCAGTTCCATAAATTACGAGCGCGGCGGAGACGAGAGAGAATTGCTCGAAAAAATTGCCCCAGCCGTCGAAGACCGCCGGCTTAGCAGCAATGATCGGAATCCAGAGGAGAGCGAAAACAAGATAGAGCGCGCCCAGCATGGCGGCGCCGTAGCGCGCGGTCTTGGCGGATTGAATCGCTACTCCGCCCAATATCTCCACGGCCGCGAAGACGAATAAAAGCACTTCACGATGAGCAACATTTCCCAGCGGCCGAATTTGCTGCCATGTATTGAAGTCACCCCAAACCAGCGCGATAACTCCGAACGCGATGGCAGCCAGCCCATAGACATGACGTCCGATGCAGATTCTCATCCTCTTCTCTTCTCCTCTCCTCGCCTAAGCGAACCGGGGTGGGGGAGATCCGTGCGAGAGCCGGACCGCGGCTTCCTTGCCATCCCCGGATTTCCAGCGAAGTGTTGGACTGCGCTAGCGCTAATGCGCCAGCGCATCACGATTTGCTTTGGCCCACTTGCTGTTTTGTGGAACCGCCTTCATCGGCGGCCCGCCCGCGGTTCCGCAGGAACAGGGACCCTCGGTCTTGGCTTCCGTCATGCAGACGCAGGATTTGGTCTTAAGGCAGGCACAAACATAGACGACCTTGTTTTGGTTTTGCGGGCGGCGGATCGGCGGATCTTGGAGAACGTTGAGACTCTCCGCGCCGCTACTGGGCAGGACGGCCGCCAGTGACAAGAGCAAAGCAACCACGCCTAGGCGTTTCTTGAAAAACATGTTCATCTCCCGTCGAGCATCCAGGATGTGGGGACGGCGTCCGGAGCAGTACACATTCTCTTGCGCCTCGCTCGGGGCTTCGGCGCGTTTTTCAACAAACTGCCTAGAGCCGTTTTGATTTTGGTTGACCCCTTCACCCCAATAGAGTGATCTAGAGAGTGGTCGCTCGCAATACCCATTTGAGCGCGAATTCATATAGCCATTCGAGAGTTCCTCCATGAGAAGAGTGCCTTCCGGAATTGCTCCCATCCTGGCGATCGATAAGAAAGACCCGCGATCGCTCTACAAGCAGATATATGACGGCTATCGAAAGGCGATCGTAGATGGCGCATTGGGCGCGGGACAAAGGGTTCCTTCTACACGAGTGCTGGCCGTAGAGGCGGGGATCTCCCGCATTCCCGTTCTAAGCGCCTATGCTCAACTCCTCGCGGAGGGGTACTTCGAGAGCCATGTCGGTTCGGGGACGATTGTGTCACGGTCGCTGCCCCATCGCGCTGCTGCGCCTTCGCCTGCTCTGAATCCGCTCAAGGATGCAGAGGGCGCAGGAGGGCGGCCGATTTCCAAGCGCGGCTCTCTTATTCCGCGCGCGGGGGATCCCTATCACCGAAGCCAACTGGTGCCATTCGGTCTGGGACAAATTGCCTTTGAACATTTCCCGCTACAGGTCTGGAACAGGCTGGTAACGCGCCGCTCACGCACTCTAAGCGCCGGATCGCTCAGTTATGGCGACCCTATGGGATGGAAGGGGCTTCGCGAAACGATCGCCGCACATTTGCGCGCGGCGCGCGGAGTACGCTGCGAAGCAGATCAAATCATGATCGTCAGCGGCTCGCAGCAGGGCTTGGAAATCACTGCGCGGGTGCTTTTCGATCCTGGAAACCGCGTCTGGATGGAAGAGCCGGGATACAACTTCGCGAGAAATGTCTTTGCCTTTCACGGATGTCAGGTAATCTCCGTTCCGGTCGACAGCGAGGGCCTGAGCGTGGCCGCGGGAGTCAAACGAGCCCGCAATGCGAGGGCCGCATTGGTGACTCCGTCCCATCAGTATCCACTCGGGGTCACGATGAGCGCCTCGCGAAGACTGCAATTGCTGGACTGGGCCAAAAGCCACGGCTCCTGGATCATTGAGGATGACTATGACAGCGAATACCGCTATGAGGGCAATCCGGTCACATCCCTGCAAGGGCTCGACCGAACTTCCCGGGTTATCTATATCGGAACATTCAGCAAGGTGCTTTTCCCCTCGCTGCGCCTAGGCTATGTCGTCGTTCCAGCAGACCTCATCGAGCGATTTCTCGCCGCGCGATTCATTATGGAGATCAGTCCGGCAACCTTCCATCAAACGGTGCTGGCGGACTTTATTCGGGAAGGGCATTTTTCAAGGCATATCCGGAGAATGCGGTTGATCTATGGCGAGCGCCGGAGCGCTTTGATCGAGAGTCTGCGCAGCAATCTAGGTGAAGCGGCGGAGGTAGCCGGCGCGGAGGCGGGAATGCATCTCTCCGCGATAGTCAAGGGAATTTCGGATCGCGAGGTTGCTCAGCGCGCCGCGAGCCAAGGCCTTTCACTGACGCCGCTATCGCCCTTTTACGCAAGCGAGCCGCCGCAACAAGGATTCATCCTGGGATTCAGCAACACATCCGTCGAAGAAATTCCCGCCGCCGTACGACGATTGCGTCTCGCCTTGCGCTGCTGAGGATCGCGCGGACGCTTCGATGCATTTCTCCTGTCGCCGTGACCCACCGGTCGGCGCGAGGTGCGGCTTTCCTGGTAAAAAGCCGCGTTTATCGAAGCCGTTCCGGGATACGCCTACAGGAGAAATGCTCTACGGCAGATGCATGGCGCTCCCGATCCAGCCCACCAGCAGATTCGGCGCGCAGCCCAGCACCACGACGAGCAGCGCGATCACGCAGAGCGTCGCCGTCACTGTCCGGCTGATCTTCATCGGGGGCGCAGCGGCGGCCGGCTCGCCCACGTAGATCTGCTTCACCACGCGCAAATAGTAGTAGAGCGAGATGGCGCTCATCGCGATGGCCAGAACCACCAACCAGAGCGGGCCGGAATTCTCACCGGCGAGCGCCGCGCTGAAAAGATAGAACTTGCCGAAGAAGCCGGCCAAGGGGGGAATGCCGGCCAGCGAGAGAAAGAAGATCAGCATGCAGAAAGAGAGTACCGGCGCGCGGCGGGAGAGGCCGGCAAGATCGGGAATCTCGTCAACACCCACATTATCGCCGGCTTCCAGAGCGGCGAGCACGCCGAAGGCTCCGATTGCGGCCAGAGCGTAGGTGATGACGTAGTAGATCAGCGCTCGCACTCCCCAGGCGCTTTGCGCCAGGATTCCCAGCAACATGTAGCCTGCATGGCCCACGGCGGAGTAGGCCAGCAGCCGCCGCACGCTGGTTTGCACAATGGCGGCGAGATTGCCCAAGATCATTGACAACGCGGCGACGGCCACGATCACGGGCGCCCACCCTGCCTTGGAGTTGTGCCAGGCTCCGCTGCCCTGCCCTGCGGCAAGGCCGACCAGCATCACCTGGGCAAAGACGAAGAAGCTGGCAACCTTGGAACTGGAGGCAATGAAGGCTCCGCTTGGCGTAGGCGCGCCCTGATATGCGTCGGGCGCCCAAAGGTGGAACGGCACCGCCGCAACTTTAAAACCGAATCCGGTGACCGTCATCACGAGCGCTACCGCCAGCATCGGAGTCAAGGGCCGGCCCTGGATTGCGCGATTGATCTCCACCAGGTTGATCGACCCTGTCAATCCATACAGCAGGCTGATGCCGAAGAGTAGAAAGGCCGCCGACATGCCGCCGAAGAGAAAATACTTCAGCGCTCCCTCGGCGGATTGCCGGCTGGATTTATTGAAGGCGGCCAAGATATACAGCGACAGGCTGAGCAGCTCGAGGGAGATGAAGATCAGCAAAAAATTCTGCGAGGCGACCAGAAACATCATTCCCGTGGTGGCAAAGAGAATGACTGCCAGATATTCGCCGATGTGCGAGGTAAACACCGCATCGAAGGAGAGCAGCGCGGTAAAGGCGGCCAGCACGAGCAGCGCGGTCTGAACCACGCGCGTGAGGGGATTGGCAATCAGCATGCCATCGCCAAAGCTGCCGTACTGTGGATAAAGGAAGAGCAGCAGGATGGCGCCGGCGCAGCCGGCGCAGGCAATCAGCGTGCCCACCCTCCAGCGGGTCCGCAGGGATGCCTTACGCAAGGTTGCCAAATCCACCGTCAGGGCCAAGAAGGCGGTCGCCGCAATGGCAATCTGCGGCAGCGTCATGAGGAGCAGCCGAAGATAACTGACGCCGGGATAGCCTGCCGCGGTCATCGGAGCACCCCTTTGCGCAGACCGTCGAAGAGCGGCGAGTTGAGCGAGGGCATGATTATATTAAGTAACAGCCGCGGATATAGCCCGACGGCCACGGTCGCTCCCAACAGCAGCAGCGCGCCGAGGCGTTCGGGGAGCGAGATTGGCGGCAGAGGCGCCGCGGCTGGAGCATCGGGAGCCGGTTCGCCGAAGAACACCTGATTGAGCACCCGCCAGGTGAATGCGATACCGATCAGAATCCCTACACCGGCCAGTACGGCCAGCGTGGGATAGGCGTGCCAGGCCCCGATCAGCACCTCAAACTCCGCCACGAATCCGCTGAAGCCAGGCAGCCCGATCGAGGCCATGCTGGCAAGCACGAAGATGACGC
>JANWJB010000190.1 GCA_025449575.1 Acidobacteriaceae bacterium
AACTCTCGCCCGTGCAGATTCGTGTTAACACTCTAGAACCGGCCTCGTAAATATCCGAGCAGCAGGTGGGGGCAGGCAAGGTGGACGAAGCCGAGGAAGTTCCAGACGTTGTTTTCCCATCGAGTGACGAGGCGACGGAGTTGTGCATCCATGCAAAGAGCCGCTTGACTTTCCAACGTTTTCGATAGCGGCGCAGCTTGCCTCGGTCCTGACTCCTGCTCCGCCTATTCATCCGAACAGGCGCTCTATTCCGTGCGCAATGCCTTCATGGGATCGATGGAAGACGCGCGGCGCGCCGGGAAGTAGCTTGCCACGAGGCCCACGATAAGCAGGAGCGCGGCCACGGCCCCGAAAGCTGTCAGATCGAATTTGCCGACGCCATAAAGAGTGGTTTGGATAGCGCGACCTACAAAGAACCCTCCAATCAGGCCCAGCAAAGATCCCGCTGCTGCGACCATTGCGCCTTCTCGCAGAACCATGCGCAACACGCGATCCCGGCTGGCGCCAAGCGCTATCCGGACGCCGATTTCGTGCTCGCGCCGGCCCACCGAAAACGCCATCACGCCGTAAATGCCTACCGCAGCCAGCACCAGCGCGAGCACCGCAAAGCTGATGTATAGAGAAAGGTTAAAGCGCTGGCCGACAACCTGCTTATCGCGAATCTCATCCAGTGTCGCCAGCTGATCCAGGGGAACGGTGGGATCGATAGAGTGGACGGCCGCCGAGATGGACCTCCGCAACGTGTCAGGATCGCGCGCTGTGTGGACGCCGACCGCCGCAACCGGATAGGGATACTGAGAAAACGGAAGATCGACCTCCTCCATTTGACGCTGAAACATGCCGCCGTGCACATCGTGTATCACTCCAACAATCACCCAGGGCTCGAAAGCGGTTGTCCCGAGCGCCGGCGGAGAGGATTGCGGAGTGATTCTGGGAAGGTTGACGACCTGACCGATCGGGTCTTTCCCCGCCAGGGAATGACGGACGAATTCCTCATTCACCACTGCGACGTGCAGGCTGGTTGCGCTGTCGGCCTCGGTAAACAGGCGGCCTTCGATCGGACGGATACCGAATGTTTTGAAGTAATCCGGAGTGACGGTGGTAAGGCTCGTGGCCGCCTGTTGCGAAGGATCGGCGTAGCCGGCTTGGCCCGAGATTGTGAAGGGCAGGTGAAAGAACGCGCCGTCGAGCGGCAATCCGGTAGAGACAGAGACACTGCGCACTCCCGGCACGGCCTGTATGCGCTGGACAATCTGCCGGTAGTAACTTGTCGATTGTTCCGGCGTGCTATCGGCCCTCGTCATGGGCAAAATGAAGGTAAGAACGTTTTTAGTCTGAACGCCGAGATCGATGTGGTAGAGATTCCAGAAACTGTGAATGGCCATACCCGCACCGGCCAGCAGGGAAAGAGCCAACGCAAATTCACCCATCACTAGAAGCTGATTGAGGCGGTGGCGGAGGCGGCTCGAGCCGGCGCTGCCGCCTTCTTTCAGAAACTCCGCAGGATCGACGCGCGAGGCATACCAAGCAGGCGCACAGCCGAAGAGCAGGCCGGCAAAGGTTGTTGCGGCCAGAGTGACCAGTAGCACGGGCATGCTGAGCTTCAACACCGCTTCACCCGGCAGGGTGTTATACGGCATCACCGCAATGATGCCGCGCAGCAGTGCATAACCCAAACCAACGCCGAGAGCGCCGCCAATCACGGCCAGGAGCAGGCTCTCTGTAAGGAACTGAGCAAAGACGCCGCCGCGCGTCGCTCCCACCGCGCTACGGATCGCAATTTCCTTTTGACGCGTCATTCCTTTGGTGAGCAGAAGGTTGGCAATATTCACGCAGGCGATAAGCAGCACGAATCCCGAAGCGCCGAGAAACAGCCACAGGGTGAGCTTGAAGTTCTCACTTAGCCAATCGTTCTTGAGCGATTCGACCCTCGCACCCCAGCCGTGGTTTGTGCTGGGATTGGCCTGCGCGATGTGGTTGGCGATCGCAGTCATTTCAGCGTTCGCCTGCTGGATGGTGACACCGTCTTTGAGACGTCCACCCACGTCCAGCCAATGGGATTTGCGGTTGATCATCTGCGGAGGCAGCACAAGAGGTACCGTCACATCCCACGGGTAGTTGTCCGGCTGGCCGGCCGCCAACACGCCAACGACGGTAAAGGGTTTCTGGTCGAGTTGAAGGGTTTTGCCAAGAATCTTCGGGTCTGCGCCGAGACGCCTCCACAAACGATTCGACAGGATCGCCACATGCTCTTTGCCCCGGGTCGCCTCCTCCGGTAGAAAGTCGCGGCCCAACATGAATGGAACGCCTCGATTGTCGTAGCCGCCGGGCGATTCGATTGAGGCGTTGAGAACCTCGGGATCTTGAATGCCTCCCAGATTGATCGTGCTCCGGTAACCGGCGTAGAGCCCTGAGAAGACCGTACTCTGCCGTTTCCAGTCCAGAAAGTCGGCAGAAGAGACAGGGTTGCGATGCCCGTTGATCATCGACCAGACCATCACGACCTCATCGGGCTTCGGATAAGGCATGTTGGCGATCAGCGTGGCATAGACGACGGTGTAAATAGCCGTCGTAGCGCCGATGCCGAGTGCGAGCGTGAGGATTACCGCGATTGTGAAACCGGGCGCCTTGTGCAGCAGGCGCAGGCTGAACCGGAGATTCTGAAGAAAGCTCTGCATAATCTTTCGAATCCTCCCCGAGATTTTTCGTGCTCTTTTGAGAGCACGTGGATTGAAGCGATCCAGCTTTCCTTCCGGGCAAGCCCCGGTTCGATAGGTTCACGAAGCAGGGTCAACAGATCTAGCCAGCCCTTTTTCGAGTGCGGCGCCTTTCTGTGGCCAGCTCCAGGGCCTGTTAACAGTCCCTAGTATGCCTGCAATTGCTGGATAGGCAGCCGCACCTGGAAGCATGTCTTGCCGGGTTTTGACTCCACGCTGACATAGCCGCGATGTATCCGGACGATGCGGTTGACCGTATCCAGTCCCAGACCCAATCCTGAGCCGGGGCCCTTGGTAGTAAAAAACGGCTCGAAGATTCGCGCCTGCTGATCCTCAGGAACTCCCGGCCCGTTGTCTGAAATTTCGACCACAATAAGATCGCCAGTCGTGCGGGCCGCCAGCTTGATCTGCCCCTTGTCCTGGATGGCGTCGAGCGCGTTCTCAATCAGGGCGGTCCATACCTGGTTCAACTCGCCGCCATAGGCGCTGATGTGCGGCAGGCCGAGTTCAAAGTCACGGACAACCTTCACATCCCGCAGCCGCGAGGCGACCATGGCCAGGGTGGTTTCCAGGCTCTGGGGAATATCGATGTCCTGGATCGGCGCCCGGTCCATATAGGAGTAATCCTTGATCGCGCCAATCAGATCGAAGATGCGCGCGGTGGAGTGGAGCATGGCGGCGGCAATCCGCTCGGCGCGCAGCGATGAGGCGAACTGCGAGAGCACCGCCGCGGTCGCCGCCGGCTCCAGTGCGCCGCTTAACTTGTCCAGCTGTTCGAGATCGATGCCGTACTCGGCCAGCTCGGGCGCGATCTTCCAGGCGTTCTCGACGTTCTTGCGGCGAAGCCATTCAAGGATGGTGTCTTCGCGAGCGGCCTGATCGCTTTCGCGCAGCTCACTGGAAGGTTTGGCGCCGCTGCGCACCTTGGCTTCCCAACTCCCGATGCGCTCGACCTCCGAGCCGGAAAGGCAGAGCTTGCCGAGATTGAATTGCTCCTGCCCATAAACCCGCAGCTCTTCCAGCATTCCCGCGGCAGAGCGCTGCGCCGCCGAGGCCGGGTTGTTGAGCTCGTGCGCCAGATTGCCGGCCAGCTTCCCCAGGGCATTCAGCTTCTCCGCTTGCTGCTCCATGCGTGTGATCTCGCGCACGCGGTCCAGCAGAATGCTGACGCAGCGCTGCGCCATGGAAGGGATGGCCGAGAGCATCTCGGGAAAAAGCGAGTGGTCGATTTCCAGCCCCCACGCCTCGGCCACCGCATAGCCGACGCCCCCATAGGTCTTCATCCGGGAGAAGGGAAGCAGCCCGGTGATCTGGCCGGAGCGCCCGATAAAGAGCGCAAGGGGACCGCCGTGCTCACGCCGCACGTGGATCTCGCCCTTGAGCAGGATCTGCATCTTGTGCGCGGGGTCGCCCTCGTGGAAAACAATTGCGCCGGACTCTGCAAAGATCTCGTTACTGTGCGCGGCCAGCCACTCGTACTCGTCCGGCGCCAGCCCTTGGAGCTGCGCGACCTTTTTGAGCGCGGCAATGATGATGGGAAACCGAGCTGGATCGGGAGGTGCAATTGTGGAGGAAGCGGTTGCCTGGGGGGTCATGTCGCCTCACGGAATGTTGATTTCTCGATGGTAGCCGATGCCGGCGCGATTTTTCGGGAGTTCCTGCAAAAGAGACTTCGATTTCAGATAAAACGGAACTACTGGCGATCGCCGGCCGGACGAATCCGAGCCAAGAGACATTCTCACCGTGTGCCTGCCCTTGCTCGTGTGCGCTCTCTCCGGAACCCAAAATCCTCTTCGCGTATCTGCGGATTCAGGAGAGGCAAACCTCGCGCAGTGCATTGTGGCGAGATTACCGCATCGAGAATCGGCTTCAGGGGTACTCGGCGATGGCTCGTCCCGGCCCCTCCCCCATAGGTGCGTGATATCGAGCGCTTCGCGAGTACAACCCTTCTTGACAAGGATGGAACGCGTTTCTAATATCGCCGGTGGTGACGATGCTCTCGCTGGGAACTGCGAGTGGAGCGGGTTTTCCAGGCAGTCGTCAGTCCCGTCTTCATAACCGGAAGGGAAGCCGCCGTTGGCTTGGCGCGTGAGGCGCAAAGCATATGCGATTCCGCGCAATCATTCGCTTCGTGTACGGGCGGCTATCCGAAGACGATCCCAACGTTGCAGTCCGGACGACTCGCTAGACCGTAGCCCGTCCGTTCCTCGCCGGTTACCCATGAGCGTCGTGCTTATAAATCCGTATGACGGGGTTTTATGATGAGGCTTCCATCGAGAATCAGTTTCTTCGCCGCTGTGATTGTTGCAATCCAGTCGGTAATGGGCTTGAACGCTGCCGGCCAGTTTGGCGGAAGACCGTCACCGAAAGTCTCGGAGCATAATGGTTTTGTCTATCAACCGAGCAAAGGATTCTTCTGGGATCCGACCGTGTTTTATACAAACGGCGCTTATTACATGTTTTCCATGTACGGAGGAAGCAGCGTATGGCTTGCCACCTCAAAGGATGGCGTCCATTGGAAAGACTATGGGGTGGTGCTCAAGCCGACGGGTTTCAAGAATAACACCGTATGGAAGCAGTACGTCGCTAAGGTCGGTGACAGGTACATTATGGACTACGGCGCCTTCACCGACAAAGGTACCAATAACAATCTGCTACGGTTCTATGAATCTCCAGACCTGATTCACTGGAAGTTTCTCTACCAGATTCCAATCGATACCAAGTTCTACCTTGCGAATGGGCGCTGGGATCACATGTTTATGATTCCAAAAGATGAGAAGGACCCTAAGGCGGGTTACCTGGGCTACGTGGTGGCCGATCCGATCGACCACGGCGGATTCGGGATGATGGAGTCGCCGGACGGAATTCACTACCACCCCATCAAGGCTCCGGAAATCCAAGCGGACTTTAAGATTCCCACCCTGGAGGTTGGGGGAATCGAGAAGTTTGGCAGTAAGTATTACCTGCTCGGCGGCAATGAGAATCACTATGGATTCTCCGGCTATGGAGTCTACACCTATGTTGCCGACTCTCCCA
>JANWJB010000191.1 GCA_025449575.1 Acidobacteriaceae bacterium
GTGAAGGTCGTCGGCTCGTCGTGCAGCATGGTCAACGGCGTAAAGATCCCCAGGACGCTGTTGGGCTTCGGGTTGTTGGGGCTCCCAGCGATGGGATTTAAGCCGCTCATACTCACATCATTGGGCACAGTCAGTTGGGTTCCGGCCAGTGATGAGTTGAACGCTGTCGCGTACACGAACGGCTTGAAAATCGACCCAGTCGGCCTATGCGCCATCACATGGTCGAGCTGGCTGGCCGCGTAATTTCGTCCACCCACCAGAGCCAGAACCTGTCCGGTGTGCGGGTTCAGCGCAATCAGCGCCACCTGCGGATAGACCAATGGCGGCGTGATCCCGCGCCGCTTGTCTATTCGCGCCCGCCGCTCATAGCGCTCCAGGGCTACTTTGTCCACCTGCTGAATGCCCTGGGCAACCGCGTTCTGCGCTACCTGCTGCAAATCCGGATCGAGCGAAGTGTAGATGCGCAGACCCTGCTCGTTGTAGTCCGGATCGTTTAATTGCTGCTGCAATTGCTGCCGCACCAGCTCCGTGAACCATGGCGCTTCACCCGAATCGAAGGCTCCTGGAACCACGCCAATCGGCGTCGCTTTGGCCTGCTCCGCCTGGCGTTTGCTGATTGCACCCGTCTCCACCATCGCATCCAGGACGACATTGCGCCGGGCCATCGCCCGCTGCGGGTGCCGGAAGGGATTCAGCCGGCTCGGGCTCTGTATCATGCCCGCAAGCAGCGCGCACTGCTGCAGATCGAGCTGTCCCACGTCTTTGTGGAAATAGGCCTGCGCCGCTTCACCAAATCCGTCAATGGCGTAGCTGCCCACCTCGCCCAGCGGCACTTCATTCGCAAACGTCTGGAAAATCTGCTGCTTGGTGAGACGATGTTCCAACTGCATGGCGATGATCACCTGGAGGAACTTCCTGTGCCATGTCCGGTCTGGAGTCAGGAAGAACATCTTCGCCACCAGCATGTCGATGGTCGAAGCGCCTTCCAGGTAGTGGTGCCCCGGCGCCAGATCGTTCAGTGCTGAGCGGACAACGCCGTTATAATCCAGCGCGCCATGCTGGAAAAACCGCCGGTCCTCAATGGAAGTAACCGCGGGCACCATGTACTGCGGCAGCTCGTCGTATGTCACCAGCCGCCGCTTGGCCCGGCTCTGATCGGAAAGACCCGTCACCAGCAGCGGCTCCAGCTCATAGGCCGACAGTTGCTGACCGTTGCCGCCCACAATCTGCTCGACCGTCCCGTTGGCAAAGCTGATCGTGGCCGGATCTTCGGCGTGGTACGAGCTCGGCCCGGGACTCACCGTTAGCGCGTCCGGCCCTGGTGCATAGGTTCCCATACTGGAAACTGGCGTCTGCCCCTGAGCCGTATATCCCGCCTGCTGCAGCTCGTTTATCACCCATTGCGCGGTCAGCGTCTGCCCGGGGCGCACTTCTGGCGGCGCCGCGTAGATCTGCGCAGTATGTACGAACAGCGGCTCTTTCAGCCGGTTATTGACGATCTCTCCATACTTGTTCCAGTACCAGAAGAAGATCGACACGCCCACCAGCAGTCCGATGACACAGACGACCGCTGCAACGATTAGAATATTTCGCCGGGTGGCGCGGACTTCGATGCGGGGAACTTTGACTTTAACTACCAAATTAGTGACCGCTTTCCATTTTAGAACACCGGCGGATTTCGTTCCCCCGGCCAGAAACCAGCGCGCCCAGCGCTTCATGACCAATCCGATGCTCATTCTGCACCTTACGGCTCCCTGGGGCGCTCATCTCCGAATCTCCAGCACGTTCACAATCTGCTCGAGTGTATGCCGCTTTCCTCGTGCCATTCAAGGGCTCCTTTATACCAGTTTGTCGTCTCTTTAACGCTGGTACAGAATTTCGCCGGGCACTCCATATTTGAGGATGAGCTAAAAGAGAGACCCAATTGCTTCCGCGGCGACTCCGGTTGATAGACGCGTGTAACCTGCATGGCCTCTGGTCGCGAAGTGCGAAGCAGGTGGAGCGGTAGCCGTTCAGCTGAAGCGAGATATTCGGTGTAGTCGTGCGGTTCCAATATGGTCGTCATTCGATGGTGAATGGGCTTAATGAGTGCATTCGGTTCACCGGTCAGAACCGCGAATGTCGGCTCAGTCACATTCATCCTGGGGTTCTTCCAGAGTTTCCAGACTCCGGCGATGCCGAAGGGCTCACGTCCGGGAATCGTAACTTCGTATTTGGGTTTTTTGCCATGCGGCACTTCTGCCCACTCAAAGATAGAATCGGCCGGGATAATGCACCGCCGCAACTGAAACGAATCTTTCCAGAACTGTGCGCGGTCAATGCCTTCTGAGCGTGCGGTGAATAAGTGGCGGTCCGGCAGCTTGAATCCCCAGCGCATCTGCGCAATCTCGCGCTCGCCTGCATCGTTGGTCAGAACCACCGGCTGGATGGAGCCGGGAGCGATATCGTCGTCCGGCTCAATGTAGATTTCCTCCAGGCCCCTTCCCACTTCGAACGCCTCAGCGATACGCTGCTTGTCTGAGCGCCTGCGATACCGTCCGCACATACATCCAGTGTAGAAGCGGGCACAGGGGCCAGTGAAGCTTATCGTTCACAATCCTGCATCGAAGCAGAACGGAGGCATGCGCATGCCGGCTTTAACACGGCAAACCGCCGCCTCGTTTGTGCCCGAAGCGCACAGCCTGCCTGTCTTGCAGAAGGCCGTGCAGTCATGCCATGGATGCGATCTTTACCGCAATGCCACTCAGGCGGTTTTCGGGGAACTGGAGGCAGTTCCGACAAGAACGGAACGGGTGCAGGTAGACCTGATGATGATTGGGGAGCAACCGGGAGATCATGAGGACAAGGAAGGCCATCCGTTCGTTGGGCCGGCAGGCAAGCTGCTGGATAGATGCCTGGAAGAGGCAGAAATCGATCGTCGCAAGGTCTATGTGACGAATACCGTCAAGCACTTCAAATGGGAGCCGCGTGGCAAGATACGGCTGCACAAGAAGCCGAATATGCAGGAGATTCGCGCGTGCCGGCCATGGTTGGATGCGGAACTTGAGGCCGTGCAGCCCCGGCTGATTGTGTGTTTGGGCGCGACGGCGGCTCAGGGTCTGCTGGGAACCAGGTTTAAAATTACGCAATCTCACGGGCAGGTCGAGCAGCTGGAGGGTTTGCCGCCGGTAATCGCCACCCTGCATCCGTCTGCCATTCTGCGAGCCAGAACCAGCGATGACCGGGACCGGGACCGTCGTACGTTTGTGGACGACCTCCGCAAAGCGGCGGCTTACGTGAAGAAGTCAGGCAAAAATAATTCGTTTTATGCCAAGGATATGCATGGCGGATTGCCTCATTTCTGAGGCAGAGGGGGTTGCAGACCGGAGTGGATTAGGCGAATATATAGCGAATATATCCGCGCCTCTACCATGCCGTCCGCCTCTGCCATCCGTAGCCAGATCGAAGCCGCCCTCGCCCAGAGGATTCCCGCTGCTCTCACTCCCCGGCCACGGATCATCCGGCCCGTGGCTCCGACGGGAGTTGTAGAGTTGGACGCGGTGCTGGATGGCGGACTACCTCTTGGGGCCATTTCGGAGTTGGTTGGCCCAGAGTGCAGCGGGCGTACCTCCGTGGCGCTTTCGTTTGTAGCTCAGATGACTGGATCGGGCAATGTATGTGCCTGGGTGGATGTATGCGATGGGCTGGATCCCGAATCCGGAGCTGCCGTTGGGGTGGATTTGAAGCGCCTTTTGTGGGTGCGTTGCGGCACGGCGAGGAGACCAGCACAGCCCGGCACGGAAGCTGCTTTCCGGCTTCCCCAAAAATATTTGGCTCCTCCCCCAATTAAGAAAGGTCTGCATGGCGGCGGCTTCGGTCCGCACCCGCGCACCGAGGGAAAAGGGCTCTCGGCTGCGATTGGTAATTTTTTGCGGCCAGAACAGCTTGCATCGCGCTGTGGGGAACCGCAACCACGACCGAAGCTTGAACGCGAAACTATCGCACAGGTATCGCCAGAACCAGCGCTGAAAGTGAATGAGCGCAAGCAGGCTGAAAAGCCATGGAGTCGCATCGAACGTGCGCTGCATGCCACGGACTTGCTCTTGCAGGCGGGCGGCTTTGCGGCCATCGTTCTCGATATGGCCGGCCTCGCGCCGGCGTACGTTTCGCGCGTACCCATGGCCACGTGGTTTCGCTACCGTGCGGCGGCCGAGCGAACGCAGTCGGCTTTTGTGTTACTCACGCAGTATCCATGTGCAAAGAGTAGCGCCGAGCTACTGCTGCGCCTGGTAAATGGGGAGCCGCGCTGCGATGAGCCCACGATGTTTACCGGGATGAAGCACCACGTTACGGTGGAGCGGCAACGATTTGCGCAGGCTCAAAGCAATGTCGTTTCGATACGAAAACCACCACGACCGGAGAGGGGCGCCGCGTGGCAAACGCAACCCGCCTCGACAGGCATGCGATGAATACGCCTGTTGAGCTTTATGCATGCGTCTGCGTCGAGGAGTTTCCCGCACAAGCCCTGTTGCGCCTTCGCCCCGAGTTGCGGCAGCGCCCCTGTGTGGTGATGGAAGGTGATCCTTCGTTGCAGCAGGTGTGTTCGTTAAACCAGAATGCGCGGTCACTCGGCATGATGCACGGTATGACTCAGGTCGAGTTGGATACGTTTGCACAAACTGCCATTCTCAAGCGTTCCCTTAAAACAGAAGCCGCGGCTAAAGCTGTGCTTCTGGAATGCGCTGGGGTGTTTTCACCCCGTGTCGAGGAGCACAGCCAGGATGGCATGTTTTTGTGCGCAATCGACATCACCGGGACAGAGAAGTTGTTTGGCGCCCCTGACATTCTGGCGCATGATCTTCTTTCCCGTATGCGAATCCTGGGCTTCGCCGCATCCGTCGCGATGAGCCAAAACTTCCATGCATCTGTGATCGCTGCAAAAGGACTTTCCGCGGGTGTACCGGGCAAGGTCATTGCAGAGGGTGCGGAGAAAGAGATGCTTGGCCGGTTACCACTGACAGTGCTCGATCTCACCGCAGAGCAGATCGAAACCTTCTCCCTGTGGGGTATTCACACGCTCGGAGCCCTTGGCGATCTGCCGGAAAAAGAACTCATTGCACGCATGGGACAGGAAGGCAAGCGCCTTCGTCAACTGGCGCGCGGAGAATGCTCCCATCTATTTCAACCTATAGAGCCACCGTTTACGTTGACGGAATCCATGGAATTCGACTCACCAGTGGAAGCGCTGGATTCACTACTGTTTGTAGCAAATCTTCTACTGGAACAGATCGTCCAACGTGCAAACGCACGCGCCCTGGCTTTGGCATCGATTTCAATCACACTCACACTAGATGGCGGCGGAATGCATACGCGTATCGTGCACCCAACCCTGCCCAGCAATGACCGGCGAATATGGCTGAAGCTACTTCACCTCGATCTCGAGGCTGATCCGCCGCAGAGTGCGGTACATGCCATTGTCCTCACAGCGGAGCCGGGAAGAACATCCAAAATGCAGCTCGGTTTGTTTTCACCGCAACTGCCGGAACCGGCGCGTCTTGATGTAACGCTCGCGCGGCTTCACGCGCTCGTCGGAGAGGAAAACGTAGGGTGTCCGGTGCTCGATGATACTCACGCGCAGGAGGGGTTCCACCTGGAGGCATTTA
>JANWJB010000192.1 GCA_025449575.1 Acidobacteriaceae bacterium
CCGGCAAGGCCCTGGGCTTCGATGAGGAGTCGCTGGGGCGGCTGTCGAGCTTGGTCAGCCAATGGGAGTGGCGGGACAAAACCGACACCATGGCGCGCTCCTTCCATACCGCGGGTTTCGATCTGAGCCATCCGCGCATCGCCAAATATCTCGAGCTGTGCATGCGGATTCAGGATCTGCCGCGGCATTTAGGCCAGCACTCGGGGGGAATGGTGATCTGCCAGGACCGGTTGAACTGCGTGGTGCCGCTGGAGCGCGCCTCGATGCCGGGGCGCACCGTCGTGCAATGGGATAAGGAGGATTGCGCCGACCTGGGCATCGTCAAAGTCGACTTGCTGGGCCTGGGCATGATGGCCGTCTTGGAAGATTGCTTGGAGCTGATTCCCCGCCACTACGGCCAGCCGGTGGATTTGGCGCAGCTCCCGGAAGACGGCGAGGTCTACGAAGTGCTGCGGCGAGCCGATACCGTAGGCATGTTTCAGATAGAGAGCCGCGCCCAAATGGCCTCTCTGCCGCGCAATGCTCCCACCCGCTTTTACGATCTGGTGGTGCAGGTAGCGATCATCCGGCCGGGACCGATCGTAGGCAAGATGATGCATCCTTATATGCGGCGGCGGCAGGGGAAGGAAGCGGTCACCTATCCTCACCCGTCGCTGGAGCCGGTGCTGCGGCGCACGCTGGGCGTGCCGCTCTTTCAGGAGCAGTTGCTGCGCATCGCCATGACGGTCGCCAATTTCTCGGGAGCCGAAGCCGAAGAGCTGCGCCGCGCGGTGGGGATGCGCCGCTCCTGGGAGCGCATGAAGAACCTTGAAGGGAAGCTGCGCGCCGGGATGACCGCCAACGGAATCGACGCAACGATCCAGGACAACATCGTCGAGAACATCCAGTCATTTGCCCTCTATGGCTTTCCCGAATCGCACGCCGCCAGCTTCGCCCTTCTCGCCTATGCCTCCGCTTACTTCAAGGTGAAGTATCTGGCCGCCTTCACGTGCGCCATCCTCAATAACCAGCCGATGGGCTTCTATGCGCCGGCGGTCCTGATCAAGGATGCGCAGCGGCACGGCCTGCGCGTGAAACCGATCGACGTGCAGACCTCGGACTGGCCTTGCACAATTGAGCATGAGCGGGAAGGCAGCCTCTCGCTGCGGCTGGGTCTGCGGTATGCGAAGAGACTGCGAAGGCACTCCGTGGAGGCTCTGATCGCCGCTCGCGCCCGGGGCGGGCTCTTCTCTTGCGTGGAAGACCTTGCCCTGCGAGTGCCGGCGCTCAACCGGGGGGAGTTGATGCTGCTGGCCCGCATTGGGGCGATGAACAATTTGGACGAGGTAAGGCACCGCCGCGATGCGCTTTGGCAGGCGGGCCGCGCCGGCCGGCCGGAGGGTCCGCTGCTGCGGCAGAAGAGCGATTGGCTGCGCGAGGAATCGCATGCTCTGCCGCTGGCGCAGATGGATACGGAAGAGCGTCTGGTCTCCGACTATGCCGGGACCGGCCTGACGATTGGGAAACATCCCATGCACTACCGCCGGGCGGAGTTACAGCGCCAGGGGGTTCTCCCGGCCCGGGAATTGAAGCGCCACACCAACGGCGAGTTTGTGCGCACGGCGGGATGCATCATCGCGCGGCAGCGCCCGGGCACCGCCAAAGGCTTCATCTTTCTCTCGCTGGAGGATGAGACCGGCATTGCCAATGTGATCATCACTCCGGATCTCTATGACCGGGACCGCCTTTTGGTGACGCGCAGCAAATTTATCCTGGTGGAAGGCCCGCTGCAGAATCAGGATGGCGTGATTCACGTAAAAGCGGCACGCCTGATGGCTCTTCCGGATCGCGCTCTGGACCTGCGCTCGCACGATTTCCATTGAGACACCGAGCATCCCTCATGGCAACCGATTGGAATCCGGGGCCCCTCCCGCTCTCCTGCCGCTCACTTGCGCCGGACACTTCGCCGGGCAGCCACATAGGGTCACGGCCGAGTGGCCCCACGGCGCGGCAGCCTACTCTGTGTTCTCCTCGAATGCCCTTGAACAACCAGGGCCGGAAGGCTAGAGTGAGTGTGCCTTCAAGACCCATCGAGGAGATTGCACGAATGAAACGACCACGCTTCTTAGTTTTGTTCACGGCCATTTTGGCTGTGGGAACATGCTTCGCTCAAGCAGAAAGGCAGAAGCTGGTACCCCCTCCTGTGGCCTCCGCCTCTGCTGCCGCCATTCCGGCGCATCCTTCCCCCGATAACTTACCGGGCGTTCAGTTTCCGCAGATTGAAAAAGACTACCGAGTAACCTTCCATTTCAAAGCCCCCGATGCGCAGAAGGTCCAGGTCTCGATCAACAACCATCCCTTCGATATGGTGAAGGGCGCCGACGGCGTCTGGACATACACCAGCGAGCCGCAGGCCTTCGGTTATCACAACTACTGGATGATCGTTGACGGCGCAATCGTACTCGATCCGGGCACGAATGCATTTATCGGCTTCGGCCACATGTGCAATGGCTTCGAGGTCGCCGAGCCGGGCGTCGATTTCTATGATCTGAAAGATGTGCCGCATGGCAATGTCTTGATCAAGAACTACTATTCCAAGACCGCCAATAGCTGGCGCCGTATCTACATCTATACGCCGCCTGGATATGCAAAAGACATGGAGACCCGCTACCCGGTGCTGTATCTGCAGCATGGCGGGGGCGAAGACCAGCGAGTCTGGATCCAGATGGGCCGGGCGAACCTGATTCTCGACAACCTGCTCGCCGCCGGCAAGGTGAAGCCGATGATCGTGGTGATGGAAACCAGCGCGGTGGGGCCGCCGCCGACGATGCGGGCTCCTCGGGCGCCACGGGCCGGCGCCGCTGCTCCGCGCAGAGGCGGATTCGGCTTTCCTCCAGGAGGCGGTCTCTACGGCAAGCTGATGCTTAACGATCTGATTCCGTGGGTCGACAGCAACTTCCGCACGCTTACCGACAAGGACCACCGCGCGATGGCCGGCCTTTCGATGGGCGGCATGATTACCCAGGCGGTCACTCTGTCTAACCTTGATAAGTTCGCCTACATCGGCTTGTTCAGCGGCGATATCGCGGCCATGGGCGCTTTCAACCAGAAACCCGATGGCAGCACGGCGCCGCTCGATCTCAAGACGATCTACAACGGCGCCATGGCCGATCCGGCGAAATTCGACAAAGAGGTCAAGGTATTTTTCTTCAGTTGCGGTTCCCTGGAACGCCCGAAGAATCTTGAGACCCATCAACAGCAACTCGTAGCTGCCGGCATCACCAACAGCTACGCGTATGTCTCACCCGGCACCGCACATGAATGGCAGACGTGGAGGCGGAGTCTTTACGCGTTCGCTCCTCTGCTGTTCAGATAAGCCCCTGTCGCTTTATACGCTCCTCCTGCGGCGTCCCGCCTTCGCTGGGCGCCGCGGGTTTTTCCGCGGGCGACCTCGCACTTGACCCCTCAGCCCCACATGCCTTGAAGAGCCGGGCTGCATCTTGAGGCGATTCTCCGCCCTCTTCGTGGGATTACCGGCCGGCCGCTGCGATGACGATCAAAACGACAACACGGACCAGCCCTATTGCCAAAGAAGATATTGGTTTGAAATGGGAAGGGAATCCGGGGTCAGGCGCTTGACGCTCACGTTCATTGCCGCTTCTGCGGTCGGCTCGCTGCCTTGATGGTTTGCATCCGGCCAGATGGAGAGTCCCGTTCTTATCGGTCTGCTTCACCGCCGGGATCGATTGGCCATTGTGTCTGACCGCGATCAGGATGGGCGCGGCCCCCGCCATAGAAGTTTAGACCTTGACAACCATTCTTTTTTGGATGCACACTTTTGTGCGTGCAACGTTGATTGCATATTATGCACTGTTGTGAAACCTTTTCCTAATTATACTTCCCAGGCCTGGCGGGCCAAGAGATTGAGGAGGGCAGCATGAAAGTATCGAAGTGCGTGTGGCGCACGGCATTGGCCTTGTTGATTGGGGCAGCATTATGCGGCGTTTCAGCGCGCGCACAAAACATCTTTGGTGCAATTGTTGGGACGGTGACCGATCCCACGGGCGCGGTGCTGCCCGGAGCCGGCATTACCGTCACCAACAATGGGACAGGCCAAAAGCGAGCTGTCACAACCGATGCACAGGGAAACTACTCGATCCTTTCGCTGCCGCGCGGCGTGTACAAGATCGAAGTCGACGCAACCGGTTTCAAGCATTTCTCCCGGAATCCAATTGAAGTCGCCGTCGATCAGCAGGCGCGCGTGGACGTGAAGATGGTGGTGGGCACGCAGACCCAGGAGGTGGTCGTTACCGAAGCGCCGCCGATTCTGCAGACCGATAGCGCTTCGCTCGGTCAAGTCATAGAGGGCAATACGGTACAAAGCCTGCCGCTCAATGGCCGCAACGTGCTGGGGCTGGTAGCGCTGGTACCGGGCGTCGTACCGCTGGGCAACGCGACCGGCGTGGGCAACACGAGCTCGAACCTGAGCGGCCTGAACGTGTTTGCGGGCGGCAACTATCAGTTTAGCGGCGCGAACGCCAACCAGGGCGCGGTGCTGGTCGACGGCGCTCCCGTAAACACGTCTTACGGCAACAATATCGTCCTGATCATGAATCAGGACTCTATCCAGGAATTCAACGTCCAGACTCACAACAACACCGCTGAATTCGGTATGTACAACGGCGGCATCGTTAACATGAGCACAAAGTCCGGCACGAACACCTTCCACGGCGAGGCGTTCGAGTACCTACGCAATACCGTGCTGGATGCCAACAATTTCTTCTCTAACCGCACGGGTACGGGCAGACAGGCATGGCACCAGAACCAGTTTGGCGCAAATGTCGGCGGTCCCATCATGCACAATAAGCTCTTTTTCTTCGCGGACTATCAGGGTTTTCGAGAATCCTACGGCCAGCCGGTTCTGGCTACCGTGCCCACGGCTGCGGAGTTGACGGGCGACTTCTCCGGCATTTCCGCTCCGATCTACGATCCCCTTACAACATGCGGCTATAACGGAAACCCGGCATGCACCTCAGCCCAGCAGGCAGGAACCGCACCCACTCGGCAGCAGTTCTCGTACAGAGGCGTGCCCAACGTCATCCCTCCCGGCCGCATGAGCACCGTTGCCAAGAACATGCTTGCGTTTCCCGTTTATGGCAAGCAAAACGTCCCTGGAACGATCACTCCTTATGGCCCGGTGAACAATTTTTCTCTCCTGTCGGGCGCAGGCGGTAGGAACGATCAGCTCACCTTCCGCGGGGACCAGGTCCTCAGCTCCAAACAGACTGCCTTCGAGCGCTACACCTGGTGGAAGTCGAAAACTGTATCCGACCATCCCTGGGGCAACGGCTTGGGTGACAATAGCGTCCAGCCCGACAACTTCACCACCCAGCAGGTAGTCGTCGGCGACACCTACGTGTTCAATCCGACATCCATCGTCGATGTGCACCTCTCCTACCTGAATTGGAACTATAACCGCACGCCTCCATTTCTAGGTTTTGACCCCGCCTCGAAGCTTGGTTTTCCATCGTACATGAACTTCGGCGGTCTCAATGGTTTCACGCCATCCACCGGCGTGCCGCAGTTAAGCACATCCGGGCCGATCAGTTATACGCAAGGTGCGGCTGGCCTGATTCTCGGCATGAGCAACGACTACGCCGTCTCCGGAACTTACCAGAAGATCTGGAAGAAGCACACCTTCAAGGTCGGTCTCGATCTACGTCGCTACGATTTGAACTACTTCCAGACCAATTTCCCGGGCGGTCAGTTCCAAGCCAGCAACGCGCTAACTGCTAAAAATGCCGCATCCGGCAACACGGGGAACGGGCTTGCGACATTTGAGTTGGGCTATTTGACCGGCGGAAGTGTGCAGATTTCACCGCCAGTCTTTCAGAGGCTTTACTATCAGGGCTACTTCGCCCAGGATTCCTGGGTGCCCACCAACAAGTTGACGCTCACTCTTGGGCTGCGCTACGAGGTTCCCGGCGAGTTCCTCGCGGGACACGGTTGGTTGGATACCTTCAACCCCACTGAAATCAATCCCGTTCTTCACAGCGAAACAGGACTTAGCGTCCCGGGAGCTTTCGACCTTGTCAACACCCCGCAGCATCCAGAGTCTGGGATGCGCAGCGAGAACTGGAACGACTGGTCCCCGCGCCTCGGGGCTGCCTACCGCGTAACCAATAACACGGTGGCTCGCGCAGGCTGGGGCAGGTTCATCGTTCCGAACGACGTCTTTTTCAATGAGCTGCCTCTGGGGGCCGGCATCAACCAGATCAGCAACGGTGTGGTGGGTACGATCAATGGAAACGAGACGCCGAATAACTACCAAAACGGCGTGTACACCACCGACAACACAATTGACAATCCGTTTCCGACCGGCCTGATATCACCGCCGCACCGTGATCCGAGCTACCAGCAGATTCTGCTTGGCGGCAGTTCGCAGGCGAACTTCGCCAGCCAAGCCAGCGCCGAGACCTACCAGTGGAACGTAGCTGTCCAGCACCAATTTCCCATGGGCGTTGCGCTGACGGCAGCTTACGTGGGATTACACGGCGATCACCTCCCCACGTCCGGCGCCGGCCTCTCCATCAATCCGCTCCCCGACAGCGTGTTGGCAAAGGCCGCCGCCGATCCGAACTGCTCCACCGGCAATTTCGGAGGGTGCTTCCTGAACCAGCAGGTGGCTAACCCGTACTACCCATACATTAATCAGGGAGTACTGAAAAATCCGACAGTTACGCAAAACCAATTATTGCGGCCCTTTCCGCAGTATGGCAGCATCGGCGCTTACAGCGGTCACTATGTCGGCGTCAGCAACTACAACGGATTGCAGATGACGCTGCAGAAGCGCTGGCAGAACGGCAGCCAGATCCTGGGTGCTTACACCTTTTCAAAGCAGATGACCAATGCCGAAACCTTGACCACCTGGCTGGATACGACCGGCGGCGGAGTGGCCGCTTACCAGAACTACAACAATCTCGCGGACGAGTACTCACTCTCCGACTTCGACGCACGGCAAACGCTGGTGGTCAGCTATAACTATTTGCTGCCCATCGGCCGCGGCCAGTTGCTGTTTCCCCAGCTCTCCGGGGTGGCAAACGGGCTAATCGGGGGCTGGGGCCTGGAGGGTATTACAACGTTTCAGGAGGGCTTTCCGATGAGCCTTTCAGTGTCTCCGAACATTCTCTCGACCTACGCGTTTCAGGGCACGGAGCGGCCCAACGTGGTGCCCGGATGCGGGAGGGTACTGAGCGGATCCATTTACAACCGGCTTGGCGGGGCAGGCTCCCACAGCACTTATTTCAACACTGCCTGTTTTAAGGCACCCAGTTACTTCACTTACGGAAACGAATCTCGCACCGATAACACCATGCGCACGCCGGGCATCGCCAACTGGGATATGGCGCTATACAAGAAAATTCCCGTTTACGAAAGCATGTCGCTCAACTTCCGAGTAGAGGCGTTCAATCTCTTCAACCGCGTGCAGTTTGGCGTCCCGAACACCCAACTTGGCTCTTCCACCGTGGGCTGGATCACACGGCAAGCCAACAGCCCTCGAATCCTGCAGGTTGCCGGCAGGTTTACCTTCTGACTCGACTGACTGACAGAGAGCCTGCCGCTGTTCACAGCGGCAGGCTCTCTATTTGGTGCGCCCGGCAGGGCGCACTCACTTGGAGGTGAAAGTCCTCTACACACCCGGCAAGGGGAAGGGTTCGTTCAACGTTGCGAGGCGGAATTCGGAAGAAGTTGCGGGCAATGCACCGGCTTAGCGAAGAGATAATAGCCTCGCGTGTGTCGGACATCCCCGATTCAATCGCCCCCCATTGCTGAAGGAAATTGCGGGTACTATGATGCTTGACAGCAATCCACTCATCCGAAAAGTGAACATCAACTTCACCTGCGCGCGAATAGCGGGGAATCCTATCCCTCAAGATCGCTCGATCATCCATA
>JANWJB010000193.1 GCA_025449575.1 Acidobacteriaceae bacterium
AAGGTTGCGCGCTGGTACGCCAGCTATGGCGCGATTTCGCTGCTGGATGCTCCCTTATCGCTTCTGCTGCCGCTGGCGACCGTTGAAGCTGCTTTGAAAGCTGTTGGAATAGACTGAACAAATTCGACAGAAACCATTCAGAACCGTAGCTGGATGGTAGTTATTTCTGTGAATCAGCATGAGGGGAAGGTCTGGACGGAACGCCAGATCAAGAGCACACGCCAATCCGGCAAATCCACCTCCCACGACCACAACGCGTGTGATCGTGCTGCTGATATATTTTCCATCGCTTATCTTCGTCGCGGTCACTTGCGCCAGTAGCTATTTGCTGTAGCAATCGTCTGAAACTCGATGGCAACTGGCCGAGCCGCAGCGAATCCCTCGCGGCTTTATCATCTCCAGCGAGCGCCTCCTCGTGTCGCCGCTCACCATGTCGAGAACGATGTCAACCTGGGGCACAACGTCTTCAAATCGTGTGGTCTTGTAATCGACAACCTTCTCTGCGCCAAGCTCCCCAACAAACAAAACATCGTCTGAAGATGCGGTTGCGAATACGTGCAATCCTGCCTGACGCGCTGGCGACGGGGCGCAAGCTGCGCACGCTGTCGATCGAGGACGCATCCACGCGGGAGATGCCGGTCATCGAGGTGGACACATCGTTGCCGGCGCTGGGTGCTGGACCGACTGCGGCTCACGCGCGGCCTGCCAACCCGTGTCGTTATCGACCATGTCACCGAGTTCACCGCGAAGGCGCTGGACCAGTGGGCTTATGAGAACAAGGTGACGCTGCATTTCATCACGCCGGGCAGGCCGATGGAGAACGGCTACATCGAATCGTTCCACGGCAAGTTCCGCTAGGAGTGTCTGAACCGGCAATGGTTCCTCACGCTGGACGACGCCCGGGAGACGATCGAAGACTGGAGAAACGATTACAACCGGGTGCGCCCACACAGCGCGCTGGGCTATCTGACCCCGGAGGAATTCGCAATGGGCTATGCAAATGTGGGAAGCGAAAAACGCTTCCCACATTCGCACAGCCCCGACGGCGGCGGCGGGCCCATAGTCCCACTGCTAAACTCAAACCCGAGCACTCTCACTTACCCGGACTAAACCAAAGGGGGCAGCTCAGGATCGATCAATGCGGATACGGGATCAGCAGGAACCCCTCCGTGATGAACCATAGGTTGCTGCTTAGTGCTTCGTACATCGCAGTACGCCAAGAGTTCCTATGCGCGCTCTTGCAGGTTGCAGCCTGCTCCTGTAGATGAAGTCTGATTGCTTTTCGTCCATTTGCAGGAACCTCCTTCAAGGGGGAAGAGTTATGATAGCGCCATGAAGGCCCCACCGAACAATCCCGAAGCCATGCGCTCGAGCATGAAGGTCTCGAAGACGGAATTGCAGAGGCGCGTGGAAGCAGAAAAGCGGAAGCCTAAAGCTTCCGCCTCCCGCACTTCATCCAAGCACCGCGCTTCTCAAAGCTAGCCTCAAAAAACTTGCGCCGTTCGACCATCCTTGCCGGTCAATTCTGCATAGGTCAGCCGTTTCCCGGCAATCTGATAGACCGCCAGCTTGAAACGGTCTGCATCGTTCTTTCCTTTGCGATGATTGAAGCGGAATACCTGCTCATCCACATAGCGGTTCAAGTGGAACGGCTCAATGGCAACATAGGTACCATTCAAACCGCGCTTCAGTAGACTCCAGAGATTCTCGATTCCCTGGGTGTGGATTTGGCCGTTTACGTACTCGTTCACATGATTCACGGTTTGGTGTATGTATCAGAAAACACCAAGGCGGGAGATTCTTACCGCCTTAAAACGGGCAAAGGAGGTCCAATGAAGCGTAAATTCATACCGGCTGAGGAGTCCTTCACGCGGTGGAAGAAAGATCCGAAGTATGTTGCTGAATATGCCGCGTTAGAGAAGGAGTTTGCACTCGCGTCCGCTTTGATCGAGGCCAGGGGCAATGCCGACATGACACAGCAAGAGGTCGCGGAGGCGATGGGAACGACTCAGGCCGTCGTCGCACGGCTTGAGAGTGGCAAAGTATTACCCTCTACGCGCACGCTGGAGCGCTTTGCGAAAGCGACCCGCACTCGACTTCGTATCAGCTTTGAAGCCAATCGCGAGCCGATTGCATCGAAGCGGCGATAGAAGCTCATGAACGTTCGTAGGGTTCGAGAAGACTGCGCGCCCCATACGTTGCAACTTCCGCAAGATACTATGGTTCCGACGGGGCGGCGCGTGCGTCGTCTGCGGCAACATTAGGGAGCGAGAGGTCTTCAGCGCCCATCACTCCCCCCTCAAGTTATTGCTGTTAGAAGTGAAAGCCAATCTGGGCCGTCAGCGCTCGCGGCGTCACATAGTGTGTACCGCTAAATGTTGACAGGAAGTTGTAGAGCGCATACTTGTTGGTCACGTTGATGACCGTCAGGTTAGCGCTGAATTTGTATCTCTTGCTGTTGAAGATGTTGTCATCTCCAACCTCGATGTCGAAGAGACTGCGCGGCGCAATTCTCGGCGGGTTGTGGTCGTCGTTCTCCGTTCCGGGGGCCGGAATCGACACCAGACTCGAATGATATTGAGAAGGAGCGCACGTAGTCAGTGGCGCGGAAAGTGTCGCACGCCGGCTACCGCATGCGAGTCCGGCTTGCTGTTGCTGGTCCGCTGTGAGCCCTGTCAGATCAACTGGCGTCGTCGCATCGGTTGCAAACGGCACCGCGCCTGCAACCAGGCCGCTATCAAAACGCCAGTTAAAGCCAAACCACGGCCCGCGCGCCAACGGTTGGTATTGCAGATGGGTTGTCTCGTTGAACTTTTCGTCGTGATCGATACGGAACGGGAGACCGCTCTGGCCCACCGTTGCGCCTGCTCCGGCAACCTGAGGCGGGAAAAAGCGGGCAGCCACCGAGGACATGATCACGAATGCAGAAACGCCGTGGATGGCCGGAACGTCGGTGCGCAGCGTGAATCCGGAGATTTTGGAGTTGTGCCAGTCAATCGGGAACGTAATGGGGGTGTTGCCCAATACGCTGAAGTCGAACGCGTTGTGGGTGTATTTCCAGATGTACTCGCCGCTCGTGACCGCATATTTTCCGAAGGCTTGCTGGAAGCCCGCATGAAATTCATTGCGAAAACCGGGCTGGAGGGTTCCCGATACACCGGGAGTACATGCGAGAAGCGGAGACAATACCGGACTTGAGCAGCCCTGGCTGGAAAGCACCAGATTTTCGTTGAATGGCGTTTCCAATGTGCGGGCATACGAGACGCGTAGCACGGTATTAGTCGGTTTGACCGTGTAAGCAATTCCTACACGCGGTTCGGCCTGACGAGCGACGGTTAGACCGTTGTACAGGTCACCGCGCATACCCAGGTTGAAGAGCCAGTTGCCGGTCTTGATCTGGTCCTCAATATAGAGGGCCAGTTCCTTCACGTCGGTATGGCCAGCATAGTTGTAGTTGCTACCTCCACGCGTCAGGTCATACGGCAGCAACACTGGCAGAAAACCTGGGTTTGGCTGGTTCCCGGCTGCGGCACACTGTGACGAATCGGTAAATCCACTCACAGGAGTTCCGTCTAAGTCCAGACAGGGCGAATTGAAGGTGGAAGCAACAACGCCAAGACTGTCATTTTCTCTGAGAATGGTCTGCTCATACGTAACTCCGGCCTTGATGTTGTTGATCCCTTTCGCATAGGAAACATCGGAGTGCACACCGGCATTTAGAAGGGTCCGCTCTTGTCCAATTGTCTGGTTTTGCAGATTTGGGGGGCCAAGATCCGCGAGAGGGTTCTTGCTGGGGAAGTAGTTGTATGCATCTTTTCTGACATAGGCGCCAAAGTTCAACACAGAATACTGATTCAGTAGCCGCATATAGCTCGGCGCAATATTGAATGTTTCGATCTTCGACTTCTGGTCGGTATCGCCAACGTTGCCGAAGACCGGGTTGCTCCCGCTGCCGCCGCTGATCACGTTCATCACATTCAGATTGTCATAAGCATTCGGCGTCTGAAACCAGGAGCGCGTATAGTTCAGGTTCAAGTGGACAGAATCAGCCGGTGTAAATTGGTAGTCCACCCGATCAAAGAGATTCTCTTCGTTCCCTCTGTCGTGAAAGACGCTAAACTCCGGTCCGTCGAGGAATCGTCCCGTATTCAACCCATCAGCGGAAATGAAGTTGCCCCAATTCTTCCCACCATAGGAAAGATCAAAACCGCCGGTTGACGATCCAAATGATCCGTAAGAACTGGTGACGCCGCCGGTGGGTGTGGTCACGCCTTGACCCGAACGTGTCGTCACCACGATGACCAGGCTTGTCTTATCCCCGTATTCGGCAGGCGGCGCGCCATCGATGACCTGGACGGATTGGATTGAGCCGATAGGAATCTGGTTGGAAAACACCTTGCTCTGCTGATCGGTGATCGGCTGGCCATCAATTGAAAAAGAATTCGATGCATGATCGCCCAGCCCATGAAAAAGACCGTTTGAGTCCGCGGCAACCCCAGGAGACATCAGCGTAACCAGCGAACTGACGGACGAGGATTGGCTTTCTATGGGAAGCTTGGCAAACGAGCGACGATCCAAGTCGGTATGCATCGTCGTATCGTTTTCCAACAGGTCTCCCGCATCCACCGTAACGGTTGTGGCAGATCCCGCAACATTCAGCGCAATCTTCATATTCACCGGCACTGAGGATTCCACGTTGGCGTCGCGCGCGACCGAGCCGAATCCAGTGGCCTCAGCGGTCAAGTGATATGGGTTAAACGGCAAATTGGTAAATTGAAATTGTCCCGAACTGTTGGTTCGGGCCGTTTGCATATAGCCGCTAATAGGATTTTGAATGGTGACGGTTGCTCCGGGAATGATGGCTCCGGTGGGATCGGTGACGGTTCCGCTGACACTTCCCGCATTGGTTTGCGCAAAGGCTGCTGGAAGGTAGGTTGAAAGGAAACACATGAAGACAAATAGAAAAACGGCACGCCGCAAGGACGAGTGCATACACGAACCCCTTTGTAGTTCATAAAACCTGATTTTTTTTGAAGGCTGACTTAGGCGCGAGCAGCCTGAACAGGCGGGGGTCGAACGTAGAGGGCAAATGCAAGGAAGCGTTTGGGACGAATCGGCTGACGCGTGGCCGATATTGTCGCGATGATGCGGACAGTATGCGGCAAGGATTGCAGAACGGCCGGCTGAACGACTACGTGGGCAACATGGCAGAGCGCACAATCGGCATGGACTTGCCCGTCAGCATGCGTGTGCGCAACCTGTACAATCCCGCTAAAAACGATGAGTACGATGCAGAGGAAGCCGAGTGCGCCCCACAACAGCCGACGTTTTCTCGGATTGAGGGTGCGCTCCAGCATTGCTAAATACTATAACTCACGGACTGGGTCTCGCTGCCTCCAAACGTCAGAACTCCAGCCGCATTTGAACAGCGATCCTATGCGGCGAGCTGTCGCCGCCGAGTCCCACACGGAGCAGCCCAGTTGGCGTGGAGATGGTGCTTTGCAGAGTCCCAAACTTGGCGGGGATCGAAATACCTGGAACCTCCAGACGGCCTATTGAGGCGAGATTTGATATTAGTGCGGGTCACTGACCGTCAGCATCATCGAGGTCTTGCGCCAATTCATCTTCCGAGTAGTGCCGCGGAATCTCCCGTCTCCCCGATCCAATCGGCAAACAAGGAGCGATTCGTTCCGGCGACCTCGGATGCCTTGCCAAACGACAGAATGCCCTGAACGTACAGCGCAATCGCAAGCTCCTTGCGTAGACGCGGCTCCGCTTCCGGCACTGGCAGCCCAAGGGCTGCCAGCGATGGATTCCGGAATGTCGAGGGGATACTTTATCGCGCTTCCCTGCTTCCGTTAAAAACTCGTGATCCACGGCCAATGTACGGCGGCACAGGCCGTTCGTCACCCTTAACGATCAACGGACACCGATCAACGGACACTGCACAAAAATTTGGGAGCAGGGGGCCAGCGACCGCCCCTGCTGCTTTTCGGTTATGTTCCTTCTGTCTAGTGGCCGTCGCCGTCGCCATCCGCATCGTGGCTCATGGCTGCCGCCGCATGTCCCTGCGGGCTGATACTCACCGAATCCGAGGAGGATCCGGGCTGATTCTGCGGCGCCGCCGACGGGTCAGCGTTTGCGTGGAACCGAACTTGCGAAACGGCTGCATTGCTGGAAACTGGACTGATCATCTCGTGAACCCTCCTGCTCAACTTATCGACAGATGTCAAAATTTTTCAATGTACAATCGTCGATTCTTGCGCTGTATCGGAGAGCACGTCTTCAGCGATCGTCTTTGCCGTCACCGTGAGATTGGAATTTGGTGGACGCGGAAGGAATTGAACCTTCAACCTGTCGATTAAGAGTCGAATGCTCTGCCAGTTGAGCTACGCGTCCATTTTTCAGACTGAATGTGGAGGCACATTCATTGAGCGGAAGAGGCGCGAGGAAGAACCAGCGCCAGCCCAAATATTAGCACATGGCGGCCACGCATTTCCCGCCGGGCGCACAGGATCGAAGCGCGTGTCGCCGGGGTTGGATTCGCAGGCACATTTTGCAAGGGAATGGAGCGGCGCTCGGCCGCAGTACGGATGACATCTCAGTCGCGACGCGCATTGCGCCGAAACGGCAGAGGGAAAAACACGCTAGAAGTTGAAGGAGAGTCCGCCGAAAACGGAGCGGCTGGTCTGCGCGAAGTACAGAGTGCTTCCATCGGGAGTGAGGAAGGGGCGATAGCCCTGGGCAAGCAGATTGCGCACCGCGACCAGCGCCTCGGTTCCATTGGGCAGCAGGTGCCCGCAGTGGACAGGCTGGCGGATGAGCAGGGTGAGAAACGCGTCTTGCGCCCGGTAGTCGAAGGGATCGACGGCGGTGACGGTGGAGGCGGGCTGCCAGCGGTAGGAGGCGCGCCAATGGGTGCCGGTGCGAAGCACAACGCCGTGGGCGGCGCCAGTGATGGCCTCGCTGCGATTGGCTCCCAATGCCGACAGCGCCTGCCTCATGGTGATTTTGGAATCGGGAACGGGCGAAGCCAGTGCGCCGCCGCGCGCGAAGGATACGGAGACCCAGGTGGAGCCTGCGAGCTTGCCCTCGAGAGCAGTCGTAAATCCCGCGGTGGAATAAGCGGGGGCGCCGGCGCGAATCAACTGCGCGGCAGGATCGTACAGCAGGTTGCCGCCGGCGAATTCGGCCGGTCCGGGCGAGCCGCCACCCTCGACGATGGGGTGGCTCATTCGATCTTCATAGATGGCGAGCAGCGCGTGGACATCCGGCGAGGCCGCCTCCGCGCGGAGTTCCTGGTGGGTTCCCTGCTCGATCCGCAATGCGCCGCCGGCCTCGTAGAAGCTGGGAGCCAGAGTGCTGGAATCGCCGATCTCGTCCGCGGCTTGGACCTGCGGCGAGGTGGCGACGCGATAGGAGAGGCGGGCGCCGCCGGAGTGCCAGGCAGCAACGGCAAAGGGCAGACTCTTGACCAGCGATGTGTTTCCGCGCACCGATTCAATTTGGCTGCCCAACTGAATTGCGATGTTCGGTCCGAGGTTCACCAGCTCGGCTCCGCGCAGAAAGGCGGTTTGCACATTCCCGAAGCCGCTTGCGCCCTCAATGTTACCGGTATTTTCGAAGGCGACGGAGGTGCGAATTTCCCTACCCGGCCCGAGAGGCTGTTCATACCCGGCCAGGTACTGCGTGTTGTCGAGAGGATGCGGCCCGAGGTCGGCGCGCAGAATCAGATGGCCGCCCGCGGCTCCCGATCTTTCTACTTCGAAGGCACTATGCGTTCCGCTTTGGCCAAAGCTGCGTGAGCCGCCGGAGACATCCACCCGCGCTTCCAGTTGCGGGGCGGACTGGTCGTCACCGGTCACCACGACCAGCGGGCCATCCTGAAGAAAGCGGAGCAGCGGGCGGTTGCTGGAGGATCGCAGCGTCCACTTCCAATCGTCGGTGGGCTCGTCGGGCGAACGGGGTTGGGCGGGCAGCCATTGAATGGCTTCAAACAATGTGTTCAGCGTGAGATTGATGTCGGTCTTGCTGCTGCCGCGAATGCGCAACCCTTCGCGCAGGGTAGGAAGAAAAGATTCTCCGGTAGCCTTTACCCGGTAGGTGCCGGGAAGAAGGTCTTCCATCAGGAAGCCGCCGCGGAGATTGGTGTAGGTCTGAGCGACGACGCTGGAGTCGGCGGCCAGCAACTGCACCAGCGCCCCCATCTGCGGCGTTCCTCTGGAGTCGCGCACCACTCCACTGACGACGGCGCCGGAGCGGGCGAAGGCAGGCGTCAGCCCCGCTGCCGCCAGCGCCACCAGAATTGCGATTTGGTAGAGCCTGTTGCTCACCACGCGCTGCTCACCTCGATATTACGCTCAAAGGGGGCCCACAATTCAAGATCTACAACAAGCGGCAAGAGGTGGCCGGCTCCTCCGATTCAGGCCGGAGCGAGGGGCCGATGGCCCTAATTCACAACGAACGGGGCCGATTGCGCGACCTGCTGCTTCGAGATGCCGTCGTCCACCGTAATCTTCACTTGGTACTTGCCCGGTTGGAGGCTGGCCAGGGGGACCGACTTTTCCACCGTTAGCTGGTCGGAGTTGGCGCTGTTGGCGCTCAGCGTCTTGCTGCTCTCCGTGGTGTTTAGCACGGTTTTATCATTGGCAAGATCGGTAATCTGGTAGTGAATGGTAGCCGAATTTTGCTTACTCTTGGCGTCTATTCCCAGGTTATACACCTGCATCCAGAAGTTGAGATTCTGGCCGCGATGAAAGCTTACCGGATCGGCCGCTGAGGAGCTCACCCGGGGCCGGACGAAGGTATTGCCCAGGATGAACTGCCCGGTGCCGATGTCCTTGGTGGGCACCTTTTCCATTTTGTCGGCGAGGATCAGCGAAGAGGCGGAGAGCTTGTCGTCGTCGTAGCGGGGAACCACAATTCCCTGTGCCCATGTGCCGATGTGGTCGGGATTGTTCACGTCCTTAATCGCGATGTCGATGCGGTAGCGGCCGGGCCGCAGGGGCAGCGCCCACCAGTGGACGGAAGCGGCCTGGAGCTCCTTGCCCAGCAGTTCCGACGGCTCTTCGACAACGAGGGTCTGCTCAAAGGTATCCACCACATGATCGGTGATGGTGGCGACCCGGCCCAGCACATTGACCTCGCCCTTGGCCACGCCGTCTTTGGTGACAAAGGTGATGTTCTTGTTCTTGATCTGCAGGGTCAGCGGAACCAGCACCGTGTCGTCGGTGACCTTCACGAAGTCAGTGCGCACCTCGAAGGGAAAGAAAGGACCGGTAAGAACTTTGTGGTTGACCAGGAATCCCTCAAGATCGGTGAACTTGATCTGCGGGGCGGCCATCAGCTTGGCATACTGCTCGATGCGGTCGAATTCCTTGCTTTGGTCCTGGGAGTGCATCGGACCGTCACCCAGTGCTTCCAGACCGCCCTTCCAGCGGTCGGCCCTTTTGGCCTGTCCCATTTGCTCGTACATGGTGTCCCCGGCGCCGGGAACGTGCGCCAGCGCGTCCTTCTCAGAACGGTCGATCGTCATGTGGTACTCGCCGCACATGCAGGTATCGACAAACTCGATGTCGATGTTGCTGCCAATCCCGGCGAGGTAGCGATAGTGCCAGACCTCAAAGGGGAAGGTTGACGTCTGACCGCCGCCTTCAGAAAAGGGGCGTTCATAGGGACCGCCGCTAGGGTGAGAGTCGATGCTGTCCGGCTTGCCAAAAGCAATGTAGATGTGACCGCGATCGGTCTTCCAACCGGGCTCGCCGGAAGCGTAATGCTCATTGGCGTAAGCAATGCGCTCGTAGTACTCCTCTTTGAAGGTGTTTTCCGGAGAATCGGGATCGGGGTTGCGGCGCCTCCAGAAGTTCTCGATGAAGTTGTCGCGCTCCTCATCATTCGAGAGGCTCTTGAAAGCTTTCAGTTCCTGATCCGTAATGATCCAGCGGACATCCTGATCGACCCATTTCTTGTAGGGGCCTTTCAGCTCTTCCTTCAGCGCCTTCTGCTTTTCAAACTTTTGCTTGTCGGTCTCCGGCCGCTGGAGAGGATTGACGTCGGCGTCCGGCTGACTCTCAGGCGTGGCGCTTTGGCCGGCGGAGGCGGAATCCTGGCTTGCCCGATTTGCGCTTTTGGCCTGCGCCGTGGGAACGGCGGCCAGGCTGAGAACGGCTGCAGCTAGAAGGGCAACTCGGACCCTCGGCATATACGACTCCATAATCTCTTACCGGCCTTCAATTCTAAATTTCCCTTACTCCGCATACAAGCGGGAACTCACCGGAAGCTCATGTCTTGCAAAAGACAGGCAACGGCAAGCCGCCTTCCGGGAAGCCGGTAACCCGCGCCCGTAACCTCCCGGGTTCCGTCGCAGGAAGCGCGATCGCCACCGGGCGGAGGGACAAGAATGCCGCGACTGAGGCCGTTCCAGCCTTCTCTGCTGACGGCGCGCAGCGTTTCCACGCGGCCGCCGATTGTTGGACCGCTTTGCCCCGCCTTTCGGTAGGGCGCGAAGGAGGTTTTCTGTTGAACCATCGGCGTGGAGACAGGGATTCGCAATCTCTGTTCACACTGCGTCTTTCCGGACACAGAGGTCTCTAAATCTTCTCCTTGCCATCGGCTGCCTCGTTGGGAGCGTCCTGCTAGGATGGAAGCTGTCTCCTATAGAATTTGGGCCGGGGATGTCCAGCGCCGGCCGATAGATCTCCCAGCGGACACAGAGGGCGCGGTTCCACCGCAATTGGGCAGGTGTTGCGTCAAATGAATGTGAAACGAGCACTGCTGATTCTGGGTGCAGTCATCGTGGCGGGTGTGGTTGCGGGCATTGCGATTGAGCGCGCCCAGGCCGGATACACCAAGGTAATCACCGGGAAGGTAGTCCGTGAAAACCTGGTTTCCATCGTCAGCGGAACCGGCCAGATCAAGCCCAAGACCTATGTGAACATCGGAGCGACCGCTTTCGGGCGCATCACCCGCCTCTACGTCAAGGAGGGCGACCACGTAAAGAAGGGCGAGGTGCTGGCCACCGTAGAGAGCGTGCAGGCGCAGGCGGGCGTCGATGCCCAGCGGGCGAACATCGCCTCGGCCAAAACCGATATCGCTTCGTTTCAAGCGGCGGCAAATACCGCGCAGGCAACCGTCCAGCATTCCCAAGCGGATCTGGAACAGAAGCGTCTGGACTGGCAGCGGGCACAAGCACTCTACAAAGACCAGTTGATTGCCAAACAGGACTACGACTCCAAAAAAGCGGCCTACGACACCGCCGTGGCGACCTTGAATGAGAGCAAAGCACAGTGGGCGCAAGCCAATGCGCAGACGGCTTCGGCGCGCGGCAAGTATGACACCCAGGTGGCTACTCTGCGGAGCGATGTCGATGCGCTGAACAAGACGGTCAGCATCGCGCCGTTTGACGCCATCGTGACGAATGTGCCGGTGCGTGAGGGCGAAACGGTAGTGGTGGGAATTCAGAACGCCGAGGGGAGTACGTTGATGACGCTGGCCGACATGTCGCAGGTGACGGCCGAAGTCAAAGTGGACGAAACCGACATTGTGAATGTCGCCGAAGGCCAGCCGGTCGATGTGCTGGTGGATGCGCTGCCCGACAAAGTCTTTCACGGCCACGTGACCGCGGTTGGGGACCAGGCTCTGCTCCGCTCGACCGGCGTCGCGACCAGCCAGAGCACAATCGGCACCGAGCAGGCGAAGGATTTCAAGGTGGTGGTTACCATCGACGATCCCAGCGAGGAGCTCCGCCCCGGTTTTTCCGCGACCGCCAAGATCACGACGGCGCGGCGGAGCCAGGCGGTGGCCATCCCCATCCAGGCGCTGACGGTGCGCGACCAGACCGCCGGCGCGGCCGCCGCCACCCAGAATTCATCCGATCCCAACGATCCCGGCACCCAGGGAGTCTTCGTGGTGCGCCGCGAGAAAGGCAAGTTGCACGCCGTGTTTGTTCCGGTGACGACCGGCATTACCGGGGCCACGGACATTGAGGTCACAGGCGGCCTGCAGCAAGGCGACGAGATCGTAATCGGCGACTACCAGACCCTGCGCAACCTTAAGAGCGGAGCATTGATCAAAAGAACCAGCGCGTCCACAGCGCAGGCCAGCACGGCAAGCAGCTTATTCTCTTAGCAGCGAAGTCGCGGAAGGGAAAATTCTCCGCGTCCAGCGGCAACGCTATGAACCGGGCAGCATCGATTGGAGTAGGGATGGCAGCGGATAGCCCCAGCGCAGCGGCACAACGGGAAGCCCACGTGGAGACCGACGCCGGCGACGTGATCGTCGTCGAGGAACTGTGGAAGACCTACGACATGGGTCAGCAGCAGGTCCACGCGCTCTGCGGGGTTTCTCTGCGCATCCAGCACAACGAATATGTAGCCATCATGGGCCCCTCGGGCTCGGGCAAATCGACGCTGATGAACCTGATCGGATGCCTGGACACCCCGACCCGGGGAAGGTATTGGCTGAATGGACACCTGGTCAGCGAGCTGAACGACGATGAGCTGGCGCGCATCCGCAATCGCGAGATCGGCTTCGTCTTCCAGACCTTCAATCTGCTGGCCCGGGCCACCGCCCTGCACAATGTCGAACTTCCCTTGATCTACAAAGGGATGCCGGCAGCACAGCGAATCGAGCGCGCCAAAGATGCGCTGCGCTCGGTGGGGCTGGAGGACCGCATGATGCACAAGCCGAATGAGCTTTCCGGCGGGCAGCGGCAGCGGGTCGCGATTGCACGCGCGCTGGTGAACCACCCCTCCATCATTCTCGCCGATGAGCCTACGGGTAACCTGGATTCGCGGACGGGCGAGGAGATTATGGCGCTGTTTGACAACCTGCATGCCGAGGGCAATACGATCATCCTGGTCACCCATGAACCGGACATTGCCGAATACGCGCATCGGGTAGTGTACATTCGCGATGGCGTAATCGCCTCCGACGCCCAGTCGTCCCGCTCCGCCGCCCGGACCCCCTGACGTCCAGGTTCGACCGCGAGTCCGACCTTCCTCGCTCGCAATCCATTGAAGCCGATCTCGTTCCTGCCGATAAAGTCTGCAAGTGCAGTGTGCGCGACCGGCGCAGTTCTTCCTCGGTCCGGGGGGGAGCGGAAGCAGGCTGCCTATTGGTCTATTGAATGAATCTGCCTATGCACATGAATGGAGAGAGCCAGCATCGGGCAATGCCCTTCGCGGCGAAGGCGCCCGGCATTCCCGAGCTAGTAGCGCGTTCGCTGCCGATGCATCGCATTCTGGAGCAGCTTCCCCAGATGGGCCGCGCTCGCCTCATCTTGATTGAAGGCGAGCCGGGTACGGGCAAGCAACTGCTGGCCCGTCACATACGCGGACTTCGAGCCGGCGCGGGCGGCTTGATTGCCGACGAGGCGGGCCAGCTTTTTGGCGATGACGACGGCTGGCAAGGCGGCGTGCTGGGGGAGCGGCTATCGAGCGCGGTGGAGCGAGCGGCCCAGGGGCTTCTGCTGATCCGGGGCATTGATGAGCTGTCTGCTCCGCATCAGACGCGGCTGCTGCGCTTCATCCGCTCCTTTGAGACGACGATCGCATTAGGCGACGCGGATGGCGCGCGCGTCCCGTTTCAGGTACTGGCAACCGCACGGCAACCGCTCCGCTCCATGGTGCTGGCAGGCCACTTTCTGCCCGAGCTCTACTATCGGCTGAGCGCCGTCTGTTTCTCGTTTCCTCCGTTACGGGAGCGCCGGGAAGATCTTCCCGGGCTGGTTCAGATCTTTATTGAAGCCATTTCCCGGGAGCGCCGGCGGCCCTTGCAGGGCTTGGGGCCGGGTGCGCTGGCAACCCTGCTGCACCATCGCTGGCCGGGCAACGTGCGTGAGCTGGAGAGCGTGATTCGCGCGGCCTGCTTCACCGCGGAGGGACAGTGGCTGCGGCCGCTGGACCTGCTGATCCTTCCCCTGGAGAGCTCGCCGATGACAGCGTCCGGCGGTCCTCCCCTGCCCCCCGATCTCAGCTTGAGCGGCGTGATGCGGCGCCACGTGCAGAGCGTGCTCAAAATGTGCTCCGGAAACAAAGCGCGGGCCGCCGGCCGGCTGGGTATCAGCCGCTCCACGCTCTATCGCATGCTTGAATCGGAATCCGAGAGTTCGCTGCCGCTGCCCGATGCGCCGGAGCTTTCGGCGAAGGCCGGCGCAGAACCGGATGCATAGATAGGAGCCAGCCGCGCTTCCGGCGATCCGAACCTCAAACAGGCGATCTGAACCTGCATAGGGGCCGCTCTATGGATTGCTGTGGGGATTGCTGTGGGGATTGATGTGAGGATTGATGTGATCCGCTGTTGCATTGGATCATTGGATCATTTCGTCATTTGCTCATTTGGTCGGGATTCACTCGCGGTTCCGGGGTTCCGCTGCAATTCGGAATATCGCCAGGCGACCTGAACCTGCATAGGGGCCGCTCTATGGATTGATGTGATCCGCTGTCGCATTTGATTATTCGTCATTTGCTCATTTGCTCGGGGATTCACTCCCAGTTCCGGGGTTCCGCCGCAATTCGGGGTTCCGCTGCAATTCGGGGTTCCGCTGCGGCTTGTCCCGAGCCAAACTGTCTCCGCAGACTCGCCTATTGTGATGGCGGCTGCTGTGAGTCATCTCATGACCGCTGAGCGGTCAAGGGAATCCACGGAACCCCGGCGACGCTTCGTCCATCTTGTGGAATCGAATCGCCGGCGACGAATCGCCGGTAGCCGGAAGCGCAGGGCTGACGGCGTGCACGCAGATTCCCCTACGCAATGACAAAAAGAAGCAGAAAAGCAGTCGCTTCGAGGAATGTCTCCCAGAGCAGTCAATCGTTCTATTGACTTTCCGTCTTGTACCTATTTACTCTAGGCATGTTCGAGCAATGCCTTATGGAAATCAGGAAAGATACCGCACGCGATCTGTTTCCCGGCGCACTGGAGATGATGATTCTCGAATCTCTCCGACGTCAGCCGGCGCATGGATATGCACTCGTCCAGCACATCCAGCAACGCTCCAACAACCTGCTGCAGGTTGAAGAGGGCTCGCTCTATCCGGCGCTGCAACGGCTTCTCAAGGCGAAGCTCGTCCGAGCCGAGTGGAGGGTATCGTCCTCCACCAACCGGCGCGTACGCATCTACGAGATCACAAAACCCGGCTTGCGCCACCTGGAGCACGAGATCTCTCGCTTCGACCGCATGCTGGAAGGCATTCAGATGGTGCTGGGAGATACGCGGAGCACCGAAATCTCTTAGGAGGTTGCGCACATGGACTGGTTGGATCGAATCTTCCGTCGCCGCCGCCTCGATGACGAATTAGCTGAGGAGCTGCGCGGACACATCGAGGAGAAGACCGAGCAGCTCGTGCGCCTGGAGAATCTTTCTTCACTGGAGGCACGCCAGGCGGCCCTGCGCGCATTCGGAAATCCGGCTCTCGTCGAAACGCGCAGTCGAGAGGTCTGGCAATGGGCGCGGCTTGAATCTCTCCTTGCCGATCTAAGGCTCGCCTTCCGGCGGCTGATCAGGTCGCGCGCTTTTGCCTCCGCCGTGCTCCTTACGCTCGCTATTGGCATCGGCGCCAATGCGGCTGTCTTCAGCGTCCTCAACTGTGTGCTTTTGAAACCGCTCCCCTATCCGGAAAGTGACCGGCTCGTTTCTCTCCGGCTCGACGCTCCCGGCGCAGCGGGCTTGGCAAACTTCCAGACGGGCCTGCCGCTCTCCGCCTCGATGTATTTTTCCTTCAGCGAGAACAATCGGACTTTTCAATCGCTGGGGGCATGGTCCCCGAGCAAAGTCAACGTCACCGGACTGGCGCGTCCTGAGGAAGTAAGTGCTGTCAACCTGACCGACGGAGTCCTGGAAGCGCTGGGCGTTGCGCCGCTCGCGGGCCGGGAGCTGACGGCTGCCGATCAGGTTCCGAACGGCGCAAAGAACGTCATGCTGAGCTATGGCTACTGGCAGCGCCGCTTCGGTGGCGACCGGTCCGTCATCGGGCGCACCATTATGATCGACGCACAAGCGCGCACGATCGTGGGTATCACGCCGCGCGGCTTCCGCATCGTCGACCAGGACTTCGACGTCCTCCAGCCGTTTGCGTTCGAACGCAACAAGCAGCATCTGGCCGGCTTCGGATTGCATGGCATCGGGCGCCTCAAGCCCGGAGTGACGATTCCTGAAGCCAATGCGGATATCGCGCGTGCGATTCCGATCTGGATGGACTCATTTTCGAATGGCCCGGGAAGCGATTCGCACTGGTATGTCAAATGGAGGATCACGCCGGACTTTGTACCGCTAAAACAGGAGGTCGTTGGGAACGTCGGCAGCGTTCTCTGGACGGTCATGGGCATGATCGGATTGGTCCTTCTGATCGCCTGCGTCAATGTTGCCAATCTGCTGCTGGTGCGTGCCGAAGCCCGGCAACTGGAGCTTTCCGTTCGCGCGGCACTGGGCGCAGGACGCCTCAGGATCGCGCGCGAACTGGTCTTGGAAAGCGTTTTGCTCGGACTGATGGGCGGCGTGCTCGGAATCGCTGTTGCCGCCGCGGGTCTGCACT
>JANWJB010000194.1 GCA_025449575.1 Acidobacteriaceae bacterium
ACCTTCCAGCGAGACGCCAGCCTTGGCTCAACCGCCCAAGCCCCGGCAGCCGCATGGCCGGGCCGCCGCGCTCGCGGTCGGCTCCGGCATCCTGCTTTCGAAACTGATCGGGCTGATTCGCGAGCGCATATTTGCCTACTACTTTGGCAACTCCATGGCAGCGGATGCTTTCAAGGCCGCCTTCCGAATCCCCAACATGCTGCAAAACCTCTTCGGGGAGGGTGTGCTGTCGGCATCGTTCATCCCGGTTTATGCCCGACTGGGAGCTGAGGAACGGCATGAAGAGGCAACGCGCACCGCCGCCGCGATATTTGTCTTGCTGGTGCTGGTTGCATCGGTGGTAGTGCTGGGAGGGATACTCCTCGCTCCTCTGCTGGTCTACGCGATCGCCCCCGGCTTCCACGGGGAGAAGCGTCTTCTGACCATCCAACTGGTCCGCATTCTCTTTCCTGGCGCCGCGCTGCTGGTACTTTCCGCCTGGTGTCTCGGCATTCTCAACAGCCACCGCCGTTTCTTTCTCTCTTACGCCGCACCCGTGATCTGGAACCTGGCCATGATCACGACGCTGGTGTGGGAGGGAAGGAGGCTGTTCATGCACGGCATCACCGCCGCGCCCGGGGCGGAGCCGCGTCTGGCGATCGCGCTCGCCGTGGGCTCGGTCGTCGGCTCAGCACTGCAGTTTCTTATCCAGTTGCCGGTCGTGCTGCGCCTGCTGCGACCTTTGCAGTGGAAGGCGACCTTCCGCTCAGAACATGTACGCACCATCGTCCGCAACTTCTTCCCGGTATTTCTCAGCCGCGGAGTGGTGCAGGTGAGCGCGTTCGTCGATCAGATCCTGGCCAGCCTTTTGCCCACCGGCGCCGTGGCTGCCCTTAGCTATGCGCAAACCATCAATCAACTTCCGGTGTCGCTGTTCGGCATGGCAGTCTCCGCCGCCGAGTTGCCGGCCATGTCGGCGGCGCTTGGTACGGCGGAAGAGATCGCCGCCAAGCTGCGCGCACGGCTGGCGGCCGGCCTCTCGCAGATCGCATGGTTCGTAGTGCCATCGGCGGTGGCCTTTGTCGTACTCGGGAATGTGGTGGTTGCGGCCATTTACCGCACCGGCCACTTCAGTTCGAGCGATGTGGTCTATGTGTGGAGCGCTCTGGCGGGCTCCGGCATCGGCCTTCTGGCCGGCACATCGGGCCGCCTCTACTCTTCTGCCTTCTACGCCCTGCGCGATACCCGCACGCCGCTCAACTTTGCTCTGATCCGGGTCTCCATCACGCTGGTGCTTGGCTACCTGTTCTCTCTGCCGCTGCCGCGCCTGCTGGGCATCAATCCACGCTGGGGCCTGGCGGGCCTCACGCTCTCAGCGGGCCTCGCCGCCTGGTTGGAATATTCGCTGCTGCGCCGCGCGATGCAGGGTCGCATCGGCAAAGTCGTCTATCCGAAAAGCCGCGTCTTACGCCTGTGGCTGGCGGCGCTCATCGCCGGCGTGCTGTGCTACATGCTGCACCGTCATCTGCCGAGGCACAGCCCTATCCTGAACGCGATCGCCGTGCTGGTCCCATATGGCGCCCTGTACATTGCACTGACGGTTCTGATGAAGGTGCCGATCCCAGGAAGCCTGCTGCGCCGCTTCAAGCGCGGTTAGATTCGATTTCTCAGGCTTCCTCCATTGCGCCGCGGAGGCGCTTTCCCGTCGCCATAGCAATCATGAATCCCTAAAAGCGAAAAGAGAGCGCTGGGCAAAAGCCGCGCTCTCTCGCGTGCAACACTTTGACGGATGCTTAGACTGCCGCAGCCGCCTTTTGCGACTCTACCGCGCCGCCACCGTTGGAAACCCCGTCTTTGGTCTGGCCCGGCTTGCGGATGTCGATTCCCCCCTTGAAGAAGGCTCCATCCTCGATGCTGATGCGCTGCGCAATCACGTCTCCGGTCAGCGAACCTTCACTGCGGATGTCCACGCGATCCTGAGCGTTGATGTTGCCTCGCACCTTGCCCAGAACCACCACCTCACGAGCGGAGATGTTGGCCGAGACCTGGCCGTTACGACCGACGGTGACGCGGTTGCCTGGTAAGTTGATCGCGCCCTCTACCTTGCCATCTATATACAATGACTCGGACCCAGTCACCTCACCCTTAACCACAAGGCTCTTGCCGATGGTTGCTTGATCGGCAATCGCGGATGCTGCGGGGGAGGCGCCGGAAGGACGCGGGCTGGTTGGTTCATTGCTGGAGGTTGCAGGCACCGCCGGACGCACCGGATCGTTGCTTGAGGAGGGGGATGGACTTCCGGCCTGGTTGGGTTTCCACATCGTTTCGTATTTCCTTTCGCATAACTTCTGAATACCGGCTCCCGGGACATCCCTGCGGACAGCAGTTCCCCACGCTGAAAGCCAGATCCGGGAGGGTTGTGGCGATCTCTACGTAGTTGCGGGGGGCCACTTCGTCCAGCCGCGCAGAGCTTTCCTTCAGTCTGCATCTTAACCATCCTTTGGCGAAAATTGAAATGCCTATTCCTGGGGGTTTTTCACCGTCGAGCCGTTAACATCAACAAAATGGTCTGGAAGAGCGAATCCGCGAAGAAAAGCCGGCATCCATGCGACAGGGATGCCGGGGACAGCAATGCAGGCTCTCTCCCCTATCCCGTGACCGCATCTGCACCGGTACGGCATCCGGGCCCGCGCTGGAGGCACATGCGGCGAAGCGCCCCATCTTCATGACAGATCGCGAACTTCTCCGACACATCGAGCGCTCCCCCGGCCAGCGTGCCGGCTACAAGCAACTGGTGCGGGAACTGGGCCTGGGCGGCGGCCGGGAACGCCGCATCCTGCTGCAACAGCTCGATCGGCTGGCCGCGCGCGGCGATCTCACCAAGCCTGATAGGGACCATTGGGCCGTACCGGCGAGCGACTCGCGCAGCAATCTCACCGCCGGCCGCCTTGACCTGCATCGCGATGGCTATGGCTTCGTGCGCCCGGACGCTCACGCATCCGGTATGGAGGCCGATGTCTTCATTGCCCCAACCGAGATGGGCGGGGCGATGCAGGGGGACCACGTGCTGGTTGAGCTGGCGGCCCCGCGAGCCGACGGCCTGCGCTCGGGACGAATTGTCCGGGTGCTGAGCCGCAAGAACCCGACCGTTGTGGGACGTTTTCATTACGCCCGGACGGATGCCGCCCGCGGCCACACCGTCATCCCCTCCGACGAGCGGATGACGCAGCCCATCCTGATCCCCTTTGGCATGGAGACGCCGCTGGAAACCGCCGGCACGGGTCCCCACCGGGTTCTGGGCAAGGAGGCCGTTGCAAGGCCGCGTGCCCCACGCGCCGGACAGCAGGATGATTCCGGAGCCGCCCGCCCCGATGCCGCGGGTGCACGAAGGGATGAGGCCACCACGCAGCCGCATGACGCCGCCGCGCAGCTCGATCTGGAAGGGCTCATCGTCGATGTGGAGATTCTTGATTGGCCCACGTCGACCCGCCCCGCCCGCGGCCGCGTGATCGAGATCCTCGGCGATGAAGACGACTTCGGCGTCGACGTCGAAATCGTCATCCGCAAGCACCACCTTCCGCACATCTTTCCCGTCACCGTGCTGGAGGAGGCGCGCGCGATCGCCCATTGGGACAGCCAGGAGGCTGCGCGGCGCCGCGACTTCCGCGGGCTACCCATCGTAACCATCGATGGCGAGACGGCGAAGGACTTCGACGACGCCGTGCTGGTGCGCAAGCACGGAGATGGCTGGGAGCTGCAGGTCCACATCGCCGACGTCGCCCAGTATGTGCGCCCCGGCTCCGCGCTCGATCTGGAAGCCCGCCTGCGCGGAACCTCTGTCTACTTTCCAGACCGCGCCGTTCCCATGTTGCCGCAAGAGCTCTCCAGCGATCTGTGCAGCCTGCGGCCCAAGCAGGACCGCCTGGTTCTCTCGTGCATCATGCGCCTGGATGCGGCAGGCGAGATCGAGAGCTTCGAGATCACCGAAGGCGTCATCCGTTCCGCGGAGCGCATGACGTATACCCAGGTACACGCCGCACTGGAGGGCGACGAGCGCACACGCCGGCAATTCGAGGCGCTGGTACCGGAGTTTGAGCGCATGTATGAGCTGGCTCGTCTGCTGCACCGCAAGCGCCAGCGGCGGGGCTCCATCGACTTCGACCTGCCCGAGCCGGTAATTGAATTCAACGAACAAGGAGGCATGGAGAGCATCGTTCGCTCGGAGCGAAGCTGGGCCAACCGCTTGATTGAGGAGTTCATGCTGTCGGCCAATGAATGCATCGCCTCGTGGCTGGAACAGATGGGCGCGCCCTCGCTGTACCGCATTCACGAGAAGCCGGAGCCGAGGCGTGTGGTGGAGTTTGAGGATGTGGCCGCGACCTTCGGCTATTCGCTAGGGCTAGGCCCGCTTCCGGTGAAGCGTGTGACGATGAAGGCAGACCGGCGAGAGGCTGCAAGGGGGCGAGGCCATGCTCCGCGCCAGCATGAGATTGCCGGCGACATTCCGGTGACGCCGCGCATGTACCAGCAATTGGCGCGGAAAATTGCGGGCAAGCCGGAGGAGCGCATCCTGGCCCACCTGATGCTCCGCTCGCTGCGGCAGGCCCGCTACAGCGAGAAGAATGAAGGGCACTTTGCCTTGGCGACACCGTGCTATACCCATTTCACCTCGCCCATCCGGCGCTACCCGGACCTGATCGTGCACCGCATCGCGAAGGCGCTGCTGCGCTCGGGCGAGAGCGGGCACGGCACGCTCGCGGAGCGGGAACAGCCTGGGGCAGAGAAACACGAGTCCTGGCGTAATCGAAAGCGGGACCGGCAGGGGGAAGCCAACATGGGCGAGGCGCCGGTGAGCCGGCGGGCGCCCATCGCCGAATCCGAATTGGCCGCGATTGCCCAGGAGTCCAGCCAGAGCGAGCGCCGCGCGGATGGCGCTGAGCGCGAGCTGATGGATTGGAAGAAGGCCAAGTTCATGCAGGGCCGCGTGGGCGAGGACTTCGACGCCATGATTTTGAGCGTCACCAAATATGGGTGCTTCGTTGAGTTGGACAATCTCTTCATCGAGGGGCTCGTTCCGATCATGAGCCTGCAGGGCGATCACTACACCTATCGCGAGAACACGCGGCAGATTATTGGCGAGCGCTCCGGCCGCCGCTACGCAATGGGCGACCGGGTGTGCGTGGTCCTGGATCGCGTGAATACGGCGGAGCGGCGTCTGCAGTTTTCCATCATGGAACAGGCGCCGATGCATCTGGGCCGGCCGGGCGCGGCGCCGGGAAAGCGTGGCAAAGCCACCGCGCGAGCACGCAAAGCGGCCAAGCGCAGCGCGCATGCTGCGAAAGTCCAGAACGGCAAACCGATGGGCGGCAAAGCGCACGGCGGCAAAGGCTCCAAGGGCAAGCTCCGGGATAAGAATAAGCGCCGCGGCAAAGGGTAGAGCATTTCTCCTGTACATGTATCCCGGAGCAGCTTCGCCAACGCGGCTTTTTACCAAGAAAAGCCGCACCTCGCGGCGCTTGGTGGGACACGGCAACAGGAAAATGCTCTAGAAGATCGTCTTTTACAATAGGGATAGGGTGGAAAGGGGAAGTCGAAAAATGGCACGGATGGTGATGTGCGCGCGCTTCAAAGAGGAGTTGGAGGGGCTCGACGAGCCGCCGTTTGACAGCGATTTTGGCCAGAAGATCTACGCAAATGTTTCCAAGAAGGCCTGGGCCGGCTGGCTGGAACATCAAAAGATGCTGCTCAACGAGTACCGCCTGCAACCCTGGACACGCGAGGCGCAGGAGTTCCTGGTGGAACAGATGGATCAGTATTTCTTCGGCGAGGGCTCCGCGTTGCCCAAGGAATACGTTCCACCCAGCCATTAGAGCCGGCCGATCCCTGATGGAAGTCTGATGAGGCGAGCCCTGTGCGCCATCCCGCTTCAGATCGCTCAAAGTCGCAGGCTCGTGTAAACTCGGAGTGGAAATTGCTGCCGTCGGGACGTGGCTCAGCCTGGTAGAGCACTCGCTTGGGGTGCGAGGGGTCGGCAGTTCAAATCTGCCCGTCCCGACCAATTAAATTCCCGCTCTCTAAATTTTACTTTCGGTCTCAGATTCCCTTCTGAACTGCCGGCCGCGAGCGCCC
>JANWJB010000195.1 GCA_025449575.1 Acidobacteriaceae bacterium
CCCTACCACAGCATTACTGCCGCCGTGATCTTCGCCGGGAGCCGCATCCGGCTCACGAGCCTGAAGTTGCTTCAAGACGGCGGCAACGTCAGCGCCAGCGGCAGTTACGACTTGGCTTCGAAGACCTTTCAAGCTGAACTGAATGGAAGCAACTTCGAGCTGGCACACTTCCAGCAGCTGCGCAAGACCGGCCTGGAGGCGACGGGATCCTTAAAATTCGATGCCCGGGTCTCCGGGACGTTGAAGACTCCTACTATCTCCTTCGGGTTGCATCTGACCAACGCCACGCTGCTGGGTGAGAACGTGGGTGGTTTGGATGCTGCCGGCCATACGCAGAACGGACTCCTCCTGTACACGGCGCGCACGACCCTGAAAGCCGCCGAGATGGAATTGCATGGCCAGGTTGGGCTCCACGACCCCTATATGACTGAGGACACGGTCACTCTTATGGCGATGGACATCGATCCGCTGCTCAGAATGGCGAAAGTACCCAACCTACAGGGGCACTCCCGCATCAGCGGAAGCCTGCAGATTGCCGGTCCGGCGAAAGAGCCGAAGCGCTTAAGCGGACGGGCACAGATCGGCGAATTTTCCGCCGTGGTGGACCATTTGAAAGTTGGCAACCAGGGTCCGCTCCTGGCCTCCATCCGGGATGGCGTTGTCCACATCATTCAAGCGCACATCGTGGGGCCGAATACGAATACGACAATCAGCGGCTCGGTAGGCTTCTTCGGCGCGCGTGAGCTGAACCTCAACGCCGGCGGATCACTCAACGTAAAGCTGGCCGAGAGCTTCAATTCTGAAATCACATCGTCCGGAGAGATCGACTTCAAGGTCCAGGCTACCGGCTCGATGCACCGTCCCCAGCTGACCGGGCAGTTGCACCTGGCCAATGTCGCCCTGTCATATGACGAAGCTGCGACTAGCATGAGCGGGCTGAATGGCACATTGATCTTCGATCAGGACCGGCTGGAACTGCAGAACTTGACCGGTATGGTCGGGGGCGGCCAGCTCAAGTTAGCGGGCTTCGTCACTTATCAGGATGGAATCTATGGAAACATCAGCGCTACCGGCAAGGACATCCGCGTGCGCTACTCCGGCGCGAGTGCCACCGCGGACACCACTCTACGCCTGCAAGGCACTGCGAAAGACATGCAGCTTAGCGGAAATGTCCAGATAACCCGGTTCAAAATTGGCCCAACTTTTGATTTCGCCATATTTAACCGCTCACCCGCTTCTATAGCACCGCCGAATCTGAATGCATTCTCGAATCATGTGCGGCTCGACGTCCAAATCAGTTCTTCGCCGGAGCTGGATTTCCAGAACTCCTACGCGCAACTCGCCGGCAGTCTCAATCTCCGCATTCGGGGAACCGCTGCCCAGCCCAACATCCTCGGGCAAGTTACCATCACAGAAGGCCGTGCCAAGTTTGCCGGAACCACCTACCGGTTGCAGCACGGCAGCATCTATTTCACCAATCCGGTGCGCATCGACCCCGTTATCGACATCGACGCCACCACCAGGATCGAAGAATACGATGTGACGGTCGGGCTGCACGGCAGCGTCAGCCATCTCGCACCCACCTTCCGCTCCGATCCTCCGCTGCCGCAAGCCGACGTCATCTCCTTGCTGGCGTTGGGCCGTACCCAGCAGGAGCAGCAGCTCAGCTCCCAAGAAGCCGACCAGGGGGGCTCCAACCCCACCACCAATGCATTGTTGGGCGGTGCCCTGAATGCCGCCGTCGGCAGCCGCGTGCAGAGGCTCTTTGGGGTCGGCAGCGTGAAAATCGACCCGACTTACGTGGGCAATCTGGGCAACTCAACCGCCCGCATCACGGTGCAGCAAAATATCTCGCGAAACGTGCAACTTACCTATGCGACCAACGTGAATACAACGGCAGAACAACTTATCCAAGCGCAAGTTAATCTAACTGAGAATGTGTCGGTGCTGGCCATCCGCGATGAGGCTGGCGTCTTCAGCATGGTTCTCAAAGTGCATCATCGGGCTCGTTGACGCCAACAGGCCTCCGTAGTAGTGTTGGTGAGCAAATTCGCCACTTACCCGGCGGCATTCTGAAGAGCCTTCAGCCGGGCGGTGGTGGAAGGTATTCGGGCCAGCCACTTCTGCCAAGGGGTTTTAAGGGCGTGGAACTTCGCCGCGCAGCCCTAATTGTGTGAGCCGTTCCACTCTTTCGTGACATCTCTTGAAAGGTGACGGGCACTTCTTTGCGCAGAAGGAGTGCTTCACTGAGCGGCTGTGGGTCCATGTGCGCATGTGGTGAAAATTGAATACAGGAGACTGCCATGAAGAAAGCAAGCTTTTACGTTGCCCTGGTGGTGGCGGCAGCGGTTTTGGTGTTTGGTTCGGCCTTGTTCGTGGGCATGCCTGCTGCTCAGGCACAAGCGTCAGCCGCTCAGGACAATAACATTCGCGCCGAAGTCACCAATCATCTGAAGGGTTCGAGCTTCAAGAGTGTTCAGGTTTCTGTAAAAAACGGGGTCGTGGATCTGGAGGGCTCAGTAAAGGACTATGCGACCAAAGAAGAGGCCGATAAGCGCGCCCATCGGGCCAAGAATGTCGTTGCAGTTCGCAATGAGATCAAGATCGAGGGAGCCGGGGAAATCTCTGACCGTCAACTTCAGGACAATCTCGTCAAAAAGCTGCAATATGACCGCGTGGGCTACGGGAATGCATTCAACGCCATTAGCGTGAATGTGCAGAATGGAGTGGTTACCCTAGGCGGCCATGCTCTGGGCCCTGTAGCCGCGGATTCCGCCGTCGCCTTAGCCAGTACCACCCGGGGCGTTCAAGACGTCATCAATAATATTCAGGTCGATCCTCTCTCTCCCATGGATAACCGGATCCGGACCGCTGTTTACCGCGCCGTTTACGGTTTCCCAAGTCTGAACAAGTATGCGATTGACCCCGCACAGCCAATTCGGATCACGGTGCAAAACGGCCACGTCCTCCTCAATGGAACCGTCCTCAACGAGGCCGATAAGAATACTGCCGGCATTCGGGCCAATTCGGTTTCTGGGGTCTTCAGCGTAACCAATGACCTCCAGGTCGCCAACAAGCCCAGCGAAAAGAAATAGGGAACTCATGGAGGCTGCGCCGCTCTTCAGCGGCGTAGCCCCTGGGGCTCATCGCCCACCCGCATTGGTAGCCGGTCTCTGGTGCTACCAAGCCGCCGCTCCACGGTACACTTTCCTTGGAGGGACGATGAGACTGCTGCGCAATCTCGGCTCCACGCTGGAAATGATTAAGTGGGAGCACTCGGTCTTCGCGTTGCCCTTTGCGCTGACCGGGGCCATGCTGGCTGCCGGAGGTTGGCCCGCCTGGCGCAAAATTCTATGGATTGTCGTCTGCATGGTTACCGCTCGTTCGGCGGCCATGGCTTTCAATCGGTGGGCTGATGCGCGTCTGGATGCTTTGAACCCGCGCACCTCCGGCCGCGCAATTCCAGCGGGAAAGCTTAACCGCGGTTTTGCCGCCGGTTTCACTCTCGTGATGGCTGCGGCTTTTATCTTGGCCGCCGGCCGATTGAACCGCATGACGTTGCTGCTTTCCCCCGTCGCGCTCGCTGTCCTGCTGCTTTATTCCTATACAAAGCGCTTCACTCGCTGGTCGCACCTGGTGCTTGGCTCGGCGCTGGGAATCGCTCCTGCTGCGGCGTGGATCGCGGTTCGCGGCGACCTCGACCCGAGGATCGTGGTGCTCACCTTAGCAGTCGTTTTCTGGGTTGCCGGCTTCGATGTGCTCTATGCATGCCAGGACATGGAGCATGACCGTCAATTTGACCTGAAAAGCATTCCCCGGTATCTGGGGCTCGATCGGGCCTTCTGGGTAGCCCGCGCGATGCATGTAGCGATGCTCATCCTGCTGGCTTGGCTGATTCTGCTCTTCAGGCTCAACGGCTTTGCCTGGACCGGGCTGGCTGCGGTCGCCGGTCTGCTCCTCTACGAGCATCTCATCGTCTCGCCCCGCGACCTGCGCCGGCTGAATGCCGCTTTCTTCACCATGAACGGCGTCATCTCGGTGGTGTTTTTCTGCTTTGTCGCCGCCGCGCTTCTGGTTCGGTCTTAGATCACATTCGGCAATTCTCGTTCAACCAAGCGAGCCGATGCTAGATCGCGGCCGTTTCAGTCAAGAAACGGCCGCTTGGCAGTTGGCGTCCTGCAGACTATTTCTTTTGGGTGGCGACGATCTTGTCACGTATCTTGTCGTAAGTTGCCGAAGGAATGATTTTCCGCCGGGTTAGTTCCGTCTTTGACTTGTAGGGTCGGCCAGCCACAATCTTGGCAGCATAAGTGCTGCCGATTCCTGGCAGTGCCGCTAATTGTTGTATGGTGGCACTATTAATATCCACCAAGCCGGCCTGTGCTGGATTGGAAGCCGGGGCCTTCTTGGAGCCCGTCTGGGCAGGCGCCGTCATTCCAACCATGCCCATTGCAAGACACACTGCAAGGGCTTTCGCGAGCAACTTTCCGTACATTCGCATCCTCATGTGCCGCATCCTCCGGCGTCGTAGTACACCTAAACGATAGCCGCGCTACTTGGATGCACTGTGCGGATCGTGGGTTTTATGCGGGGGGGAGTCGATGGCGGCAGGGGAGGGCTGGGAGATACAATGCCGGGCAAGATGGCTTTTACCCCCGCCACCATCGCTGCCCTGATTGTTGCCGCCAGTTTTGCCGCGGGGCTGAACGTCTATGCCACGGTGCTTACCCTGGGGCTGCTGGCGCGGGCCCATTGGGTCGCGTTGCCGCCGGGCCTGGAGATGCTATCCGATTGGTGGATCATCGGCGCCAGCGGCGTGCTTTTCGCGGCGGAGTTTATCGCCGACAAAGTGCCAGGTCTGGATTTGATCTGGAACGCGCTGCATACGTTTATCCGCGTTCCAGTGGCGGCTCTGCTCGCCTGGGGAGCGGCATCCCACTTGGCTCCGCCGATGCAATTGTTGGCCGTGGCGGCAGGCGGAGCTATTGCTTTTGCCGCTCACAGTTCTAAGCTCGCTACCCGGGTCATGGTTACACCCAGTCCGGAGCCTCTCTCGAATATCGCAATGAGCGGAGCGGGCGACGGAATCGCAGCCGGGCTTAGTTGGCTGGCTGTGAGCCACCCCTGGACGGGCGCCGCGATTGCGCTGGGGCTTTTGATCGCTGCCGCGCTTGCGGCGCGATGGGTGTGGAGCCGCCTCGGACGGCTTTGGATGCGCATCCGGGCAATTTCACTTTAGAGGTTTTTTCACTTTTGATGCACGGTGCGGGGGCGAAATTCGCTCCGATTCCACGATGATCTCCGTCTCACCTTCGGGCAGAACGCAGATGCGCGACGCCACGCCGGCGTGCTTGGCGGCCGCGCGAAGACGTTGGATCGGTTCATCGACCGGTTCCTGTGACAAGCGGAAAGTTCCATAGTGCATCGGTATCATGCGCTCCGCGCCGAGATCGAGAAAGCCCTGTAGGGCCTCTTCCGGACAAGTGTGCACTGCCCGATAGTTGTCTGGCTGGTAGGCGCCAATCGGCAGCAGCGCGAGTTGTGGGTGCAGCCGCTTGCCAATCTTGCTAAATCCGTCGAAATAAGCGGTGTCTCCGGAGTGATAGAGGGAGTGGTCATTGCTCCGCAATACGTAACCGCCATAGCCGCGATGCGTGTCTTTGAAGAACCGTGCCCCCCAATGCTTGGAGGGAGTCATGGTGATGTCCAGCCCGGCGATTCGCATTTCCTGCCACCATTCCAGGGTTGTAACCCGTGAAAAGCCCATACCGCTCACCAGGTCTTCAACGCCCCAAGGCGTCACCACGGTGGGCGCCCGACCCACCAGATGCTGATTGTGAGCGATGACCCGCCGCAGGGAGGGAGGGTTGAGATGGTCCATATGCGCGTGAGTGAGCAGCACCAGATCGATGGGCGGCAGATCGGGTATCCGTACGCCGGGACGGCGCAGGCGTCGCAATGCGATAAGGCGCGCGGAAAATACCGGGTCGATGAGCACGTTGCGGCCGCCGATCTGCAGCAAAAATGAAGAGTGGCCAATGAATGTAGCGGCCAGCTCGTCGGGCGCAACAAGGACTGGAACTTTCGACTCGCCCACCATCGGCGTGAACGCAGATTCACTGACCAAACTAGTCAGCGATTGCATCTTAGTGAATACCGCGCTCTTTCTTGAAGTCGCCAAAGTGCTCATCAAATCCTTTCCCGGCTTGCTCTCTAGCGCTTGGCGGTGGATCCGCGCCGGAAGTTCATGCAGATCCCCCACTTAATAGACGCGCCGGCACGGGCCGCCGATTCATTTCCGAGAGCTCCAGCACTTTGGATGGGAGAAATCCCTGGAAGCGCCTGACCCTATTAGAAGCAAGTTAACGCCCATAGGTTAGTAGCTACCGCGAACCTTCAACAGCGGTTCGCCGCGGACGTAGCGGTCCACCTGTTCGCTCGCCAGCCGGACTGCTCGAGACAGAAATTTGGCGGTGGA
>JANWJB010000196.1 GCA_025449575.1 Acidobacteriaceae bacterium
AGTAAAGCGCGCCAAGGCTCCAGAGATCCGTGCGTTTGTCGACACTGTTGCCTAGGGCCTGCTCCGGAGACATATACAAAGGCGTTCCTACCAGCCCTCCCACTTCCGTAAGAGACTGCGCGACGTCCGTGCCGGCAAGCAACTTCGCCACGCCAAAGTCCAGCACTTTTGCAGCGCCTTTGGGAGTGACCATGACGTTGGCCGGTTTCACGTCACGGTGAATCACGCCCTGGTCATGCGCTTCTTCGAGAGCTTGCGCAATCTGCAAAACGAGGCGGGTAGCCTCCGCAACCGGTAGCGGGCCGCTCTCCAAGACGGTCCGCAGGGACCGGCCGGGCACGCACTCCATGACGATATAGTCGATCCCATCCTGCTCGCCCACATCGTAAAGCGACGCGATGTGCGGATGATTCAGCTTGGCAAGAGCGAGCCCCTCGCGGCGGAAATTGCTCCGCGCCCTTTCGCTCGTCAGGACTCCAGGCGGCAAAATTTTGATCGCGACGACGCGGTCCAATTTCTGGTCGCGCGCGCGATACACCATGCCCATACCGCCGGCGCCCAGTTGTTCGAGAATGGAGTACCGCCCAAGGAGGGCTCCGGGGCCAATGCGTTGGCCGGCGGGCAATGAGTCGGCAGTCACGGTTGCGCCATCGCCGGCAACGCCACTCGAAGAGCCACTGAGCCCCTCAGTCTTCTCCAGCATCGCCTCCACCTGGCGGCGCAGATCTGGACGCCCCGAGCAGGTGCTTTCCAAAAAGCCGACCCGCCGTTCGCGCGGCATAGCCAGTGCTTCTGCGAACAACTGCCTGACCATGTTTTCAGGGGTATCCATCTTGCGGCTCCCACGGTTGCCCATCGGAGTGAGCTGGCTTACAAAGTACCACGCGGCCAAGAGAAGAGGATCACGAAATCCAGCAGCGATAGGACCCGGAGTTCGCGCCCCTCCCGCCCTCCATGCGGCCAGCAGTCGAGGAAATGAACGTACCTTCGGATACGTTCGTTCTGCGCCGTGGCCGCCGCCCAAACTGGCGGAGCGCACGCAACGGCGCGCGGTAAGCTATCACGAACCCGGGTGAGCTATATTGGACGCCGCCGCCAACGGTCACTGTGTGTGTAAGGCACATTGGGAATGAAGCGTTTGGGCTTAGAGCGGACTCACGGTTGGTGTACCCCGACGCAGATGCACCATACGAGGCTTTTCCGCAAAGATGAGCCGCACTTCTTGAACCACGGTGGGATTGCAATCGTGAATCCGCTCCAGGCGCCGCGGTGGCTTCTTGCGCACGCATGCTGGATTCAGATACCATCCGGCGAAACCGGTCCATGCTTCGCGCGAAAACGGAATGGAACAAGCCGAACTTGCCCGCGAGTTCCTACACACCACAAAGAGAGTTCAACCGCAGATAAGAGGAAACGCAATGGCAAAGTCAGATTCTCCAAAAGGCATTCGTCTCAGCAGGCGCCAGGCGCTGATGCTATCGGCAACAGCGGGCCTGGGGCTTGCCCTGGGCAAGCCGGCGCATGCATCCGACAGCACCAAGACCGGCGCTCATCAGGAACCCGGAACCGTCTCCACACCGAGCAGCGCCGTCGCGAAGACGCGGTACGGCAAGGTGCGGGGCTTTGTGGACGGAGACGTTTTCACCTTCAAGGGGGTGCCCTATGGGCAAAACACAGGGGGCGAAAACCGCTGGCTGCCGGCAAAGCCTCCCGTGCCATGGACGGATGAATATCCTGCTCTGATCTATGGTGCGAATTGCCCGCAAACTCTCCATAATTGGACCGCGATCGAGCAAACATTCATTCAGGACTGGGATGACGGCTGGCAGAGCGAGGACATGCTCAAGCTGAATATCTGGACGCCGAGCCTCTCCGGAAACCGCCCGGTCATGTTCTATATCCATGGTGGCGGATTCCAGTTTGGCTCAGCCTATGAGCTGCCTGCACAGGACGGCGCGCAGCAGGCGCGGCATCACGACATTGTAAGCATCACGGTCAATCATCGTCTCAACGGGCTGGGGTTCCTCGATGTTTCCGAGATTGGGGGGGCTGACTACGCCGATTCGGTAAATGTAGGAATGACCGATCTGGTGGCCGCGCTGCAATGGGTTCGCGAGAACATCGCCAACTTCGGCGGCAACCCGGACAATGTGATGATCTACGGCCAATCTGGCGGCGGAGGAAAAGTAGCGGCCCTGATGGGCATGCCTTCTGCGAAGGGATTGTTCCATCGCGCCGCCATACAATCGGGCGGCGGATTCTACGGCCCGAGTGACGAGTCCAAAGCGTTCGCCCGGCAGCTCGTGAAGCATCTGGGGATCGCGCCCAACGATATTGCCACTCTGCAGAAGATGGATTGGGCAAAACTGAATGCCGCCACGGACGCCACGCAGGCAGAGATGCCCATGCGAAATCTTCCGTTTGGACCCATGCCAGGGCCGCCCACACGCTTTTGGATGCCCACGCTGGATGGCAAGGTAATTCCCGTGCGATCCTTCCAGGACGGCGCTCCTGAGATCACGAAGGACGTGCCCATGATGATTGGTTCGGTGAGCGAGGAGGGCAATAACATGGCCTCCCGTCCTACCGAGGAACAATGGCGGGCCGGACTGGTCAAGATGTATGGCGAGGCCAAGGGTAAAACTCTCGCCGACGCGATGAAGAAGGCGCATCCGAATAAGAACATTCGGACGCTATCTTATATGTGCGGCGGCGGCGGCATATTGAATGCTCTCTCCGTCCGTAACAGCGTGGTGAACATGGCGAAGATGAAGCACGACCTGCACGCGGCGCCGGTTTACACCTACTATTTCAGCTGGCAAACGAAGATTCTCGACGGCGTACCCGGAGCATGGCACACCTCCGACCTTCAATTCTGCTTCGATAACACGAAGCGCTGCGAACAGGGCACCGGCAACACCCCAGAGGCACAGGCGCTGGCAAAGAAAATGGCTACCGCTTGGGCTAACTTCGCCCGTACCGGAAACCCAAGCCAGCCCGGCCTGGCGTGGACGCCGTCTGATCCGGAGCGCAATCAAACCATGGTCTGGAACGATGACTCCCGCATGGTCGACGATCCGGAAGGCGAGCTGCGCAAGATCATCCTGAGCTGACAAATCGACAGGGACTGCATGCGCCGCAATGCTTGCAGTTCCTGTTTCGCATATTGTGAGAAGCGGTTGTCAGGACTGCTCAATGGTCAGGACTGCTCAATGGCTGGCACAAACGGCCGCGCCTTGGCCGGCCGGGAGGTAACCGTCAACCGGGCTGGAGTGAGCGCCGGTCCTGCCGAGCTTTCCTTAGCCGCTTCAATCGAAATCTCACCCGGAGATTTGAGGCTCTGGATGATGACCTGAGCCAGCCCATTGAAGAGGGAGCGCTGGGGATCTTTGTCGCTCTCCAGGCAATTGGGGTCACCATTCCCCACGCCGATCAGCTTTCCCGGCCCGGAGAGATGGAACGCCAGCTTGCTGTCGGCAGTGGGGACGAGCCGCCCATTGCTATCGAGAGCCTCCACTCTGAGCACGGCCACGTCCTGGCCATCCGCATCGATGTCGGTACGGTCCGCCGTAAGCCGTATCGTCGTGGCGGGCCCAGTCGTTTCCCTCCTTTGCGTCAGGACAACGCTTCCCTTCCGAAATGCCCTCGCTTCGATTGCACCGGGCTGGTATTTCACCTTCCACTCCAGATGGCCGAGGCTCGGCGTGGCCTGGCGGCCGAGGCTCCTGCCATTCACGAGCAACTCCACCTCATCCAGATTGGAATAGACCCAGACCGGGATCTCCTCGCCTTCTTTGCCATGCCAGTTCCAGTGAGGAAAAAGATGCAGCGAGGCTTTCTTGCCCCACCAGGCTTTGTAGTAATAGAAGTAGTCCTTGGGAAAACCGCAGGTGTCTACGATGCCGAACTGTGAGCTGATGGAGGGCCAGCCATAGGGCGTCGGCTCGCCGCGGTAATCGAATCCGGTCCAGGCAAATCCGCCCGCTTCCCAACCCTGCGTGCCGTAAAATTTCCACCATTCTTCAGGCGTTTCGCCCCACCCCACCACACCGTTGTAGCAGTTCACGGTATGGCGGGCAGGATTGGTAGTGTACTCGCCGCGTGTGCTGATGGCGCTTGACGTCTCCGATCCAAAGATCGGCCGCGTGGGGTACTTCTCATGGAATGCCAGGGGAAACTTCCGCGTGTTGTAGTTGAAACCGATGATGTCGAGGGGAACGGAAAGACCTTTTTCATTGTCTCCATTCACGGCCGCGGATACGACGCGCGTGGGATCGAGGCGGTGGCAGAAATCGACCATGCTGGAGGCAATTCGCTCTCCTTGCTCCGCCATCGCGCCTTGCAGTCCCCACTCTTCATTCCCGATCGACCAGAGAATGATGGAAGGCGAATTCCGGTAACGCTTGATCATAGCCTCAAGCTGATCCATGCCTCCGGGATTCGAGCTCATCTGGCGGGTTTCGCACATCATCATCATGCCCATATGGTCGCAAGCATCCACCCACTCCGGAGTCGGCATGTTATGCGAAGTGCGCACGGCATTGCACCCCATATCGCGCAGCACGCCCAGGCGGAACCACTGCAGACGATCGGGGAGCGCCGCGCCGACACCGGCATGATCCTGGTGATTGCACGTCCCCTGTATCTTGAGCGGCTTTCCGTTGAGGAAGAAACCTTTCTGGGCGTCGAAGATCGCGGTGCGCACACCAAAGGAGAGATGCTCGGCGTCCCGTACTTTACCGTCCGCCTCGACTGTGACAATGGCCGAATAGAGATTCGGCTCATCCAACGACCAGAGAGCCGCATCCCTCAGGGTCGCAGCCGTGGTAAAGCTTTGGGACTGATCAGGAGGGATCGACTGGCTCGACGATTCCGCGCCGGCAACAGTAGCGCCGCGGGCATCCAGAATCTTCCAACTCACTTTCGCGGTCACAGCCCGTCCGCTGTGGTTCTGCACCACCGTAGCAAGATCCAGTGCCGCCGCGTTGCCATGCATCGTGGAGCGAACCGTGCTATCCCAGTTTCCCAGATGGACTGCATCGGTCTTGGTCAGCCACACGTGGCGATAAATTCCGGCTCCTTCGTAGAACCAGCCGTCGCCAAAACGGGCGTCGGCGCGAAGCACGATATAGTTCGTCGCGCCGTAGGCGAGAAAGTCGCTCAGGTCAAAACGAAAAGGCGCGTAGCTATTGTCGTTTCGGCCGATAAAGCAGCCATTGACGAAGACGAGCGCATCGCGAGCGACGCCATCAAATTCCACCCAGATACGGCGTCCCCGATCGGCGGCCGGGACATCAAATGCGCGGCGATACCAGCCAATGCTGGTGTCGGGGTAGCGGCGGCCCAACGGTTTATATCCGTGCGATCGCAGCTGGCTGTCGCCCTTGCCGGAATCGTCATCCACGAAGGGCAGCTCTACAGCCCAGTCATGCGGAAGGTCGAGCGGTCGCCACTTTGAATCGTCGAAGCGCGCCTTGGCGAACTTAAAGTCCCCCGTCTTGGAGAAATCGCTCTGGCCAAAACCGAACTCAAGATCCTTTGCGGGGTCATTCCCATTGCCGAGGATGAACTTCCAACCAAAGTCGAAGAGAAGCTGCTCGCGAGGCGCGACAGCAGGGAGCGCCGCCGCCGGATGTTCCGGCACAGAGTCCTGGAGGAGAGCCGCGGTTCGAGCCCATGCGGATCTGCCGGAAAGAGAAGTGGCGGAAAGTGCCAAACCAGAGGAGAGAAGATCACGGCGCGTGATGTTTGTCATAGTGAGCCTCGACAGAATAGCCAGATTACCAGCGCCATTCAAGCTATTCCATGCGTGGTTGAGCGAAAAAGAGGCTGAGTCGCGATCGCTGTGCGCCACAGCGGTTCGAGACGCGGCTTTTCTTAACTAAAAAAAGCCGCGCATGGTGCATCTGCCTCGGGCCACACCTGTCATGAATCCGCGCTAACGGCTCGCTTTCTTGGCCTTTCCTGAGTGCCGTTTTCCCCAAAAAATGAATGTGCCGAGTTTGTTGCCGGTCACAATATCCATCGTGCCGTCATTGCTCAGGTCTACGGCTAAAACGGTGGAGCCCACGCCGGAGCGATTGTCGACCAACTCCGGCTCAAACCGAGCCCCTCCCGGCGCCTTCGAATCGCGCACCGTCTTGTAAATGTAAAGGACCGGAGGGCCGAAAGGATTGGGATCGAGATAATCGGCATTGTGTGACCAGTACCGTTTTCCCACGATGAAGTCGGGGATGCCATCGCCGTTCATATCTGCAATAGTGGATCCGTGCAGTTCTGAGAACGCCACGCCTCCCGCGTTTTCCTTCTGCGTTCCCAGATCGTCCATGATCATGTGGCGCACAAAGGAAATGTTGCCCTGAGCGTCGCGCTTCTGCTCAAACCAAGCGAGACCCCAGCCATGCGCGTCCAGCGATGTCACGACGTCATTGAGGCCATCGCCATTTACGTCATAAACCTCCATCGTGGCGCCACCCGCTATGCCATGACCATAGCGGCCAAAGACCTCAGGATGATATTTCCACGGCGCACTGGAGCCGGCCGGCGGATGCTCCCACCAACCGTACATATTCAGGATGTCCAATCGCCCATCGCCATTGACATCGCCCACGCCAAGACCATGAGCGGTGCCGTAACCCTGCTCGGAAATATGATGAATAACCCATTTGCCAGTGGGATTGGCGGGGTCCGGTTGGGCGTAACTCACATAGCCGTCGCCCATGAAGATAACGGCAAGCTTACCGTCGCCATTGATATCGGACACCAATCCAATCTCGCTCTGGACGTTGTCTACCACTTTATGCATTTCCCAACGCCGGTTCTCTCCTTTGGGATTCACGTATAAGTACACGCCGCCGGCGCTCCCTCCATAAGTCACATTGATCACATCAGGCCAGCCATCACCGGTGAAGTCGGCGGCGTACTCGACCCAATAGGAGTTGAATGAGGTGGAAGGACTGGTGGATTCAGCGAGCGCTATCTCTCTTCTCTTCGTGAAGTCAGGCCCGTAATAGATATATGGCCCCGAAACGATATCCAAATGACCGTCATGATTAAAGTCGGCGGCAGCGGCAGTCATGGAATAGTAGAAATCGCTAATCTGCTGCCGGCGGAAATTCTTCGAAGTCACGTCGGTGGGGCGATCCCTGAGTCCGAGATCCTTATAGGCAAGATTTCTGAAGCGCACTTCGCCAGTGCCTCCGACGTAGAGCGCGAACGGTCCGTAGCCATCATCTGCCACGCCGCCGGCTTCGTTTCCATTGTTCATGACAGCCCGGACGATATTGGCATCGAACATGAACTCGATCTCATTCCAATCGTTCGGACGCAGACTCGTGTCGGGGCGTGTGAAAGGCAGCTTTACGTCGTACTGCGGACGGTTAAAGCGGAACGCCCGCGCCGGCCCGGGTCTCGGCGGAGGGGCAACCCGCATCAGGCCGCCGCCACGGCGCAGTTTATCGCGGGTGAGGATCTTTCCCTGGGCATCGAGTGTCACATCGTAGGAAGGAGTTCCCGGCTCGGTGAGCGAAACGTAAACGCCTTTCCAGCCATCGGCGGTCTTTTCAATACGGAAGAGCGCCCCAGTTTCGCATCCACCGGTGCAGCGGAACTCGCCATAGAGTCCCACATCCTGATAGGACTTATCCAGCATCAGCCAACCACCGCTGCTCGATTGGGGCGTCCCGACCAACTCGCCATTTTCGGCGTGCCAGGTGGCCTGGCCCAGGGTATGCCAGCCATCAAGGCTCGAACCCTGGAAGGTGACATCCGGGTGAAAAGAGGGACCGGCCGCGAACATCGGTATGGCACCAAATAGTACGAAGGCGGCTGAGGACAGAAGGCGCTTCTTCAACATTTAGTTTTCCTATTCGCACTAAGTTCAGGCATTGCCTGAAGCAAATGCTGACGGTTGCTGGTCGGCGGAGCAGTCCGGCAGACCCAGGTGTTGCGCTATCAATCTTAAGAGGCTACCTAGGATGTCAGGATCCATTCAATGTTTCGCAGAGAGCCTCTCATCCAGGCAAAGAAGTTGACCTTGCATATTACACCCAAACCTGTGCTCGATGTGCAATCACAAAATGCAAAATCCTTTTGGCGCGAGTACGCGGACAAGCCGGCTAGTTTTGGCAACGACCCCGGCGCCTCCGTGCTACTCGCCTGTGACGCAGATTAATACTAGCAATGTGGATGAGCTGCAGGCGGCATAAAAGTCGAGTTCACGGTGACGACCCCACAGCGGTCCCGGTTGATCCAGCACGGGGACAGCAGATGATCCAAAGAGCAGCGACCGAGAGTCGAAGGACCTAGACCTTGCGGAAGACCACGCCATTCTTCACGAGGTAGTCCCTGCTGGTTGTCGCCAGCGAAAGCGGCGTGATCTCCTCCCTATTGTCATAGTCCAGCTCTACCATGACCATGCCCTTGATCGGGGTCTTCTTTTCCTTCTTCTGAATCACGTTCAGAATCCCAATGACATCAACCCTGCCCCCGCCCAAGGGGCAATAGCCAACCATGTGACGATCCTTGCCGTTGTAGTCCTTCAGGTGCATGTGCTCCACAATGGGCAAATAATCCTTCACCACCTGCAGGGCATCCGCGCCGCCCTTGGTGAGCTGGCCGATGTCGGGAGCGAAGCGTACGTACTTGGTATTCACTGCATCCAGCACGGCATACGTTTCATCCCGCGTCATCACGCAGGTACCCGTGTGCTGGTGCAGGCCGGAGGACAGCCCGTTGTCGGCGATGACCTGGCTGATCTCGTTCAGGGCGGAGACAATGTTCGCTTTGTTGGCGTTAAAGTCATAGCTATCGCGATGGACCCCGTTAGGCCCGATCACGATAAACCGGCCGCCATATTTCTTCATAATGCCGGTCCAGCGGGTGACATTGTCCAGATTTCGCTGGCGTTGCGAGGAATCTGTCAAATTTACGTTGCAGTAGGCGGAGATGAGTGGCAGGTTATGCGCCTGGAGAACCGCACCCAGTCCACCGGGTTTTTGTTCCCAGGCGTCGAAGACATTCCCGAAGGTTTCAAATCCGTCGAATCCCAGATTGTTGACGTCGGTAATGGCCTGCTCCATCGCATCGTTACGCCAGGTGATGCCAGTATGACCAATGTGGATGTGGCGCTTCTTCATGGCCAGCGCGGGCATGGGAAGGGTCACGGCGGCAGCACTCATGGCTAGTCCCCGGACAAAATTGCGGCGGGTCACAAGTTGATTCATGGGGTCGGTTTCCTCCCTCGCCGCGGCGCCTCGACTCAAGAACCGCCGGCGGTTCACAAAGCTGAATTTGTCCAAAACGACATTCCGTGCACTGTTCCAAGAACCGCGCGGAACTTCCCGTCCAATCGGCGATAGCTGAAATTGTCGACGACTCCAACCACAGCATGGTTGGAAGCCTGCCGTTTGCCTGCTTGGCTCGATCCGAGCATTCTATCCTTAGCAATTCTTATTGCGCAATCCGCAATCAAGGAAAGCGGGCAGGCTCGTGAAAAACCAACTGCCAGTGTATGTCTCAATCTCCCCCGGCTTCGGCGCCTCCAACTGTCGTCGCCCGCCGCCCCGCTTCTCTATATAGGTTGTGGCCTCCACTTTTTTACTTGACACCGACACCCGTGTGGGACACAGTGTGTGATACATACTATGTACCATACAGTATAGAGATGAATCCAGAAACGCTTGAGAACCTTCGCCTGGAACTCCGCCGCGGCTGCCTTGTCCTTGCCGTCCTCGCCGCCCTGCGTTCCGAGCAATATGGATACACGCTGCGTAAGGAGCTGGCCGAGCATGGCCTGGAAATCGACGAAGGCACGCTCTACCCCCTGCTCCGCCGCCTGGAATCCCAGGGCCTACTCGCCAGCGAATGGCGCGAGCACGAGAAACGCAATAAGCGCTTCTACCGGCTTTCCCCGGAAGGCGAACCCATCCTTCGCCAACTGCTCGCCGAATGGCAGAGCATCGACACCTCCATCCGAGCCGTCATTGCCGGCCAGGAGGATAAGGAGCAGGAAAATGGATCTCGTCCCGCGTTCTCTGCAAGCCTTTAGGTTCTGGCTGCCATGTTTCCTGGGCCGTCGCAGTCAGCGTCCTCATCGTCGCCGCAAACGCGTGGCAGATCATCCGCGCGATGCGCAAATCAGAACGGAGGCCGATGCGGGCCGCGACGGCTTTGTTCTGAGGCAGTTTCGAACGAGGCCGCAGCGCAATGAAATACCGCAGGCTTCACTTTTAGTGCGTTTCTCAGGCGCTAAGCTACAGCCGCAGCTACTGAACCGGAAACACATAGATGCTGATGCTGATTGGCGGAACCTCAAGCTTGCCCGGCCCCCCGGCTAATGCGCTCTCTGCGATCTTCACGGCCATCGGCTTTCCGGGTTCATTATTAGCGGTCAAACTCGGCGGGGCCAATTGCCACAGCCGGCCTCGACCTTGAAGCGTGACACCTGCAAAGGTCGCATCGATGTGTTGGGCCGATTCCGTGGGATTCACAATCGCAACCGTCAGCGCCTTCCGGTCGGCGGTGAGCGCCGCCGCCACGTCGAGCGGATACGTAGGGCTGCCCGACGGCACCGCCGGCTTATCCACATTCACGGTTCCCTGCAAGTCATGTTGTGGAGAGTCTCCAGTGACGGCCACCGGAATCGTTCCAAAGTGATGCCGGTACATTTCGAACATCAATCCCAGCGGATTTATGGTGGCGTCGGTCTTGTTCTGAACGAGCAGACTACTCAGGGCCGTGTATGCCGACACGTCGAACTGGCCAGAGTGCCTAAATAATTCCTGCAATCCCTCGGCGACGGTCATTGCCTGGAATTCATCGCCGGAGCCAAATGCGTGCCCCTCAAGCGGGATGCTACCCGGAGCCCATTCGTCGAGCGAGATGGGGATCTTCGACATGTTCAGGTTGGGGAAGCGCTTTTGATATTCTTCCCAGGCTTCGACCACGCATTTCACCC
>JANWJB010000197.1 GCA_025449575.1 Acidobacteriaceae bacterium
CAGCCGGAGTATGCCCGTGTTCTGGCGGAGCAATACGACCTCGTCGTCGCGGAAAATGAGATGAAGTGGGGTCCCCTCAGGCCCACCCCTACCACCTATTTCTTTACCGATGCGGATGAACTCATGGCCTTCGCCTCGAAGCACAAGATGAAGGTGCGCGGACACAACCTCTGCTGGCACGCGCAGCTTCCCACATGGTTCCACTCGACGGTGACCAAGGAGAATGCGCAGCGCTTTCTGGTGGATCACATTACTACCGTCGCCGGACGCTATCGCGGCAAAATTCAGGCCTGGGACGTCGTCAACGAGGCGGTGCAGGTCTCCGACGGCCGGCCCGACGGGTTGCGCAATGGACCCTGGATGAAGCTGCTCGGCCCGGATTACATCGACATCGCTTTCCGCACCGCTCGCAAGGCCGATCCTCACGCGCTTCTCACTTACAACGACTACGGCGTGGAAAATAGCAGCGACGACGACACCAAGAAGCGGGCCGCGGTACTCGCCCTGCTGCGTGGAATGAAGGCTCGCAACACTCCGCTGGACGCGCTGGGCATTCAGTCCCACATTCACGCCGGCGGTTCCTTTGGCTCGGGCCTTCGCGATTTCATGGCCGCCGCCCGCGATATGGGACTGAAGATCTTTCTTACCGAAATGGACGTCAATGAGAACAAGCTGCCTTACACCGACATCGCACGCGGCGACCAGGCTGTCGCCGACACCTATCGCGACTACCTCAACTTAACCCTGGCCGACCCTGCCGTCATGGCCGTGCTCACCTGGGGCTTCACCGACAAATACACATGGCTGGGCGGCGGCTTTAGGAGGCAGGCCAACCACCCGCAGCGGCCCTTGCCCTTTGATGCCAACTACCAGCCGACGCCCGCCTTCTTTGCCATCCGCGACGCATTCGACCATCGCAAGACGTCTTCGAATGCTTGAGCGGATCATCATGCGGCCGTGGCATTGAAAACGGCCGCACTTCCTGTCTCGCCGCGCTTACTGTGCTTTGGGGCTCATCTGCGGCAGGTCTGTATGCAGATGCCAGGGCACGCTCTCCGCTGAAACTTCCGGATGCTTGGCCAGATACTTCAGCGAACTGGTCAAAGCTTCCGGGTCCGCTTTTTCATCGAGAAGCAGCGCCTGCTCGCGTTTCGCCTGCTGCGCCATTCCCATGCGCCGGTAGAGAACCGCCAGATTGTAATGCGCGGCGACGTCATCGGGATCGAGCGCCTCCAGCGCCTCGAACTGCTCCCGGGCATCCTTGTCGTCGTCCCGCTGGAAGTAAGTGACTCCCAGTTCGCGTCGCGCATCCCGCGACTGCGGATACTGCTGCACCACCTCCTGAAAGTCAGCCAGTTCTTCGTCGGATTTGCCTGCCCTGCGTTCCAGCAATGCCCGATAGTAGAGGGCGCGGGCATTGTTTGCCTTCAGCGATAGCGCCTTGTTCACGGCTCTCAGCGCGGAGTCGAACTTTTCCCACTGGATCTCGGCCACCGCGATATTCGTGTAGCCGTCGGCGTAGTCGGGCCGCAGTCTTACCACCTCTCCAAAAGCCTGAACCGCCGCCGCATACTGGGCTTCATCGAGATATCCGATGCCCAGATTATTCCACCGCATCCAGTCGGGATTGTCGTGCGGCGCGGGTGGCGTCACCCCGTTTTCTCCTATCTTGAGCGTGCGGGTCTGCGATGCCAGTTCCACCACCGGATATGCCGGGTGGACCTTGCCAAAGACGTTGTCCACGTAACTCTTGCGGAAATGGCGGTAATTGACCTTGGCGGTGAGAGTGATGGGGCCCTTCACGCCGGCCGGGATGCGAAATTCATAGCGAACCAGGGTCGAGCGCCCCGATTGGATCGTGTTGTCGTAGGCGACGGAGTGGATCGTCCAGACCATATGGTTATCGACGAACTGGCCGTCTTTGTTCACCGTGCGGCTGGTAAAGCTGTGAGCGCCTTGATCGAGTTCGCCATCGGGTTTCAAAAACCCGCTGTGATAAAGATCCTTTCCCGCGGCATCCTTGACGTCGAACTCGACCCATGCCTCATAGAGATCGCGAACCTCCGGAATCAGAGAGTGCCCGATGTTTTTATTCTGGATAACGACGTAGGCCTCCATGATGCTGTCCGGTTCGATGCGAACAGGCACCGAACCCAGCGGCCCCAGCAGCGTCTTGCTGCCGGCCCGCTGCAGGCCGAAGATATCGACATTCAGGTAATTGCCGCTCTTTAGAAATGCGATCGTCTTCTGCAGTTGCTCCTGATAGCCATAGTAGAAAGGCACGGCGGTGTTGCCCGCCAGCCAACGGTGCGATGCAAAGGTTCCGTTCTTGGCTCCGTAATCGGGCAGCCTGTTCGGCGACCGCTTCATATGACAGTTCTGGCAGGTGGTGAAGTCTCCGGAATAGAAGGTCAGTGGGTTGCGCTTGGAGAATTTCGAGTCCTGCCATTCGTCATAGACATCGAATGCGTTTACGAACTTGTAGTCGTTGAGCGTGGCCGGCAGATTTGCCTTGTGGCAAGCCGCGCAGAATTCCGGCTTGCGATAGAAGCTCTGCATCACCGCTTCGGAGTGGCGGTCCGTATGCGCCATGATCTCCGCGTAAGGGACCTCGCCGGGAATGCGGTTTCCATGCTCGTCCACCATCACCGAGGGAATGCCCATCACATAACCCCCATTGCCGCTGGTCGATTTCAGCTTCTGAATCGAATGGCAGGTCATGCAGGTGAGGCCGTTCTCATCGAAGCTGCGATCCACCTGGGAGCTCTCCGTCATCGCTCCCGATAAGACGGCGACCGGGTTATGGCAACTGTCACAGTGGCGTGCAAACTCGATCCCCTTGGTGCGCATCAAGATGTTGACGCTGGTACGGTAAAACGGCGTGCGGAAGGAGTTGGAGTGCAGCGCCTGCCGCCACTGGTGATACGCCTCCTGATGGCAATGAGCGCAATACTCGGCGTCGGGAAAGGCTCCCGGCTGGATGAAACCGCCGCCTTGCACCTCCGGGTTGCCCGGCGTAAAAGGCTGATTCGCGCCAAACCGGAAGTTATAGGATTTCCTGATGAAGCTGGAATATTCTGGGCGGTCCGTTTGTTGTCCAAAGGCGAATCCGGCGCCGGCCAGCACCATGCAGATAACCACGATGCCGCTGACAGCGGCGAACCGGAGCCCGCCGGCCGTTCCCGCGAGTGGCGATCTTCTCATCTTTCCCACCTCTATTTCCCGGCGAGCGAGCGAGGCTCCTTCTTTCCGGACGCCATTTGGCGGGCAATGGCATCATAGACGCTGGGCACCACGCCTTTGCCTTCCTCGATCGCGTAATAGCGGTCGATCCCGGGGAGCCTCACGCGCTCAACCTTGCCGCTGCTGGCCCAATGTATTTCAACTGAGTCGACCGAGGTCGCCTTTCCCAGCCCAAAGTGCAGACGCTGATCGTTGGAAGACTCATAACTTCCTCCGCTCATCACGTCGCCCCGCTGCCGCATCCCGTCCGCCGTCAGATACACCGTCGAACCCACAGCGTCCCGCGGCGTCCCCGGGCCTCCGATAAGCTGGATGCCGACCCAGTGATTCTGATCCGCGCTGACGTCGCGCAGCAGTACCGGAGTGTGGTCGATGGCGTTGATCACCACATCGATCTTCCCGTCGTTGAATAAGTCGCCGAATGCGGCGCCCCGGCTCGGAATCACTTCGGCGAGTCCGGTGCCTTCGACGGCCGGAACAATCTGGAACTTCTTGCCCTGATCGATATTGTGGAAGAGCAATGGCCGCTCGGCATAGCTGGTGCCCCACTGGTGTTGATTCACTTGCGGAAAAACGTGTCCATTGGCTACAAAGATGTCCTTCCAGCCGTCATTGTCGTAGTCGATGAACTCCGTGCCCCAGCCTAGAAAGGGGTAGGTGATCTGATCGATGCCGGCTCGCGAAGTAGTTTCGGAAAAGTTACCGGCGCCCATATTCTGAAACAGGGTGTTGTAGTCGTCTGAAAAGGTGGTGGTGTAGATGCCCACCTGCCCGGAATTGTTGTAATCGCCAACCGCCAATCCCATCGATGCCGTTTCACGCCCCGACCGGTTTAGCGCAAAGCCGGAATCGAAACTGTCGTTCTCAAATGCGCCGTTTCCCTTGTTGATATAGAGATAGTTGGAGGAGGAGTCGTTGGCGACCAGCAGGTCTACTTTGCCGTCATTGTTTACGTCCACGAAGGTGGAACTGAAACCGTAATAATGATTCGGATCGCTGACCCCGGCCTTCACGCTCACATCGGTAAACGTCCCATCTCCGTTATTGTGGAAGAGATGGTCGGGTTCTCCTTCCAGGCCGCGCGGACCGCAACTGACGCTTACGCCGCGGAACTCGCAGAATCCCATGCCCGCCCCGGCCGGCCCGGCGCTAGGCGGATGAGCCATGTCGTAGTGAACATATCCGGGCACGAACAGGTCCAGCCGTCCGTCTCCGTCATAGTCTCCAAAACTGGCTCCCGTCGACCAATTTCCCAGCGTCACGCCGGCCTTCTCCGCGACGTCGGTGAAGGTGCCATTGTGGTTGTTATGGTAGAGCCGGTTCTTGCCGAAATTCGTAACCGCTAAGTCGGGCCAGCCGTCGTTGTCATAGTCGCCTACGGCGCAGCCAAACCCCCAGCGGCCATTCGTAACGCCGGCAATGTTGGCCACATTAGTGAATGTGCCATCGTGATTGTTGTGAAATAGCGCGGCGTGAGGAGGCTCCGCTTTCCCGTCCTGCGCATCGTACGTCGAGCCGTTCACCAGATAGATGTCCAGCCAGCCGTCGCGATCGTAGTCCAAAAGGCAGACGCCGGAGCCTATCTCTTCAATGATGTATTTCTTCTGCGGCGTTCCCATCGTGTGATGCCAGCTCGTCAGGCCCGCTTTCGCGGAAATGTCCTCATAGATCTTCGGACCGGTTTTGACGAAATCGCCTTCCGTGATGGGACGCTTTTCCGCATCCAAAACAGGCGCGAAGACGCCGCCGGTTGCCGAGCCGCTCTGAGGAGCCGCCGGCACATCCGCGCTGGGAGCCGGAGGCTCAATCGTTTGTTGGCGTACCTGAGAAAATGCCGGCTGCAAAAGCAGGACTGCCGCCGCTGCGCATGCCCAATGCCACCGTCGCTTATGACCAATCTGGTTGCTCATAATCCAGCCTCTCGAGCCGTCTCCTGTTGCCACGTCCGATCTGGGGCTGGAAGAGCGGCTTTCCCCGACAAAACGCTGCATTTCAGGCGAATTTCCGGGTTGTACCCCGCGGGAGAACGGCTCAATGTCTACGCGCGATCAACTGAGACGGAGCAACGGAGCGCGTCTTTGGGAGGATGAAGAAATTTAGCATGCTTCGGGCTTCTCGGGCAATCGTTCACGGCGGAAGCAATGCGGGGCGAAAGCCGCTGCCCTCGGGCAGATGGAGATGCGCGG
>JANWJB010000198.1 GCA_025449575.1 Acidobacteriaceae bacterium
TTCCAGTCAATCGGAGGATCGCCAGCGACAACCTCGTACTTATCGAAGGCGGCAAGGATGGCAAGTAGAGCAGGTTCTGGAGTTGGTTCTGAGCCCGTCGGCTTCGCCTGCTGCTGCGTTTGGGCCTGGCTTATTGCTGGGAACAAATGCCATCTGGAGCAGAAACATGCCGCAGCATAGGCGGCGAAGGATAATTTCTTGAAACCTTCTCCGAATTTCGGGTCGCATAGTATTCCCTTTGAAAAGCCTTGACCCCGATAATACGGGATAAACATCCCTTGTCAATATGAATATATCGTTTATCAATATATTATTAACGAGGGACATGTTGGTGGCGGGCTTCGTAGTCTGAACATCAATGGGTGCCCGTTCATCCGCAGCCTGATCGCGCATGGAGCGACGATCGACTTTCAGGCGTTACCGGAGATTTGCGCAATAATCCGGTAGTCACGTAATCAACCGTGACAAATGTGATTCGATTTGCAGCTTAACTAGTCCGTTCTGTTCGTTCTCCAAGGGCGAATTGCGCGGCACGCTCACTGGCCATCCCTACCAGCCCGTCTTCTATGCCAATCGAACGCAACCAGTCCGTCGGGTTCGATGGGAGTTCCTTCAAGAACTGAACCCTTCCATGTGTAATAGGCTCCGGTAGGGAGCGCGAATCGAAACCCCTGACCTACTTTGACCGAGGTAGCGGAAAGGAGCCGTCCCGCCGTCTTCTCACCTATGATGGCTGCGAGACTGTTCTCTCTTGCGAAGGCGACGATCATCTCGGCGGCGCTGGCGGTGTGGTGGTCTACCAGCAACGCGATGCGACCGTGAAAGGGTCCGGCCAAGATTTTGATTGATCTGTTCCTCTCAGTCAATCCGTCTTGGCCCAATTGTTAGAGCGGCGACCTCAAACGCAAAAACTCGACACAGGGAGGTTACGATGAAGGCGATCGTGGTGACGGATCAGGCGGCGGGAAATGCCGGGGTCAAGCTGGTGGAGCGGCCCGATCCGCAGCCGGCGATCAACGACGTCGTTGTTCAGATTCATGCATCGGGATTCACGGGGGATGAGTTGTCGTGGCCCTCGACCTGGACCGACCGGGCCGGCCGTGACCGGACACCTTCGATCCCAGGACACGAATTGGCAGGAGTGATCACCGATCTCGGCTATGGTACGACGGGGCTATCGATTGGACAGCGGGTGTTCGGCCTCACGGACTGGTATCGCGACGGCACACTGGCGGAGTATGTGGCCGTCGAGGCGCGCGACCTCACGCCGCTGCCGGGCGACGTTGACTTCACGGTGGGCGCGGCTCTCGTAATGCCGGGCCTGACCGCCTGGCAGGGGCTATTTGAGCACGGCCGCCTTCAGGCGGGGAAGAGCGTCCTGGTGCACGGTGCGGCCGGTGTAGTCGGTTCGATGGCGAGCCAACTCGCACGTGAGGCCGGCGCGTACGTCATCGGCACCGGGCGAGGCGGCGCCCGTCAGACGGCTCTCGACTTCGGCGCACAGGAGTTCGTCGATCTCGATAGCGATGCCCTGGAAGACATCGGCGAAGTCGATCTGGTTTTCGATGTTATCGGCGGCGACATCGCAAAGCGGTCTGCAAGCGTGATTCGCGCCGGAGGAACGCTGGTGACCATCACAGGCCCGACCGAGGCGCGGCCCGTTGGTGGCCTGACGATCGACTTCGTCGTCGTGCCGGATCGCACCCAATTGAGTGAGCTCGTCCAGCGGCTCCGGAATGGTCGGCTGCGGACAAACATCGGCAACATGGCTGCCCTCGACGATGCCGTTGGCGCCTTCAGCCGGACCGAGCGCATCAAGGGAAAGACGATCATCCGCGTTCGTCCATGAGAACTCGGCGATTGCCCAACGCCCGCGCCGTATGCTTTCCATAGATTCGCGAATGGTGCCTGAGCATCGACGATACTCAGGTACCGCCCGGGCTGCGTAAACGAGCGCGTAGGCGCTGGAGGCTCTGATGTTCCCGACGTTCGGACGGGGGGAAAGGAAAGGGCAGGCAGTGCCGCGCTGGGGGGAAGAATTTCCTCCGCTGGCGCATCCGTCCGATTGCTCGCAAGCTGGGCATCCCGGACCGGCTCGTCACGTTTCAGGTAATGCGGCGGACGCTGGGAACCGACATGCAGCAGCACGGCACTCTGAAGGACACGCAGGGTATGTTGCGGCAGGCGCGCATCACGGCCACGGGTGACGTTTACGTTCAGACGATCGAGCAGAGCGTTCTCGCCGCGGTGAACTCGCGCACATCAGCAGTGCTCGGCAACTGGAAGATGCCGCAGAAAAAGTTAGGTCTGAAGGGGAAAAACCTGAAAGCTCTGAATGAAATTCGGGCGAAGTTCGGCGAAGTCGATGGGAGGGGTTGCTGCAAGTGCTTGAAAGATTGGCTCCTCAGGTAGGACTCGAACCTACAACCCTTCGGTTAACAGCCGAATGCTCTGCCATTGAGCTACTGAGGAGTGTCTGAGGAGGGCGGAAGCGTGGCCGCTCCCTGTAGGGTTTATAGCAAACTGGGACAGCCCAGTCAAAGGCTCTAGGGCGCCGGCGCCTGTTCCCAAAGTGAGCCCGGGTTCTGCTCGCGTCTGCTGCGGCTTTCCTTTCACGGCCATCCGCTCCGAGGCACTCGTCGCTTGAGGCAGAGCAAACGAACTGCTACTTTTGAAGCTGGCAAAGGGCGATTGATGTGTGAGCGGGCTGCCGGCGATTGCCGGCCCGCGGCAGGGTCTGCTCCGCGTTCGCTGCGCGCCGGCTCTCCCCTCCTCGCACCTCATGCCCGCGCTATTCGCTGACACACCCAACATCAGTGCAGAGGCTCGGCAATATGGTGGTTCGCAGCACAAGAAACATCAAAAGGCGACTGGCGGGATTGGGAATCCTCGCTGGCGCAGTTTTCTTCCTCTCCCTCCCGGCCGCGCTTGCCGATTCACCGCCGCGCCCGACTTATGCCGGCGCCTATCTCTCGCATACCGGGAAAAAGGGTCCCTCACTGAACGTGAGCCTCGGCAAAGATGGCACCGCGACCGTGACAGAGGATCCGGGCTCCGGTACATCCACTCTCTTTGGCCACTGGACAGATGAGGGCGCTAACGTAAAGGTTACGTTCTATTCCGAAGATGGCAAGCCGGCTCCATCTCCGATGGTGTTTCAGCGGACCAAGGACGGGCTCCAGGCGATCACTTGGGATCATGCCCTGTGGGGCGCGAAGGTTCCGCCGCCAATGCGGAAAGCGTCCAAGGTCAAATCCAGCTACTGGTTTACGACCATCCGCTAGATCGGATTCACGATGGGTGTACCCAGCGGCAGATGCACCATCCGCGGCTTTTCCGTTAGAAAAGGCCGGACTTCTTGAACCACGGCGGGGCATCGCAATCGTGAATCCGCTCTAGGTTCGGCCGGGCGTCTCCCCAGTCACGCTTCGGTAGACGGTGCAGACCTCCGCGTGCGGAGGGAAGGCATAGGCCTGATAGTCTTCTTCGCTCATTTCAATCTCGGAGAACCAAAGGCGGCGGAAGCACGGGCTTCCTGCAAGGCGGCGGTCCAGCTCGGGGTGGACGTAGACGACGTAGACCTCGCGCGGATCGCGCTGGAGCGAGTCTTCCAGAGCGGTCACCACTTTTTCAAACACCGGTCCTTCAAACGCGTTCCACATGTAGAGAACCAAAGGTCCTGCAGGCAGACGGTATTCTGCGGCATCGCCTTCAACGCAGAGAATGTTGGTGCACCGTTGCGCCGGCGGCCGATAGTGTGCCACGTTTTCCATCGCCGCGCGGTGCAGACGGGGAGAGAGTTCCACACCAACGATGGCGCGGAAGGGAAATTCACTCGCCAGCAGCAGCGCCCGGCCTTTCCCCGACCCGAGATCGACGAAGGTGAAGGCGCGGTAGTCAATGGCCAAGCGGTCGCAGATCTGCCGAAAGACTGAGGGTGCAATGCCGAAGTAGCCGTTGTTGCAAAGGTCGCCGGGCTTTCCGGTGGAAAGATCTTCGGGAAAAAGGATGCCACCGGTCTCCACCCCATGCTGCGCATCGAACGGGTGCCGTGGCGCAAACGGCTTCAACGGCGCCGCGTCCGGATCCCGCCGGAAGATAAGGCGAGGATCCGTCAGGAGGCTTGCCGCGAATCCCGCCCATCCCCGCTCGGCGAGCGATCTCCTCAGCCGGAACTGCAAGCGGCGCAGATTCAGGATTCACCCCTCTTCAGCATGTTAAACGCGGCATTTCTGACCCGCTTGGGGTACAAGGAAGAAATTCACGCAACTCAAATCCGGGCTCAATCGTGGGAAAATGAACCCGGCCTGCGCTGCTCCGTGATATAAAGGCGGCGGAAAGCCCTTGTCCTATGGCCCACCTCCAAACAGTATTGCGCCCCGTGGAGCGTGGTGAAAGCGTTTTCATGTAAGGGAATTTAGGGGTGAGCGGCACGTCCCGCAAACAGCGTTGGACGGCTGCAGCCGGCGAGGAGGCCTTCGCTACGCTATCGGTCAGCAGTGGTCGTACCTCCGTGCGGGTGGTGGACGACAGCACTCTATAGGTTCTTTCTATGGCTCAGCGAAGTTCCGCGAATGGACGCCGTTCCCGGCACAAACCGGCACGCATGGATATCCATGCCGTGGCGCGCCGGGCGCGCGTCTCTATTGCCACTGTATCGCGCACCATTAACCATATTCCCAGCGTCGATCCGGAGCTCGCCAACCGGGTGCGGGAGGCAATCCGCGAACTTAACTATTTCCCCAATACGCAGGCGCGCGCTCTGGTTTCCGGACGCAGCCGCCTGCTGGGGTTGATCGTCTCGGAGATTACCAATCCTTTTTTCCCTGAACTGATTCAAGGGTTCGAGGATGTAGCGGTAGAGCACGGATACGAAATCCTGATCAGCTCAACGAACTACGATCCGGAGCGGATGTCGCTCTGCATCCGGCGGATATTGGAACGCAAGGCGGAGGGAGTGGCGGTGATGACCTTCGGCATTGAGGAGCCCCTGCTGGACCAGTTGGCGGAGCGCGAGGTGCCGTTGGTTTTTGTGGATGTGGGCCCCGACCGGCCTGGAGTGAGCGTGCTGCGCGTCGACTACCAGCATGGAATCCGGCAGGGGGTACAGCACTTGGCCGCGTTAGGGCATCGCGACATTGCCTTCGTGACCGGGCCGCCGCGTCTGCACTCGGCTCAATCGCGGCGAACTGCCTTTCGCCGGAGCCTGCAAGAGTGCGGCATCCCGGTCGACGAGCGATGGATCGTCGAGGGCGACCATATGATGGAAGGAGGCATGGCTGCCGCCGAGCGCCTACTGGGAGGGAAGAGGCCGCCCACTGCCATCATGTGCTCCAATGACATGACGGCGCTGGGCGTACTCCATACGGCCTACCGTGTCGGCCTGCGTGTCCCCGCCGATCTTTCCGTTATTGGCTTCGATAACATCCATATGACGGAGATGATGATTCCTCCTCTGACTTCCATCCAAATGTCGCGGCTCGAACTGGCGCGTGCTGCAGTTTCCGCCCTGCGAGCACATGTCGAGAGATCTTCCCCCAAGCGCGAATACCGCATCGATACGCAGTTGGTGGTGCGTGAATCCACTGGCGTTCCTCGTCGCGCCAAGATTCGCCTTCCGAGGGGGAATAGGCGAAAGGCTAAGAGCGCCGCACCTCCAGCGAATGGCATTGCCGGCATTTAGGTAGTCCTCCGGCGTATCTCGTGATATAGGTTTGTGCATGCTTGCTCGTCTCTCCGCAACTCTGCTGTTTGCAGCGCTGGCCATCCCGGCCCTCCACGCTGCGACCCTCGCTCCCACCCCGCCGATGGGCTGGAACAGTTGGGATGCCTACGGGTTCACCATCAATGAAAAAGACTTCAAAGCCAATGTGCGCGTGCTGCGCGGGCTGAGGAAGTATGGATGGAATTATGCGGTGATCGACGAAGGCTGGTATTTCAAAGATCCGCTCGCTCAGCCGAATGCGCGCGTCTACAACCTCGACGCCGATGGGCGTCTGATCCCCGATCCCGCTCGCTATCCCTCTGCGGCCGCGGGCGATGGCTTCAAGCCTCTCGCAGATTGGGTCCATGCGCAGGGCCTCAAGTTCGGCATCCACATTCTCCGTGGCATTCCCAAGGAGTCGGTCCGCAAGAATCTGCCGATTGCGAATGGAGCTTACCACGCCGAAGATGCGGCCGACACCAGCGACGTCTGCCCATGGGACAACGGCAACTACGGTGTGCGGGACGATGCCGCCGGCCAAGCATATTACGACTCCATCATTGAACTCTATGCGAAGTGGGGCGTGGACTTCCTGAAGGTGGACTGCATCTCCAGTCATCCATACAAGGCAGATGAGATCCGCATGATCGCCAAGGCCATTCGCAAATCCGGCCGGCCTATTGTCCTCAGCCTCTCGCCCGGTCCTACCAGCCTCAGCCATGCGGAAGAGGTGGGCGAGTACTCGCAGATGTGGCGCATCGCCAATGATATCTGGGATGGATGGACTTTCCGCGGCCCATTCCCGAAAGGCCTGCTCTCCGCCTTTGACAATCTTGCGAAGTGGTCGCAATACGCCAAGCCCGGCAATTGGCCCAATGCGGACATGCTTCCCTGGGGCTCGCTGAGGCCTCATCCCGGGTGGGGGCCCCCACGGCAAAGCCGCTTGACCCAGGATGAACAGCGTACTCAGTTCACCCTCTGGTCCATCGCGCGGTCACCGCTCATTCTGGGAGCCAACTTGACCCAGCTCGACGGCTTTACGCGCTCGTTAATCACCAACCGGGAAGTAATCGCGCTGAGTCAAAACGGCGCCGGCAGCCATGAGGTGCCACTTGCCTCCGATCAGGCTGCCCAGCTAAGGGTGTGGTCCGCGGAAACGGGGGGAAGCCAGGCCAAGCGCTATATCGCAGTCTTTAATCTGACAGACGCGCCGCTGCAGAAAGATCTCGATTGGAAGGTGTTGCTCGGGAGCCAGGCAAGCCACGCATACTACGATGTCTGGAATCGCAAGCAGGTCGCTAGCGCGCAGGCTCTGCACGTCGATCTGCCGCCGCATGGTTGCGCGCTTCTTCGCCTTGCCCGGTGACGGCGCAGCAAGTTGTGAAAGCCGACAACGTCGATAAGTCCAAATGCGGGTGATCGGCGTGTTTAAGAGTTCGCTGCGGTGATCAGCCGCTCGGCGAGGAGCAGGGAAGGGGGCCAATGAGGCTCATTTCACTATTAGGCGCGTTGATATGCATCTTTGGTTGGGGGCAAACTGCGCTTGAGGCGGCCTCCGCTCAATCCAATCCCATCGTATCCGTCAGTGCCGGCAAACTTCGCGGCAGCAAAACATCCGATGGCGGAGCGGTCTTCAAAGGAATTCCATTTGCGCAACCGCCCATAGGCGATTTGCGCTGGAGGGCGCCGCTCTCCGCCAAATCCTGGACCGGCGTCCGCGATGCGACTGCTTTCGGGCCGCCATGCGTCCAGGGCGGTGCAATGGGCGCCAAGAGCAGCGAGGATTGTCTCTATCTGAACGTTTGGACTCCGGCCTGGCCCATGAAGTCGCCTGCGGCGGTCATGGTCTGGATCTATGGCGGAGGCAATTTCGCGGGAGCGGCATCGGACCCTACCTTCAATGGAGAAAATCTCGCTCGTCATGGAGTCTTGCTGGTAACCGCGAATTACCGGCTGGGGGTCTTCGGTTTCTTCGCCCACCCCGAGTTGACCAAGGAGTCGCCACACCATGCTTCCGGGAACTATGGGCTGTTGGATCAACTCGCAGCCTTGCATTGGGTGCATGACAACATCGCGAGATTCGGAGGCGATCCGGGCAACGTCACCATCTTTGGGGAATCGGCCGGCTCGCTGGATATCAATGTGCTGATGGCTTCGCCACTTAGCAAAGGATTGTTTCAACGTGTGATTGGGGAGAGCGGCCCTATCGTGGCTCCGCCCTCGCTCGCGGAAGCGGAAAAGAAAGGAGAGAAAGTTGCAGCCACGCTCGGCATAACCGGCACCGGAGCCCTGGCGAAACTGCGGTCGCTCTCCAGCGAGAAGCTCCAGAAGGCCACCGGCCATGGTCTGGCATTCCTGGGGCCCACACTGGGAGTGAACATAGACGGATGGGTATTTGCGGAATCGCCTTTGAAGGTCTTCGCCGCGGGGCATGAGCAACGAGTAGGTCTGTTGCTAGGCAATAACTCTCAGGAGTTAAAGCGGCCGTTCTTTCCTATCGCCGGTGGTCTCCGCGAAGCGATTGAGAAACAGTATGGTCCCTTGGCCCATCGCGCATTAGAGCTGTATGGACTAAGCGGCGCGACAGAACCGCATCCCGACCCTGAGCTTGGCTCCGTCATGACGCAATGGGCGACAGATTCGCAGTTCCGCTGCGGTACCATCGCCGAGCTGGTGTGGCATACGCGTGCGGGAAACCCGGGTTATGAATTTCAGTTTTCGCGTGCTGCGCCGGGAAGAGAAGCTCTCGGAGCACCCCATGGCAGCGAGGTCCCTTACGTCTTCGGCACGATGGGAGCCGGCTCGGGCACGGGAAAGTATAACGAGATGGATCGACGAATCTCAGAAAATATCCAGGGTTACTGGACCAATTTCGCGAAGACCGGCGATCCAAACGGGGGAAATCCGGTGCATTGGCCGATATTTGACCCGGCCGGAAGACGATATCTGGATCTTACCAATGACGGCCCGGTGGCCAAGGAAGGACTCCGGCGTCAGATCTGCGATCTTTATACGGAGATGTTGGAGAATCGGCTGTCACCCAAACCATAACTTCGATTTCTCTCTTATCATAAGGTGCCTGGCCTCCCGCGTTGCTTCACGCGGAACTGCGCAAGTGCGCATTATACTCAGCGTCCGGCCGTTGACCTCGATAGGCCGCCACTACTATAGTGAACTCACTCTCTGGCGCTCGATCCGCGGGATCGGGCTTAGAGCATTTCATTCCGGTGTATGCCGGAAGGCTCTAAACGGGAATTCCGGTGAAACTCCGGAACTGCCCCGCAGCGGTGAGCAGGAACGAACGCTCCCAAA
>JANWJB010000199.1 GCA_025449575.1 Acidobacteriaceae bacterium
CCGCTGATTGTCACTGTAGCGGTAGCATGTCTGGCGGTTTCCGCCGCTCTCGCCGCCCTGCTCCCCGCGCGCCGCGCCGCCGGCGTCAACCCTGTCGAGGCTCTCCGAAGTGAATAAGCCGCAGGAACGGGGAAAAGCATGATTGAACCCGGCCATAGAGGTAATGATGGAAGCGCGCTGACGCCCAGAGTGGCGGCAGCAATGCCGCCCCGCCCGCCGCTTCCATTCCCCGCTATTTGAGGAAATCCGCCATGTTTGTTGCATTGCTCAATCACGTCCGCTACGCCCTGCGCCAGTTGCGCAAAAGCCCCGGCTTCACCCTCACGGCGGTCTTGACGCTGGCTATCGGTATCGGCGCGACCACCGCCATCTTCTCGCTCCTCTGGAGCGTGATGCTCAAGCCGCTCCCCGTCGAGCATCCCGAGCAGCTCTACAAGATCGGCAGCCAAAACAAGTGCTGCGTAAATGGAGGGATGCAAAGCGATTGGGCTATTTTCTCCGACGATAAGTATGAATACTTTCGCGATCACACCAAGGGCTTCCGGAGCCTGGCCGCATTCCAGGCCGGCATGGACACCTTCTCCGTGCGCCGCGGCGGCGCGGGGGAAAAGGCCCAAGCCGCGGATGGGAATTATGTTTCGGGGAACTATTTCTCTACCGTGGGAACCCCCATCCTGCGCGGGCGTGCCTTTACCATGGCGGACGACCATGAGGGCGCATCCCCGGTCGCCGTCCTCAGCTACCGCTATTGGCGGGAACGATTCGCGCTCGATCCCGCCGTTATCGGCAGCACGCTGATGATCAACGGGCGAGCTGTCACCGTCGTCGGTGTTACGCCGCCCGGATTTTACGGCGTAAGCCTGCGCTCCGACCCGCCCGACTTCTGGCTTCCCCTTCACCAGGAGATCGATCTGACCAAAAACCAGCCATTGGTAAGCGAGCCCAACAAGGATTGGCTGGACTTGGTCGGCCGCGTCGCGCCGGGAACCAACATTCAGCAGATCGACGCCCAAATCAACGGTGAGCTCCGGCAATGGCTGCAAGCCCATGCCGCGACACTGAATGCGATGACTCCCGGTTCATCGCAGTTGATTCCGCAGCAGCGGACGGAACTGGCTCCCGCCGCGGCGAGCAGCAACATGCTCGGCCTTTCCTATCGGAAAGGCCTCATGTTGCTGCTATGGGCCGCGCTTGCTGTGCTGCTGATCGTCTGCGCCAACGTCGCCGGCCTGATGCTGGTGCGCGCTACGGCGCACCGCCAGCAAACGGCGATCTCGGTTGCTCTGGGTGCGACCCGGGGCGAGGTCATCCGTCAATCCCTGGCCTTCAGCGTCATTCTCGCCATCTTCGGCGGGGTCGGCGCGCTGGCGGTATCCTACGCGGTTACGAATATGATGCTCGCGCTGGCTTTCCGCGGCTCTTCGCGACTGCCTTTGGACGCGGCCCCCTCCTGGCCCGTGCTCGCCTTCGCCTTCGGCGCTTCGCTGATTACAGGCTTGATCTTTGGCGCGATCCCGGCGTGGCTGAGCTCGCGCGCCCAGCCCGCCGAAGCCCTGCGCGGAGCCAACCGCGGCAGCTCCGGCGACGCCAGCGCGCGGCCGCAGCAGCTTCTCGTCGTTCTGCAGGCTGCACTGTCAGTCGTCTTGCTCTGCGCCGCCGGACTGCTTTTGCGCAGCCTCAACAATCTCGAACATCAAAATTTCGGCTTCCAGACCCAGGGCCGCGTCGTTGCCCAAATCGATCCCGCTCTCGCCGGGGTCAAGTATGCGAACCTCGACCCCTTTTACCGGCGCTTGCGCGAGCGCCTGGGCCGGATACCCGGCGTCACCGCGGCTAGTTACGCTGCCTACACTCCTATGACGTTCGACAACTCCTCGACCACTCCCTTTTTTCCCGGACGCCCCGCGTCCAAGGGGGGGAACGCGGATAGCGTATCCTTCACCTCCGTCGGACCGGACTATTTTCAGGCGATAGGCGCTCGCATCCTGCGCGGCCGTCCCATTACCGAGCAAGACAACAACAACAGCCGCCACGTCGCCGTGGTCAACCAGGCCTTTGCCAAAAAATACTTCGATGGCGACGCCATTGGACGGCATTTCGGCATACAGGCCCAGTTAAACTCCCAATTCGAGATCGTCGGCGTGACGGAAGACACCAAGTACAACAACCCGGATCAGCCGGCGCCCCCTATGTTCTTCCTGGCGATGGATCAATCCATCCAAGTCGCTCCTCCCTTTAAGCCCGAGGATGCCTACTTCCTGAGTTACGCCAGAAACATCGTGATTGCCTTCCATGGAAGCGCGGCGGGCAAGGAGCGGGAGATTCGCGCCGCCCTGACCGATGTCAATCCCGACTTGGCGCCGCAGCATCTCCGCACCTTTGAAGATCAAGTCAGCCTGAACCTCAACGGGGAGATCCTCATCGCCCGGCTGACTTTGCTCTTCGGCCTGACCGCCCTCGTCCTCGCCGCGATCGGTCTTTACGGAGTGACGTCTTATTCAGTGGCGCGGCGCACCGGCGAGATCGGCATCCGCATGGCGCTCGGAGCCAACCGCGCGCAGGTGCTGCGCACCGTGATGCGGCGCGCCATGGCGCAGGCGCTCCTGGGCCTCGCTTTGGGAATCCCGCTGGCCTGGCTGGCCGGCCGGCTGCTCGCCGGCCGCATCTACCAGGTATCGTCCTTCGATCCGCTGATTGTCACCGTCACGGTGGCGTGCCTGGCGGTTTCCGCCGCGCTCGCCGCCCTGCTCCCCGCGCGCCGCGCCGCCGGCGTCAACCCTGTCGAGGCCCTCCGAAATGAATAAACCGCATGAACGGGAAAAAGCATGATTGAACCCAACAATATCGATCTCACCTCCACGCCGCCGAACACGCTGCCGGAACACCCGCGGATCATCGAACTCAAAAACGTCGAGCGCAGCTACCGTGAGGGTGCGGGGCAAACCTGGGTGCTCCGCCGCATCGATTTGACCATCCGGCCGGGAGACTTCTTGACCATCATGGGGCCTTCCGGAGCGGGGAAGTCCTCTCTGTTGAATGTGCTGGCTCTGCTTGACGACCAGTGGCGCGGCGAATATTGGCTTACCGCCGAGCCGGTGCACCACATGAATCGCAAAAAGCGAGCCGAGCTTGCCAAACGCAATATCGGCATGGTCTTCCAGAGCTACCATCTGCTCGACGATCTTACCGTCCAGGAAAACATCGACCTGCCGCTCTCCTATAAAAACATTCCTCGCCCCGAGCGGCAGGCCCTGGTGGCCGATGCGCTGGATCGCTTCAACATCGTCGGCAAAAAGGATCTTTACCCCAGTCAGCTTTCCGGCGGTCAGCAGCAGTTGGTGGGCATCGCGCGCGCGGTGATTCACCGGCCCGCCCTCCTGCTTGCCGACGAGCCGACGGGGAACTTGCACTCCACGCAAGCCAAGGAAATTATGGAGCTCTTCCGCGGCCTCAATGAACAGGGAACCACCATCATCCAGGTGACGCACTCGGAGGTCAATGCGGCGTATGGCAACCGCATCGTCGAGCTTCGCGACGGATGGATGGTCAACGACAGCGCGCATCCGGAAACGCGCCGCGCGAGCGGAGACAAATCATGAAGGCGCTTCAGCTGGCGATGACGGCGATCGGGTTGGCCGCTCTTTCTTCCCTGGCATTGCCGGGCTTGGCCGGCTTTGCGCAGTCAGGTTCGATGCCTGCGGCGCCCGCCCCGGCGACAACTGCGCCCGTGCAGGCATCCACGAAGACGATCGCGCGGATGGCGGAGGCTCTTCGGCAACCCGATCCCGTAGCTGCCGCGCGGCAGCAGCCCTTCCACGTCGAGTTGCCGCGCTCGAAAAATCCCTTCGCGCCCTACCGCCCCAGCACCGTGCCGCCCGTCAACCTCGTCAATTCGCAGCGCCTGCAAAATCTCCAACGCGACGGCAAGCTCTATCTGTCGCTCAGCGATGCCATCGCCCTGGCGCTGGAAAACAACCTCGATCTGGTCTACTTCCGCTACAATCTGCCGATCGCGCAGGCCGATCTTCTTCGCACCAAAGCTGGAGGCGCTGCCAACGGTGTCAACACTCGCATCGTTCAGGGAACGCAAGGCGGCTTTAGTCCGTCCGGGGGAGGAAGCAGCGGCGGAGTCACCGCCGCCGGAGCCGGCGGTTTGGTCACGTCCACCCTGGGCGCCGGTCCGCCCATCACTCCTTTCGATCCGCACCTTTTCGTGCAGGGCCTCGTGGATCACACCACGCAGGTCCAAATCAATACCATCAACTCCGGTGTGCCTGTCCTCAGTAACAACACCATCGAGGTGGTGTCCGGCTACTCGCAGGCCTACCCGCTTGGAACAAACTTCACTGTGAGCTCCTATGGCCTGCGCCAAACGACCAACAGCATCTACAACATCCTCAACCCCGAGCTCACCACGAGTTTCAACTTCACCATCAACCAGCCTCTGCTGCAAGGTTTCGGGTTCGCGACCAACGAGCGTTACATTCACATCGCCAAAAGGAATATTCAGATCACCGATCTCGCCTTCAAGGCGCAGGTCATCGCCACACTGACTCAGGTGGAGAACATCTACTGGGATCTCGTCAACGCTTACCAGGACGTCCAGGTAAAAACCCGTTCGCTCAACTTCGCCAATGAAACTCTCTCCGACGACCAGAAGCAGCTTCAGCTACAAAACATTCCCACCATGCAGGTGATGAAAGATCAAGCCGCTGTCGCCACGAGCGAAGGCGACCTGACCGTTGCCAAGGCCACGCTCCGGCTCAACGAGCTGCTCATCAAGAACGCGCTCACCAAGACCGTCGACGATCCCGCTCTCGCCGACATGCCCGTCATTCCGATTGACCGCACGGATCCGGCCGATCCGACCGCAAAAGAACCCGTCGACCAGCTCATCGTCGAAGCGGAAAAGAACCGCCCCGATGTCGCCCAGGATCAAATTGCGATGCAGATCGCGCAAAACAGCCTCCGCACCATCAGAAACGAGTTGCTGCCTGAGTTGTCGCTCTATGGAACCTACGCCGGAGCGGGCTTCGGCGGCCGGGTCAACCCGAACTGCAAGCTCTCGGCGGGCGAATGCAGTACTTCGCTGCCCGGCGGTTTCGGCGGAGCTTTTGAGAACACCTTCAACTACAGCTCGCCTGAATACCAGGTTGGCTTCAAGCTCAACATCACCCTGCGCAACCGCATCGCCAAGGCCGACCAATTCCGCGCCGTCCTCGATTATCGCCAGAAGCAGGTCTCCTTCGAGGAACAGAAAAAGAGCATTCGCTTCGATGTGCGCAACGCTCAGTACGCTTTGCAGCAGGCGCAGGCGCAGGTTCAGGCCCTGCAAGAAGCCCGTGATCTCGCGCAAAAGACCTTCAGCATCGCCCAGCAGGAGCAGAAGCTCGGAGCCATCTCCAGGTACGACACGCTCTCCTACGAACAAGGCCTCGTTGTCGCCGAATCCGCGCTCGTGGCCGCGCAAACCAAGCTGGAGCAGGCTAAGGTCAATCTCGACTATTCCACCGGCACCACGCTTGAGCGCTTGCACGTCTCCATCGACGACGCCAAAAGCGGAGTGGTAACCCACATGCCCTGATTGGGTCTCTGACTGCCGATGTTGTATTTGGCGGCGCGCGGGCCGGGACGCCGGATCGGATTTTCTTGAGCCTGGCAGGCCGCGAAAAACCTCCGATTTTCCCGCGGGCGGGATCGAAACACGCCGGGCAAGCGGAAAGGATATCCTTAGGCAATTATGGCTGCCGTCCCGCAAGCGATGAAGGTTCCTGCCGGCCGCCTGGCCCCCGAGCCGCCCCGGATTCTCGCCGCCGACGATCAGAGTCATATTCTCGAAGCTCTCGATCTTCTGCTGCGCCCGGAGGGCTTTTTGGTGGAGACGGTGCACTCTCCGGCCGAGGTTCTCAACGCGATCGCCAGCGAGAGTTTTGACGCCCTGCTGATCGATCTGAATTACACGCGCGACACCACCTCCGGAGAAGAAGGTCTCGATCTGCTGGCGCGGATCAATGCCCAGGATAGCCGCCTGCCGGTGATCGTCATGACGGCGTGGGCCAATGTGGATCTTGCCGTGGAAGCGATGCGCTGCGGCGCCTGCGACTTTATTCAGAAGCCATGGGACAACGCTCGCTTGCTCGCCATTCTGCGCACCCAGGTCGAGCTCCGGCGCGCCCTGCGGCAAACCGAGATTCTGGAAGCGCAGAACCAGTTTCTGCGCGCCGATACCGCGCCCAGGTTTATTGCGGAAGCGCCCGCGATGCAGCCCGTGCTGGAGATGCTGGCCCGCATCGGCCCCTCGGTTGCCAATGTCCTGATTACCGGCGAGCACGGAACGGGCAAGGAGGTCGTGGCGCAGACGCTGCATGCCCTTTCACCGCGGACGCATCGTGCCCTCGTCGCCGTCAATACCGGAGCCTTGCCCGAAGGCACCTTTGAAAGCGAGCTGTTTGGGCACGTCAAAGGAGCCTTCACCGATGCGCGGACCGACCGCGTCGGCCGCTTCGAGCTTGCCGATGGAGGCACTCTCTTTCTGGACGAGATCGCCAACGTCCCCCTCCGGCAGCAGGCCAAATTGCTGCGGGTTCTCGAGACCGGCGATCTGGAGCGAGTCGGCTCCTCGCAGACCCGGCGCGTGGATGTGCGCCTGCTCTCCGCCACCAATGCGGATCTGCCCGCCGAGTGTTCCGCGGGCCGCTTTCGCGAGGACCTGCTCTTCCGGCTCAATACGGTGGAAATTCATCTGCCGCCGTTGCGCGAGCGCCGCGAGGATATTCCTCCGTTGGCGGCGCATTTTCTGGAACGCTACGCGGCGCGCTACCGCAAGCCCATTGCCGGCTTTGAGCCCGC
>JANWJB010000200.1 GCA_025449575.1 Acidobacteriaceae bacterium
AAGCCACCGCCGTGCCGCAGGCGGTGGGCAAATCGGGTCACCGCGGGTTCTGTATCGACGTGAAGGGCGAGATCATGGCCGACCCGTCGGGCGGCACCAATTGCACGCAGACCGTGGAATGAGTGGAAGCTTGCTCAACCGCGGCACAGCGCCCGGCCCGGCCCTGGAACATCAGCCCCCTCGGCAACCCGGCGGCGGCCCTCCCCAACCCTGTCGGGTCGACCGCAGGCGGCGTGTTTTGCCGCTGCAGGGGAGCGATCTGCTTTTTAGCCGTTTCCGAATACGCGGTGCTGTTTTCTCGGCATTGGGATTCGCCCTGATGCTCGCGCTCACTGCGATGCCGGCGAAGGCGGCCGAGGCTCCGCCAGTTACCGCATCCCAGTTGGCCCACCGCGTCGATTCCTATTACAACCATCTCCACTCGCTGCGCGCCGACTTCAGAGAAACCTATCAAGGACTGGGCGTCAATCGCGAGGAGCACGGCACGCTGCTCTTGCGCAAGCCGGGGAAAATGCGCTGGACCTATGCGCAACCCCAGGGCAAGGTCTTCATTCTCAATGGCAAGTACGGCTGGTTCTTTACCCCCGGGGATAGCCACGCTGAGCGCCTTGCCGTCTCCAAGATGGACGACATGCGCTCGCCGCTGCGCTTCCTGCTGGGCCATACCCAACTGGAGAAGGAGTTTGCCGGATTAAGGCTTGCCGCGGAGAGCGATGGATATCGGCTCTCCGGCGCTCCTAAAGGGATGGAGCAGCAAGTTGCGGAGATCACTCTGGGCGTTACGATGCAGGGAGTCATCCGCTCGATGACCATCACCGAAGTCAACGGAGCCCGCACCTCCTTCACCTTCACCAATGGCCAGCCGGATGCGCCGGCTCCCCCGTCGGAGTTCGTCTTTACCCCTCCCGCAGGGGTTACGGTGATCGACGGAATGCCGCCCGTCTAGAGCATCTTCCCCGCCTTGACCACGCGAGCGAAAAGGCTTCGCAAGCGTCTATATTCATAGAGAATTTTCCCAGGCGTTTCTCTTTTGAGCCTCTATCCCGTCAGGAAACGTGCTCGGGCGCACGCGAGATCCTAAGTCCACGTCCCACGTACCGGGCTGATCCGGTCTCTAGAGCCGGGTCTGCTGATATGGTGAAAGTGGCATTTTCCCCGTGGGAAGCCCGGTAGACTACCACTATGGCAGAGTTTGTCGTCAAGCTGGCCGACGATCGCGGGCACGTTCAGGAGCAGGTTCAGATGGCCGGCTCCGCCGATGAGCTGCGCCATCGCTTTACCCAGGCGGGCTACTATGTGTATTCGGTGCGCGCCCGTGGGTTTGCCGGCGTCAACCGAGGCCGCAAACGCGCCAAGCTCGAAGCCTTCATTATCTTTAATCAGCAATTCCTCACCCTGATCCGCGCCGGCCTGCCGATTTTGGGTTCGCTGGAGATGCTGGCCAAGGGGCAGAAGAACCCTGCCTTCCGCGCTCAATTGGAAAACGTGGCGGCCCGGGTTCGCACCGGCGAATCGCTCTCCTCGGCCTTCGAGGCGCAGGGCGGGTTTCCGCTGATTTACACCACAACCCTGCTGGCTGGGGACCGCAGCGGACATCTTGAAGACGTACTCGGCCGCTTTCTTGCCTTCCAGCGCATCTCGCTGACCTTCCGCAAAAAGCTCACTGCATCTCTCTTCTATCCCATTCTGCTCATCGTCATGGTGACGGCTCTGTTCGTCTTTCTGATCAGCTTTGTGGTCCCTCGCTTCGCCATGCTCTACGACCAGATCGGCACCAACCTTCCGGCGGCGACCCGCATGCTGCTCGTGGTAGGCAAGAACTTCCAGCACTACATCTTCTGGGTGCTGGCCGGCGTCCTTATCGTCGCCTATGCCATCTATCGCTACAGCCGGAGCGATGCCGGAGCCACCCGCATCGACAGCATTCGCATCGGCTTGCCGGTCTTTGGAAAGATTTGGAGCAAGTATCAGGTCGCGCTCTTCGCCCGCACGCTCTCTACTCTGCTGACCGGTGGCCTGCCGCCGCTTCCCTCTCTGGAAACTGCCGCGCGCTCCATCTCGAGCGGCATCATCTGCCGCGCCGTGCTTACCTCCGTAGGCGGCGTCCGCGAGGGCAAGAGCCTGGCGCGCAGCCTGGAGAAGACCGAGGTCTTCCCTGACCTGGCGATCGAGATGATCGATGTAGGCGAATCCACCGGCGCCCTGCCGCAGATGCTCAACTCGGTGGCCGAATTCTTTGAAGAAGACGTTCAGACGGCGCTGACCGCCGCGCTCGCGTTGATCGAACCGGCTATCCTCATCGTGATGGGCGTCGTCGTTGTCCTGATCCTCATCGCCCTCTATCTGCCTATCTTTTCTCTGGGACAGGCCAGCACGTTTGGAGGCCGATGAGAATGGCCGAAATGAACCATCGCATCGATCCCGATCATGGCGCCCCGTCGGCGAGTGGGAGGATTTATGGCTGAGAGCACGGTTCCCATAGCGGCTCCGCCGCTGGAGTTCGATGAGATCGCTCGCACGCAGGCGCTGGCCCAGCGCTACCGCTGCGAGTTCGTCGACCTGAAGAACTTCCGCATCCAGCACGATCTCTTCCGCAGCGTCCCGGTGGACATGATGTTCCGCTACAACTTCGTGCCGCTGGAGCAGCTTGAGGACCGGCTGATCATCGCCGTCAGCGATCCCAGCCGCCTGATGGTGATCGACGAGATCAGCGGCCTGCTGGGCCAGCGCGTCGTCACCCGCGTGGCCACCCTCTCGCAGATCACCGACCTGCTTAAGAAGACCGAGCAGTCGCAGCGCGTGCTCGACGAGGCCTCCGAAGGACTCACCTTCGATGTGATTTCGATGGAGGAGAATCCCGACGAGAATATCTCCATCGAGAAACTGACCTCGGAGGAAGACATCAGCCCCATCATCCGGCTGGTGGACACCACCATCTTCACCGCCCTGGAGCGGCGCGCCTCCGACATCCACCTGGAGACCTATGACGACTCGCTGCTGGTGAAATACCGCATCGATGGCGTGCTGCAGGCTGCCATGGCGCCCATCGCGCGGGAGCACCACTCCACCATCCTTTCCCGCATCAAGGTCATGAGCGAGCTCGACATCGCCGAGCGCCGCGTCCCGCAGGACGGCCGCTTCCGTGTCCGCTACAAAGGCCGGCTGATCGATTTCCGCGTCTCCATTATGCCCACCGTGCATGGAGAGAACGCCGTGCTGCGCGTGCTCGATAAGGAATCGATGAGCGAGAAGTTCCATAAACTCACCCTAGACGTGGTGGGTTTCGCCGAAGACGATCTGCGCCGCTTCCGCCGCTACATCCGCGAGCCTTATGGCATGGTGCTGGTCACCGGACCGACCGGTTCGGGCAAGACCACCACTCTCTATGCCGCGCTCAATGAGATCAAGAGCGATGAGGATAAGATCATCACCATCGAGGACCCGGTCGAATACCAGATTCGCGGCGTTACGCAGATTCCCGTGAATGAGAAAAAGGGCCTGACCTTCGCGCGCGGGCTGCGTTCCATCCTGCGCCACGACCCGGACAAGATCCTGGTAGGCGAAATTCGCGATCAGGAGACGGCGCAGATCGCCATCAATTCCGCTCTCACCGGGCACTTGGTCTTCACCACCGTCCATGCCAACAACGTTTTCGACGTATTGGGCCGCTTTCTCAACATGGGGGTGGAGGTCTACAACTTCATCTCCGCGCTCAACTGCATTCTGGCCCAGCGTCTGGTGCGCACTATCTGCGAGCACTGCTCCCATCCGGTGCAATACGACGACGATACACTGATGAACAGCGGCCTGGACCCCGCGGAATGGCGCGGGTTCGAGTTTCGCGAGGGAGCCGGCTGCATCGAGTGCAATGGAACCGGATACCGGGGCCGCACCGCGATTCATGAGCTGCTGGAGCTTACCGACCCCATCCGCGAGATCATTCTGCTGCGCAAGCCGGGTTCGGAAGTTCGCCGCATGGCCCAGCAGGAGGGTATGCTCTTCCTGCGCGAGTCGGCCGTGGAACGGGTAAAGCTCGGCATCACCACGCTCAAAGAAATCAACAAAGTCACCTTCGTCGAGGCATTCCGCTAGTGAATATAGGAAGAAGCATCCTGTTTCCGAGGACCGCTGCGCTGCGGCCCGGCTTGGCTTGCGAAATCGCGGCCGCCGGCATAGTAGCGGCCCGGGCGGGCAAAGCCGGCCAGGAGTTCCGCTCCGCCTTCGCTTCGCTGCCCGCCGGCGTCTTCTTTACCGGACTCAAGGAGCCCGGCTTCAGCGGCCGCGCCGCGCTCGTCTCGGCTCTCCGCCAAGTTCTCGATGAGGTCAGCCAGCGCGATACCAAACTGACTTTGCTGATTCCCGATTCCGCCGTGCGGGTGCTGCTTCTGGACTTCGACACGCTCCCCTCCAACACCGAGGATGTGCACCCCATCGTCCGCTTCCGCCTGCGCAAGCTGGTCCCCTTTGAGGTGGAGAAAGCCGCCATCAGCTATCAGAGGATGGCGCCCAAAGACGGTGCGGTCCGCGTTCTGTGTGCCGTCTCTCCGGCTGCGGTATTGGGAGAATATGAGAGCGCGGTGCGCGAGGCCGGCTACGAGCCGGGCGTGGTTCTTCCCAGCACCCTCGCCGCTCTGGCCGGCATCTCCGGCGATGAGCCTTCGCTGGTCGTCCATCGCAACGGCGACTCGTTCACCACCGCCATCGCCCGAGGCAATGAGCTGCTGCTGCACCGCACCCTGGAAGGGTCCGCCGAAATGGCTGCGGAGACTGACACGCCGGCAGCCCTGCGTGGAGATGAGCCGGATATGGAGTGGACCGCCGCGGCCTCTTCCTCCTTCGCCGAGGACTTGCGCCAATCAGTAAGCGTGGCCATTGCGTATTACGAAGACACATTGCAGTCCCCGCCGCGCCAGCTGCTGGCCATGGGAGCGGGGGGCGCCGAGGCGCTGCTTGATCTGCTCGGTGGCAGCTCCATTCCTGTCCGCGACTTGGCGCCTCCCTCCATGGGCAACCTGACCGCGATGCCGCCCGGTCTGCTTGCCGGCGTTCAGGGGGCGCTCGCCGGCTAATGCGCGTTGCCGTCAATCTCGCTACCCGGCCCTACGTCGAAATGGGCCCCATCTACAAGCGGCTGCGCATGCTCATTCTCGCGCTCGCCGTCCTGGCCTTCCCGCTATGGTTCGCTCTGCACTCTGAGAGCCGGAAGGCCGCTGCCGCGCACGCCCGCTTGGCCGCATCGCAACAGCGGCTGACTGCATTAGAGCGCCAGGAGCAGGGCTACCGCTCCGACATGCGCCTGCCGCAAAATGCATCGGTTCTCCGCCAGTCGCAGTTCCTGAACGCTCTCTTCGCCCACAAGGCCTTCTCCTGGACCGCCGTCATGATGGATCTCGAAAAGGTCTTGCCCGGCGGTGTGCAGGTGGAAAATATCGATCCCACCATCGCCCGCGACGGCACGGTCACGATCCGTCTGCGGGTAAGCGGAGATCACGATCGTGCGGTGGAGTTGGTGCGCAACCTCGAACACTCCAAACGCTTCCTCTTGCCCCGCCTCGCCGATGAGGCCGCTGAAACCAACTCTCAAGGCGGCCGCGGATTCGTGCCGGTGAGCGGAAGCGGAGTCAACATGGATATTCTGGCGGAATACAATCCGCTGCCATTGCCGCCGGAGGGCGCCGCCGGTTCCCAACCCGGCAGCTCCCAATCGGGCGGCTCCAAATCCAGCGCTTCGCGCTCCCATGCTTCCAAATCGGGCGCCGGGGCACGCCGGGCGCCTGCTTCCCACACCGCTCGCCGCAGCAGCCCTGCCGATGTGCAGCACTCCAATCCAACGGGCGTTCCCGCTCGCGCGTTACACTCCAGGCCCATCCCGCCGCCGAAAGCAGGTCCCCGATGAAGCCCGCTCTCGGCAAAATCTTCAGCCTGCTCAATCTGCACTTGGTTGTGCTTGTCCTGCTGGCCGCGCTGAATCTTTTTTTCTGTGTGCGGTTGATCGGCGCTTGGCACACCTTGCATGCTGCGGCTCCGGAGCAAGTGCAACAGGCACAGACCTCTTATCGCGTGCTCAACCTGCAGATGCGCCCTTTGAGGGATCTACCCAAAAAAGTGGATGAGGCGCGCGCGCAGGCCGGCGAATTCTACGACCAGCGCTTTCCGAGCGAGTACTCGACGATATCGGCCGCCTTCTACGACCTGGCCGGTAAGAACAATATCCGGGTCTCGCATCTCTCCTACGTTCCGGAGCCGGCTATTCCGGGTCTGGCCCAGATTCGCATGGACGCCAGCATGAGCGGGCAGTATGCGCCGCTCATGCACTTCATCAATGGCCTGGAACGCAGCCGGACTTTCTTCCTGATCAACGACCTCACCCTCACCGGGCAGCAGGGCGGCCTGGTGAACCTGCGGCTCCGCCTTACAACCTACATGCGCGCCTCCGATTTTGAGCGGACCGCGCCGGCCGCCGGCGATCAGACCAACTCCGCCACCGGCCTTGCGCCCGCTCCCGCGAATGCCGCCCGCAACCTGGCCCAAAACGCCGGCCCGCGAATGGCGCCCGCTCAAAATTCCGGCGTTGGAGGCGGCCGCTAATGGCTCTCCGCGTCGGCGCCGAAGAAAAAAAGAAAGTCTACGTGGCTGCGGGACTGGGCTTGGTCGTGCTCGTTCTGCTGGGACACTTCCTGTGGCAGACCTTTGGCTCTTCCACGCCCGCTCCCCCTCCGCCGCCCGTCATCCGGACGGTGGGCCCGCAAACGCCGCCCTCAGCAGACCAAGCATCGCCCGGGCCGGAAGCGCAGGGTCCGCAACAGCAGGAAAATCCGCAGCAGAATTATGCGCACCCTGCCCTCAAGGTGCAATCCTCCTCGCTTGATCCGACGTTGCACCCCGAGCTCATGCGGCAGGCCGAGAGTTTGGAATACACCGGAAATGGGCGAAACATCTTTTCCCCGTTTTCCGCGCCTCCCGCGATTCCCAAAGCGATTGCCTCCGTCCGCCGTTCGCCGGTCGACGCTGGCCCGCCTCCGCCCCCGCCTCCGCCGCCCATCGATCTTCGCTTCTACGGCTACGCGTCGGAAAAGAATGGCCATAAGCAGGTCTTTCTCCTGAAGGGCTTTGATATCTTTATTGCCTCCGAGGGCGACGTGGTAGACCGCCGCTACCGCGTGACGAAGATCGGCGCGACCTCGGTTCAGATAGAGGATCTTCCCTACCACGACACGCAGACACTGCAGATGCAGTAGAGCATTCTCCTGGAGGTATATCCATGAACAGCTTCGGCAAACGCGGCTTTTTACCAAGAAAAGCCGCGCCTCGCAGCGCTCGGTGGGACACAGCAACAGGAGAAATGCTCTAGAAGGGCGCCATGGCCAAGCTCCGGCAAAATCGGCCCCCGCGCTGGAGCGCGGAGAAGCAGTCCGGCAGCGGCGAGCGGGGCTTCGTGCTGCTGGCAGTCCTCTTCATGCTGCTGCTGGTGGTTCTGGCCCTCTCGGTTGCCGCGCCCAAAATGGCCATGGAGCTACAGCGCGAGAAGGAGACGGAGACCATTCACCGCGGCATGGAATATGCCCGCGCCATTCGCATGTACTACCGGCAATTTGGCCGCTACCCCAACAGCATCGATCAGTTGGTGAAGACCGGCAATCAGCGCTTCCTGCGCAAGCGGTATCTGGATCCGCTCACCGGCAAAGACGACTGGCGGCTCATCCGCCTCGGCCAGGCGCAGACCATGGGCACAGGGGCGGCGGGATCGTCTGCTGCCGGCGCGAACGGGCAAAACGGCACGGGGCTGCCCGGCTCCGCGCCCGCCGCGCCCGGTTCGGTGGGAATGGGTTCTGTAGGAACGGGTGCGGCGGGAATGGGCGGAGGCTCGGCGTCGAACTCCGGCTTCTCGCTAGGCAACTCCGGCGCTCCTGGCGCTCCCGCCTCCGGCAACTCCGGCTTCTCCTTGGGAAATCCGAGTTCCTCGGGAAATGCAAGTGGGGGCGGAAGTTCCGCTTCTGGCAACTCCAATTCCGGCAGTCCATCCACGGGCTCGCCTGGCGGCGCGAACGGAAGCGGAATCGGCTCGTTCGGTAACTTCGGACAAGATGTCGGCGGAGCGCCGATTGTCGGCATCGGCCTGCCCGTAGACAAAGCATCGCTGAAGATCTTCCGCAAAAAAGACCACTACAACCAATGGGAGTTCGTCTACGACCCCAACGAGGATTTGGGCGGAGCGATGGGCCAAACCGGAACCGGAGTCTTGCAGCAGCCCGGTGCTTCGAATGGCATCAATGGTACGAACGGCACAAACAACGGGACAAACAGCGGCTTCGGCGGAACGTCCAGCCAAGGTGGCTTCAGCCTTGGAAACTCAGGCTTCGGTAACTCCGGTAGTTCGGGTAACTCCGGAAATTCGGGTATGTTCGGTAACTCCAGCAGCGGCAATCAAAACAGCAATGGCGGCGCTTCGGGAAGCAATAACCAATAACGCCGGCAAAAGGTCCTTCTGAGATAGACCTGTCGTTGGCTTTCTCGTATTCCCGTCAGGGAATCTGCTTTTGCTTTTCTCCTCCGTCATCTCCCCTGGACTCGTGAACGAACTGCGATGAACCCAGGGCGCCCCATCCAGCCGCCACTGGAACCACAACCGACTGGGCGCGTGCTTCGCGCTGGTGAACCTGTAAAAACACCGCAAACGCCTGGCCGTACCGTTGGCGCTTTGGCGACGATAGGGCTAGGATCCGCTATTCAGCGCGAAGAGATTCTACCGGGTCGAGTGATGCGGCGCGGCGGGCAGGAAGAAAGCTTGCCGCGATTGATGCCAGACCGAGCAATGCCGCCACGCAAAGCAACGTTACCGGATCCCACGCGTGCACGCCGAACAACAAACTGCGCATGAGGATCGATGTCGCCAAAGAGCAGAGCAGTCCGATGGCCAGCCCTGCCAAGGTCAGCCATACTGCCTGTCGAACGACGAGACGATACACAGAGCTGCGCGGTGCGCCAAGCGCCATGCGGACACCGATCTCGCGTGTCCTTCGGCCTACCGAGTAGGCAATGACTCCATAGAGCCCGATCACTGCGAGCAGGAGGGCTGTGATTGCGAACCCTCCTACCAGCCATGCTGAAGAGCGGTGCAGCATGGCCGCCTGGGTCGATGCGATTTTTTCGCTCAAAGTAGCTTCATCGGACACTCCCAGATCCGGGTTGATCTGATGAAGCGTACTGACCAGCAGGGGCAGCAGTGCGCTCGCATCCTGCGAAGAGCGTGCGGCCAGAGTGAAAGAAAGTTCGCCTATTTGGTTGAGGGGGAAATACTCTGTGGGCGCGATGTCGACATCGAGCGGCCCTTCACGGATGTCATCGACGACGCCGACGATCTGCCAGACGGATGGCAGCCCTCCTTCGTTATCCGCGATGCTTTGACCGATGGGATCGACGCCGGGGAAGTACTTTTGCGCGAACGCCTGATTGATGATGGCCACTCCAGGGTGAGACGCATTGTCAGCCTCCGTGAACCATCGTCCGCGCATCAGGGTGGCCTGAAGCCCAGGCAGATAACTCGGGCTGACATGGCGCTCGTCCACCTCGTTATGTTCGCCGTGATACGGCCTTCCCACAATCCGCATGCCATCGGTGGGGCAATTGCACTCTACCGGTAACCTGGACGTAAGACCCGCCGATGTAACCCCGGGCAACGCGGCGACACGTTGGGCGACTTCCCTGTAAAGCGCTACGGCCTGGTCTTTCGTCTTATAAATCGAGGCGGGCGCTTCAACCTCCACCGTTGCAAGGTGGTCCGGGGCAAATCCGAGCGGCACATGCAGGAGCCGATAAAAGCTCTTCCCGAACAGCCCGGCGCTTGCGAGCAGCACGACTGCGATTGCCAGTTCAACGATGACGAGATTTGCTCCCAGCCTGCGCCAGAGACCGTTGGCTGCACCGCGATCTCCATCCGTCAATCCGTCGCGCAATCGCTGAAGTGAAAGTCGCAGCACCGGCGTTGTCGTCAGCAGCAATGCAGCCAGTAGAGCGGTTGTGCCGGCAAATATGGCGGTATGCGCGTTCCATCCCACTCTGTCGAGGAATGGCATGCCCGAAGCCATGTCCTTAGGAACGAGGCGCGCAAGCAGCCGCATGAGCGTGGCTGCAACGACGATGCCCGCACCGCTGCCAAGGCCCGCAAGCAGGAGTCCTTCGGCCGCAAATTGCCTTACCAGCCGCGCGGGAGTTGCCCCCAATGCCCCGCGCACGGCAATCTCCCGCCTCCGGCTCTCCGACCGCACCAGAATAAGGCTGCTCACGTTGACGCAGGCAATCAACAGGAGCAGGCCGGCCCCACCGAGCAGCATCAACAGAATGGGTCGAACGTTGCCCACGACGACTTCGGAGTAAGGGATGACGCTGGCGTTCAGATCGTGCCCTGTGATGGCATATTGCCGCTGGAGCTGTTTCGAGATCGTCCTCATCTCAGCCTGCGCTGACGCTACGGTGATCCCATCACGCAGCCTTCCGATTCCAAAGAAGGCATAGAAAGAGCGTGCATGCTCATGTAGGCTGAGCCTGTTGATGGGGACCCAGAACTCCGCGCCGCCGCTCAATGCGAATGAAAACGACCGAGGCAACACTCCGATGACCGTGTAGGGCTGAGTGTCGAGGTTTACCGTCTGTCCCACCACATCAGACCGTGCGCCAAAGCGATGGGTCCACGCCTCGTAACTCAGCAGCACTACGTTGGCGCCGCCCGGTTGGTTCTCGCCGGGATTGAAGTCGCGCCCGAGGATGGGGCGCACGCCAAGGGTTTGAAAGAAGCTGCCGCTTACCCGTTCGCCCTTTACTGCCTCCGTGCCGGAGCGAGTGCGCAGCAGATAGCCTCTGCCGTTGTAGATCGCGAGCGAGCGGAACGACTTGTTCTGCGCCTGCCAATCCAGAAAATCGGGATACGAAAGCGGCCAGCCCGGCAACGCACCGGCATT
>JANWJB010000201.1 GCA_025449575.1 Acidobacteriaceae bacterium
AAGATTCTGGCGGCGCGGCTGTTGGGCATCGGCAAAACCACCCTCTATCGCAAGCTGAAGGAATATGGGATCGACAACCCCGAACTGGAGCAGCATGCCGGCCAGGGAGCGGCCCTGTGACCCAAACCATTTTAATGATCACCGCCGTCTCTGGAGCTCAGGATTGCGCGGGTGAGATGGAGCGCCAATTGAAGCTGAAGGTCGAGTTGGCATCCACACGCAAGGAGGGGCTGGCGGCGCTGCGCCGGCGGGAATACTCCGCTGTCATTCTCGACGATTCGCTCGCGGAATCCGACCCCACGGGAGCGGACCTGCTTTGGAAGCATTCCGGGCTGGCTGTTCCGCTGCAGATAAATTTCGCCATTGCCAGCGTTTCGCGATTGGTGCGGGAGGCGCGTGCAGCCCTTGCGCGTCGCGCGCAGGAGCAGGCACTCGCCATGCGCGCCGCTGCCGGTACCCTGGAGGGCGAATTGCGATCGACCATTACGGGGCTTCTGCTGCAATCGCAGTTGGCTCTGGCTGATCCGGCCCTGCCTCCGCAGACCGTCGTCAAGCTCAAAGTGGTGGCTGAGCTGGCGGGAACCCTTCGGCGGCAACTGGAGCGGCCCCTTCTCTAGCAAACCGTTTTTTGCTTTCGCCTCGGCGTGCAGCCAGGGATTACCTCGGCGTAAAGTGAAGAGCATGAACATCTGTCTCGTCTCGCAGCTCCGGGAGGCTACCCGGTCGGCGACTGTTGCGATCTTCTTCCGGCGAGCGGACAACCCCTTCTCAGGCGGAGAATCTGCATGGAAAGCAAGAAATTGACAGCAGCTACGATGTTTTCAGCCCTATCACGCGTTGGCGAACCGATCCCAGTGCGGCGGAACGCCCACTGGCTCCTGACAGCCGGCCTCGCAGCCAGCTTGCTCGTTGCCGGATGCAGTAAAAAGGAGAGCAGCCAAACAACTCCGGCAGCGGCCACGCCGAACGCAGCCGCGACGGCAACGCCACCGCAAAGCCAGAACGCGCAGACTCCGCCGGCGCACGCGCAAAACGCGGCCGCCGCACCGGCGCCTCCTCCCGCTCCCAAGGTCTACACAGTGCCCGCCGGCACGCGGATTGAGTTTCGGCTTACGCAGACTCTCAGAGCGAAGGACAGCAATGTCGGCGACGCTTTTAGCGGCGTCCTGGCCCGCTCCATACGCGTGGGAGGGGTTACGGTGCTGCAGGCCGGGGCGCCGGTTTCGGGAACCGTGGTAGCAGCCAAGGGCCAAGGGCGCTTCAAGGGCGCGGGAGACTTGGGCATCGACATCAATCGGGTGGACGGCCGCGCAGTCAGGACCACAGCCTATGAGCGGGTGGTCAAAGGCAAGGGTAAGCGCTCCTTGGGCTTCATCGGCGGCGGCGGCGGCGGCGGCGCACTGATTGGGGGGCTGGCAGGAGGCGGCAAGGGAGCGCTGATAGGCGGTCTGGTCGGCGCTGGCGCCGGTACTGCCGGTGCGGCGTTCACCGGGAACCGGAACGTGTCTATCCCAGCGGAATCGGTCGTGAGCGTGTCTCTGACCGAGCCTCTCACCGTCACGGGCGCGGCCTCTGCTGCCTCTCGCCGGTAACCAAATGCACTCGCGGAGGTTTGCGCCTGTTCCCGAAGTGGCATTGCGTAACGCCGCTAAGTTGCAGATGCTGTGAGCTGCGGCTTGTTTTGGAGGCGGGATGCGAATTGCGAGGGAGTGGGCGCGGATAACAATAGCGGCGCAGAGTGCGAGTGCTCATGTGCGCCGCTTGCGGCTTCCCGGCGGCTTGGCGATGGCCGCCCTGCTTCTGGCCGGTTGTTTCGCTCTCACAGCGGCACAGGCCCAAGCGCCGGCGAGTCCGGAATCGACTCCCAGCCTCAGCTCCGGTTCCGGCGGAGCTTCTCCGTCCGGTTCCGGATCCCGGCAGGCAGCCGTCGGAACGGTTCCCGGTGCGCGGGAGCCCGCGCGCGCTCTAAAGGCGTCTCATCATTCTCTGCCCACCCCGTCTTCCAACGCGTCGACGGCCGGCCAGCAGCCCAACCCCGCTCCGGTGATCCGGACCCACACCGATCTGGGGCAGGGGCCGGAATCCGCGGTAGATGCTCAGAATCAGCCCCTTATTCAACCTCAGGATCAACCGGTACCCGACCCGACGACTTCGGCTGCAACAGATCAGACCGACCCGGTGCAGGCCCAGCTTCGCCAATCGCAGCAGAATCTGGCTCGGGCGGAGTCCAGCACGCGGCGCACCCTGGTAGCCGGCGCAGTATGCCTGGTGATCCTCATTCTGATTGCCATCGCCGTCATCGTTTGGCTCTCTTTCCGGGCGCGGGAGTGGAACAAGCGCTCGGAGGAGACGCTGGAACAAGCCAAGGCCGTAGTCGCGCAGTTGACGCCTCTGCGGGACGCGCAAGAGGAGATCAGGCGTACCCTGCCGGAATTGCTAGAGGAAGTTGGGGAGCAGCCCTTGAATTTTCAGGAAGAGGGAACGCGCTTCCCGGCGCAGGCGCTGGTGGCGCTCGACGACATCGATCACTTGGCCTATCTAGGCTCCGCCCGGCTCTCCTTCTCCTCTCTTTCCAGAGCGGACGCTGCGGTTTATCTCAACGGTCTGCTGCTTTCCTCCGTCGCCCAGTTGGCCCGCCGCGACCCCTGGGCAGCCATGGCCCGGCTGGACCGCTTCCTTGATCTGCTGGGGCGGCATGGCGACGCGGTCGACGCCCATCGCGCCGCGCAAGCTTATTCCTACCGCGCTCTGGCCGCCTATCAGGTGCTGGAGGCGCAAGATTCGGAACCCTCGTGGCTGCGCAAGCCGGCGCGGCAGCAGACGGGGAGTCTGGCCAAGCAGGCATTCGGGGATGTGGCAGAGGCCAGCCGCTTGAGTCCGGAATGGCGGCATTCGGCATTCGTCGAAGCGCTGCTCTGCAGCCGCTTCTATTCCTCTGAGGAAGGTGGAGAAAGCTCCCGCGCGGAGCTCTACATCCGCGGCCTTCGGCGCGCGATCTCCCTCTATAAACAATTGATCGAGGACAAGTCTTATCGCGGACCGGCGCGGCACAATCTGGCCCGCTGCTACAAGCGGATTGCGGAGCAAACCGGCGAGAAGAGCGACTTCTCCGACTTCGGTTATGCTCTGAGTTCCTTCCCCACCGATGAGGAGCTCTCCGATGAGGCCTTGGCGGCACGTCAGCCGGATTCCCGCGACCGCTTCCTATGGCAGTGGATGCTGGCGGACGCGGAGCTTTTCCGTTCTGCCGAACGGCTCAACATGGCGGAGTACCGCTCCTTCTGGATACGCCTCCTCGACAATAAGGTGCACTTGAGAAATTGGCGAGCAGATTTGGGCGAACTCCAGCGTCATGACCCGGCAATGGGTGAGTGGGGCGTGCAGTTGCTTTATATAGAATCGCCGATCTCCCTCGCCAATCCTATTTCGCGCCGGCCGGAACGCTTCGAAACGCCGTCCTCGGGCGCTTGAGCAGAATGCGCCTTGCTGCGCAACCCCTGGCGGAAATACCGGCTGACAAAACCACTCTCTTCTCCGTATCATCAAACTAGAACGTTTGAATGAAGGAGGCACGGATGGCCGCGAAGAGATTGGAAATACAACCCCGGCAGAAAACACACAATCAGCCAACGAAGAAGCAGGCGGATCCGCCCTCGCACGACCAGATTGCCAAGCTCGCGGAAAAGTATTGGGCGGAGCGCGGCAGGCCGGTGGGTTCCCCTGAAGAGGACTGGCTGCGGGCGGAGCGGGAACTCCGCGGAAAAGCCTCGTAAAACAGGGTCAGGCATTCATCTCCGCCAAAAGCTGGCGTATCTCTGTCTTTGAGCAGTGTAGTTGGGCTGCGCGATGCCCCTAAGGCTCCTTTTCTGAGGGGTCTTCTCTTCTTCTAAGCGTTTTCTCTTCGTGCCGCTCGGTCTGTCCGCAGGCATTCCAGACGTGCCTTGGGCTGTCGCCCGACGGCAGGAAGGAGAACCGCCCGTGCCTGCCATCCCCACTCCGACCGGAAGATTACACTTCGGTGACGTTGAGTCCCGCCTTCCCCGGCGGTACTGTTCTTTCAGAAAGAAGCGATCCTGCCTTCTTGCGCATGCCTCCCTGCGCTTCTTTCCCTCCGGTGCACCATGCAAAGCGAACTGCTGGACATCTTGATCCTTGGCCTCTTTGTTGTGCTCTTCGGGTCCATCTACCGGAAGCGGGCGGGCGGGCGCCTCAGGTTCTGGGTAACGGGATGGCTGCTGGCGCTGATGGCCATGACGGCCAGCATGGCGCATTCGGCTTCATCCTGGTCGCAACACGCTGGGCATAACTTCGCACTCTGCGCTCTGCTGCTCTCCGGAATTTGTTTCCTGCTCTCCGCCTCACCCATCGTCGAGGACAGATGGCTGTGTGCGCTCGTAGCGTCATTTCTTGGGCTTCCCGGGATCTTCTATGTCTTCTATGCCGGCTCCGGCGTGCACACGCTGCCCCTCTATTTCGCGGCCGCGGCATGCGGAGCTGGGGGGACGGTGCTGGCCTGGAGCGTTTACCGCCGCAGCCCCCATGTGCTGGCGACCATCACGCTTACGTTCCTTGCCGGCGAAATCTGCACGTTCTACGCCATCTTTCATCACCGCGGCGCCGATGGCGTCTCCATCTTGCTGGCGGAGATCTTTCTCAGCTTTGCCGCGCTGTACTGGTTTGACTTCCGGCGCTTTACGGCCGGCGTGGTTACCACAGTGGCCGCTCTGCTGGCCTGGTCGGCGACCTTTCCTCTCTCGGCGTTATGCCACTGCTTCTTCCCCGCAGCGACGGCCTTCAACGCGCTCTGGAACCTGCCCATGTATTTTGTGGCGTTCGGCATGATCCTCACGCTCCTGGAGGACGAGATCTATGCCGCCGGGAAAACGGGCGAGCACTACCGCCTGCTGTTCGCCGACAGCCCCCATCCGATGTGGATTCACGATCCGGAGACTCTGCGCTTCCTGAAGGTGAACGACGCTGCAGTCGCGCAGTACGGCTATTCCCGGGAAGAGTTTCTCTCCCTGCGGCTCGATGCCCTGAGCCCTCGTGAGGAGCTTGCCGCGGTTCTGCGCGAGACGGCGGGCCCGGATTCTTTCGCGCTGCACGGGCCATGGAGGCACCTGCGCAAGGACGGCTCCGAGATTCAAGTGGACATCGCGGTGCATGCCATCGACTTTCGCGGCCGCAGTTGCCGCTTCGTTCTGGTGCAGGATGTCACGGAGCGCCAGCGTCTGCACGGCCAGCTCGTCTACCAGGCGCACCACGACAGCCTGACCGGCCTGCCCAATCGGATTCTGCTGGAAGACCGCATCCAGCAATCCTTTGCCCGCGCCAGCCGCGACGATCATCGGGCTGCGGTTCTCTGTCTCGACCTCGATCGCTTTAAGCAAATCAACGATACCTACGGCCACACAGCGGGCGACCAATGCCTGCAGGAAGTCGCGCGGCGCATCACCACCCGGCTGCGCGCGGTCGACACCGTGGCCCGCATTGGTGGCGAGGAGTTCATCGTCATTCTGGGCGAGCTTGACGGCATGCGCGATGCCGAGGTGGTGGCCCGTGATCTGCTGGCGACGGTGCACGAGCCATTGCTGGCCGCGGGGCACAGCATCCAGGCCTCGGCCTCGATGGGCATCGCGATTTACCCCGATGATGGGACCGCCTCGGCGGAGCTGTGGCGCGCGGCCGACAATGCTATGTATGAGGCCAAGCATCGCGGCGGCAATCAGTATTTCTTTGTCTCGACGGAGGTCGCCGCCGGCGAGGAGGGCGCGCTCGAACCCTTCATGCGCCGCATGCTCGACCAGGGCGGATTCGAAATGGCCTACCAGCCGGTGTACTCCATCGCCGGCGATCTCTGCGGCCTGGAGGCAATGGTAAAACTCGACCACCCCCGCCTGGGCTCCATTTCACCCGATCGCTTTCTTCCGGCGGCTGAGGAGAGCGGCCTTATCCTGCCTCTCGGCGATTGGATGCTGAATGAAGTCTGCCGCCAGAGCGCGGAATGGCAGAGCCTGGGCCAGCGGCCCATCCGCATCGGGTTCCACGTCTCCCCGGCGCTGTTCACTCGCTCGGATTTTTCCTCTCAGGTCATGCTCGCGCTCGCGCAGTATGAGCTTGATCCGTTGCTGCTTGAGATCGGCGTCGGCGAGAGCACGGTGATGAGCAATCTTCCGGAAGTGGCCCGGCAGATGCGCACACTTGCCGCCGTAGGCGTCCGCTTCTCCGTCGACGGCTTCGGCACGGGATATTCTCCTTTGCGCCATCTGCATCAGTTGCCCATCAGTTCGCTCAAGATCGATCGCTCCTTCATCGAGCGTATTTCTTCCGCCAATGGAACCTGCTCTATCGTGCAGGCCATCGTGGCGCTCGGCCACAGCTTGGGGTTGGCCGTTACCGCCGAAGGAGTCGAGCACGACGATCAGCTTAGAACGCTGCATAAGCTGGGCTGCGATTTTCTGCAAGGGCGGCTCTTTGCCCCGCCTATGTCAGCCTCGCGCGTTCTGCGCCATCTGTCGCAGCCCTCCGCGAACATACCGGCGCGCAAAAGTGTTCAAGCTGTCGCCGCCGGCGACTAGAGCGAATCGGCGGGGCATAGCAATCGTGAATCCGCTGGAATGAGTTAAGGCTGCCCGGAGTCCCGCTCCATAGCTTCATCCAGTTATCGAAGTAATGCATAGCAAGTGCTATATACCAAAGCAGATGCACCCGTTAGCTTGAACACAGCGCGTTTTATGGAGAGGGACCGGCGGGGC
>JANWJB010000202.1 GCA_025449575.1 Acidobacteriaceae bacterium
AATGCGTGCCCCTCAAGCGGGATGCTACCCGGAGCCCATTCGTCGAGCGAGATGGGGATCTTCGACATGTTCAGGTTGGGGAAGCGCTTTTGATATTCTTCCCAGGCTTCGACCACGCATTTCACCCGATTGGGTAGGCGGCGCGCCTCGTCGGTCAGGGAGTCCTTTACAGGCACAAACTTTCCTTGCTGAGAGTCGAAGGCCTGGTCGGCCTTAGGGTAGAGGTGCTCCGCGATCGCATTCAGGTAGTTGGAGGAATGCGCGAGCAGGCCCCCATCCCAATCAGCCAGTGGATCACCGAAGACGGTTATGGGCTTTCCGGTGATCGACTGTCCCGCTCCGGTGCTCGTCATCTCGGCCGGGTCAGCTCCCGAGGCAACGACGATGATGTTCGGGTCCACCTCGCGCATGGCTTCTACGAACCTATTTTGCTTGATCTCATAATCGGCCAAAGACATGTGGCCGAGTTGCCAGGACCCATACATCTCGTTCCCCACGTTCCACCACTTGACGTTGTATGGCGCGCGGTGACCATTGGCCGCCCTGAGCTTTCCCATCGGAGTATCCGCGGCACCATTGACGTACTGGACCTCTTGGGCGGCGGAGACAGCATCGCCAAAACCGTCGTTCACGCAGAGGTACGGTTCCATGTGAAGAACCCGAGTGAGGGCAATGAATTCGTCGATGCCCATGTCGTTCATTTCCGGCTCGTGCCAGGCGTAGTCATAGCGGGGAGGACGAGTGTCCGGATTGCCGATGCCGTCCCGCCAGTTGTAACCCGAGGTGAAATTCCCTCCAGGCCAGCGGATCAGCGTTGGTCCGATTTGCCGGTACAGGTTAATCATGTCGGCACGGAAGCCGCCTATATTGTCAGCCGGCATCAGCGACACCGCGCCGATATGGAAATCTCCTTTGCCGGTACCCACAATTTCCAGCGTAGCGTTGTCGCTGTCGGCTCCCGCCGTGAATCTAAGGTCATATTTTAGATAGCCCTGGCTGGGAGACGGGATGTGCACGGTCTGCCGGTCTGAGGGATTTGGACCCCAGATCAAGCTGACGCTGATCTGAGCTCCGGAGTCCGCGGCCAGGATCACGCGGCCGGTGTATGCCTTGCCCTTTAGCAGCCCCAGGCCCGTTTGCTGAATGCCATGCGGTGTGGCGTCATCCAACCTAATTTCGGGGCTATGCTGCCCCACATAGGCCCGCTTTTGGTCCATCGTGACGACATTATCGGGGCCGACCGGTTTCCATCGGCGCGCGCCCCTTCGCTGGTTGGGGGGCGTTTGCACCGGGTTCGAATTCACCGGATAAAAGAACTTCCGGTCGTCCAGCATCTCTGCCCATAGCCCGTTCGTATACATGTTCTGCAGAAACTCAGTGAAAAAGCCGTACATGTTCTTCGAGATTGGTGGGCCCGTCTTGCCGGCATCCACTCTCATGCTCAACTGCTGCGCGTCGCCGCTGAGCGTCATTGCGCAGACGGCAATCACTGTGGCAATTAGTTTCAGAGATCCATGTGCTTTCATTTGCTACTCCGAATAGCCTTCCCGGACTGAGATTGCTTTCTTGGTTGCGCGTCGGTAGAAGAACGGAATTTTTTCGCGTGGCTCTGAACGGGGACGGAGCCGCAGCACTCAATCATTTCCATGCAGGTGATCAGGAGCGTAGGAGACCCCAGCAGGATCTGTTGCGCCCACCATTGTAGGCACTCGAAGTGCATTTGCAAGAAATTTCGACGGTCAACACCCTGCTCGATATTGCAGAGGCGAACGTTCCAAGGGATAAGCGGGGTACCCGGCGCTTTGAAGCCGAAGAGGCCCTTATTATTTTGGTTTCATCTGGAGGCTTTCGCTGCCTCCCGGTGCGCCGGCTTCATATAGCCGGCTTCCCTGTAGTATCGCGCCGCGCCAGGATGAAGTGGAACGTCGCAGGCTTTCCAGACATTGTGGACGTTGTAGGAGAAGTCCTGGTTTGTCCACTGCAGCAGATCCTGGTGCTGATCCATCGCCCGGGCGACGTCGTAGGCGAAGCCGTCAGGAACATCGGACCTGGTATAGATCACGGTTCCGTCACGTACGACGGTGGGGATAGGGCGTTCGACACCACGCAACATGCCAACCGGAATCGTTCCCCGGGAAATCTGTGGTCCCCGCGCCAGCTTTGCCAGCAATGCATCGGGAAGCTGCAGGTAGGTCAGATTGAATTTCTGGCTCACCTCATTGAGGACGTCAAACTCCGGCGCGGTGGTCATGAAGCCTCCGTGGATGATGACGTCGAAATTGGAGCGATCCGGCCGCGCCTGGCTTATCGTGCCGCCCGCGGCGGTGATCTCCTGCGCAGAGAGGCCATAGTAGGCAAGAATCTCCTTCACCATAGCATCGTTGGCTGCGGCGAAGATTTTGACGGGCCAGTGTTTTCGCCGGATTTGGGACAAATCCGTGATGCCGGTGTCAGCCCTTGCCGCCACGACGAGATACCACGGCGACTGAATATATGCGATCAGACGAAGATTCTTCATGGGCTTTTGGCTAGCGTAAATGCCCGTTCCGTTATACGCACTGCACATGAACTGTAGCGCCGTGGCGCCGAAGTCCACCGGTCCCAGCCCCGGCGTGTTAGGCGGGGCCATCGCGACGGAGACATTGGGGTCCTTGCGGTAAGGCGGAGGCAGTTTCGCTTCCGAGACGATAACCGGAGCGGCGGCAGCGTTGCAGTTGTGACAAATCTGCACGTCGTAGTCATAGAAGTGCATGGCGTCCTTCACAACCTGGCCCATCGCTCCCCAGGGGCAGAGGCGGCAGGCGGCGCCAAAGACCGGTTTCTTAGCGTTGATACCGGTGTGGCGAGCAGCGCCAGTCTGCGCGCCCATCGGGCTCAGAGACATTAGCAACAGCACGATAAGGGTGAGGGTCTTCGACATGATGCACCTCGTTGTTCCGGGCTAGAGATTTTCACCTGGCGACGAGACGAGGGGCCGACCAGAAAGCGGTCTGTGCACCGAAGAGTGGCTGCTTTCAGCCGCCCTTAGGAATTCACAGCGCGCGCGAAAATGCACTCCCTACACAACGACAGAGAGCATACCACGAGGTTTCGGAGCGGGAAAAACTCCGAAAGCCGCGAGAGCACGGATTCAGAGGCCGGGCGTCTTGGTCTGAATTGAATAGAGCGAGGTATGGGTCAGGATGTAGAGCGTACGCCGATCGGTCCCACCGAATATCAGATCGATGGGCCGTTCAGGAAGATCAATTCTCCCCAAGAGCTTGCCTTCCGGGCTATATACAAGGACTTGTTCCGCCGCCAGGTAAACGTTGCCGTCTTTGTCCTGGGCTACCGCCTGCCCTCCGTCCTCGGCGAAGAGTGTTGCCTTACCGAGCGCTCCGCTTGGTGTGACGTTGAATTTGTAGGTCTTCTGGTCCGACTGGTCGGTGAGATAGACGGGATGGCCGGAGACCGCGGCCTGCAGGCCAAAAGCGTGCAGGAGGTTGGCAAGCTTTGTGCCCCAGCGGAGTTCTCCCTGGACGAAGGCTTCACTTGCCGGGATAAACACGCTGCCATCCGGAGATAGATACTGCCACGGTGTTGTGACCGAAAGATCGGGACTGGCCCAAACACCAACCGGCAGAAAGGGCGTCATTGCGGATCGCGGCTGGGCCGGTTGAGGCTTGAGCAACGTCATCTGAGTTTCCGGCGAGGCGGGCCGAAAAGAGTAAACCGTGCCCTTTCCCTGATAGGACACCACGAGCAGATTGCCGGAACGATCGAAGGCTAGATTGACGGGATCAAGCGGATTATCGCGAACCACCACGGCCTCAGCGTTCTGCGGCGACCAGCGGTAGATACGCTGCCAATGCGCATCAACAAAGTAGAGCCGGCCATCCGGGCTGACGGCCGCTCCGGATATGTTGAAGAATCCGGTGGCCAGTTGCTTTACGCGCGCACCGGCGGGAAGGATGGAAGACAGATCGTCTCGAACTGGCGGAGCGGGCTCGCCCGGCACCTCCAGCGACGCAAATTCCCGCGCGCGAACCTGCGTGTGATGGGTCGCGTCGATGACGGCATTGTCAAAGGACACTTTGCTGTTGCTGTTCACATGGACATTGCGAAAGTGGATGCCGCTCGACTCGGAAACCCGAACGGCATACGGGAACGGCTGATAGCTGCTGACCACTCGATACCCGTGGAAATTCGCGATGGTAATGTTCGATGACTGCTCGATGGAGAGGGGAAGCGCGAAAGGGCCTTCGCCACGCTCTTCCTCCGTTTGCAAGGAATCAATCTCCCAATTTTTTACGCGCACAAGTTTCACTTCATTTCGAACGTGGTGCTCGCTGGAAAGCTCATAAACATGGCCTGGCGTCTCAGTGTCGGAAATATAGAGTCCAGCCTGCGCAAACGTGCTCGGCGTCCAGATATCGGCGAAGGTTCCGCCGCCTCCGTTGGTCACCCAAAGGCTGGGGTATTGGCCATCCCAGCGGCGTTTGATATCTGGGTCGGCGGTGTGGGTGTTGTTGTAGGGATTGATCCGGGTTCCATCCGGCGCATTGGTGCCATGACCGCCCAGAAAGCGCACGTCATCCATGAGGGAATCCGCACCCGCCATCCACAAAGCGCCGACCGCGCGGCTGTTTACGCCATTGGTGTAAAGCCCGATGCCGGTGACGATATTGCTGCCTCCGCGGGGCGCCTCCAGCAGCGGGACAGGGGAGCCCGGACCTTGAAACGCGGCCGTGCCGTCGGGGATTTCGAACTGCGTCATGCTTGGATGGAGGCCGATTAGAACCGTGTCTGGCCGAAGCGTTATGGTACCGGTGACGACATAGCGCCCCATAGGCACATAAAGGAACCGATGTTCCGCAATGGCTTTGCGGATGGCTGCCGTGTCGTCTGTCACGCCGTCGCCCTTCGCGCCGAGCGACCGAAGGTTCACCCACGCATGGCCGGAGGGAAGCGGTGGAATGGCGGGGGGGCCAAGAGGCGGAAGGGTTGGGAGGGGCTTGGCATGGAAGCTGGAGCGAATCTCGCCCACATCCCCGGGCCCCCGCATGGCGAGCCCGTGCATAAAGGAGTTGACCTGGTAGCTCTCCGCTGGGCCGGCGACGGATCGTCCGCTTTCGCGGAAATGCACGAAGGTCTTTACGTTGCGGCATGCGGTATCCACGACGTTGATCTCGGTGCGTGCATTGTTTTCATCGCTGATGGTGATCGCAGGACCCGTGATGTTTTCGAAGCGCGACTTCTCAACCCAGAGCTCATCCGGATAGCCCGCATCGATTGAGATAGCCTCCGGAACATTGCGGAAAGTATCGCGGACCAGCGTTAGACCGGCCTCGTGCTCCTTAATCGCCGCGATGCTCTGGCCCTCAAATGTGGAATCGAGCAATGTGTACTGCCAGCCGGGAGAAGGCGCAACCGTGACAATGCCATATTGGCCGCCCTCGAAGTGCAGATCTTCGCCTTCATTGCCGATATCTTTGAGCGCGGCAAGACCGGAGCGGATGTGGAAGTCAATGTGGGAGAGATAGCTGTGCTGCGCGACATGGAAGCGGATGGCCACCGCACCGGCATTGCCAGCGCCCATATCGAAGTCCACATTGCTCATTGCGGAATAGAAAGTTCCCGCATTCGCGTCAGGGATAGAGTTATTGGGCGGAACGGTTCCGGGGGTGGACGGTTGATTCGCACGAACAGCATAGTGAAAATGGGCGTGAGAGCTATCAAGCCGGCCGCCGGCGAAGAAGAACATATAGCCCAGACCCTTCTGATAACCAGGGGTGTTATTGGGCAGCACGAAGACCGGGCGGTGGGCGCCGTAACCGATGATGCGTACTCCAGGCCAGACATAAATCGTGCGCGTAATCCGATAGCGCCCCTCAGGGACGAAGACAATTCCCTGAACATGCTCCGCCTCCACCGCGTCGATGGCGGCCTGGAGGGCGGCGCTGTCGTCGCTGTTTCCTGCGGCATGAACGGGAAACTGTGCGCTGCCCAGATAGATGGCGGTCGGGTCATCGAGGCGCACGGGATAGACAGACTGGGCGTGCAGCGGTAGAACATACCCGAGCATCAGGATGAATCCGCTCAGAGCGCCCCACTTCAGCATTCTTGTCACTTCTGAACTCCGGAAGGCGGACCGTGCCCTCGCGCGCCCATTTTCACACAAAGGGCGGCGCCCACATCCTAAGCCAGCAGGCCGGCCGCTCTCAAGCAAAACAATCGATTGTTTCAGAAGTGGAGATCAGGGGAGCATAGCGCCTTTCAGCGCCATTCAGGCCCGCTTGCGAAAGGGCTCGGCGTGGACGATACCGGAGCCTTCGCGGATGGTCAGAATCTGATCTGCCTTTACATTCGTCAGGCGTGTCACCGACCCGCTCGGCCAGTGAACTTCAATGGCATTTGCCGTTGTGGAAGAACCCAGGCCGAAGGTCAGAACCAGTTCGCTGGAGGAAAGATAGCTCGAACCGCTGGTGAGCATCTGCTTTTGCTTAGTGCCGCTCGACTGCACCGAAACCAACGAGCCGATACCGTCGCGATTCGATTTGGTTCCGACCAGCTTGATCCGCAGGGCATGATTGGCGCCCCCTTCATTGAGGAAAAGCTGCGCGGGGCCGCCGTTTGCGGTGATGACGATGTCGGGCGCACCATCATTGTTGATGTCTCCATACGCAGCACCGCGGGCGACACGGGGCGCGGCAAAGGCAGCGCCCATCTGGGCGGCTTCATCGACGAAATTCTTCCCGTCGATGTTGCGGTAGAGATGCGGCTGCTCGGCATAGTGGACACGGTGCTGGATTGTTTCAATGGCAGGGTCGAGGTGGCCATCGGCGACATAGATGTCGGGCCAGCTATCGAGATTGTAGTCAAAGAAGAAGCAGCCGAAGCCAAGCGTGAGCAAGCTGGTGCGACCGATGGATGAGGTGGGCGCAACGTCCACAAAGAGGCCGTTCTGCTGATTCTGGTAGAGCGCGATCATCTGATTCGAGAAGTTGGTGATGAGCAAGCTGGGATAACCAGAACGGTTGTAGTCGGCCGCTGCGATACCCATGCCGGCGCGCGCCACGCCGTCTTCACTATAGGCGATGCCTTCGGGAATCCCCTTCTCAGTAAATGTGCCGTTGCGGTTGTTGATATAGAGTTTATTGGGTTCGGTGTCATTACTGACGGCAATGTCAGGCCATCCGTCCTGGTTCGCATCGAGCACAGCGATACCAAGATTTTTGGATGTCGGGTCATAGAGGCCGGCCTTCTTCGTCCCATCGGTGAATGTGCCGTCGCCGTTGTTGTGCCACAAGCGCAGCGAGGCTCCGTGATAGGACTCAGGCGTGCAGTAGGATTTGTGCACACCGTCCATGGTGCAGAACAAGTCAGTCTGCGGTGTCCACTGAACGTAATTGGCAACCAGCAAGTCGAGCCGCCCATTGCGGGAGGTATCGACCCAGGCCGCACTGGTGCTTAGATCGTGCGGGCCCCAGAGTCCGGCTTTCTTGGTCACATCGGTAAACGTGCCGTTGCCATTATTGTGAAACAGGTGGTTCTGGCCGTATCCGGTAACAAAAAGATCGTCGTAGCCGTCGTTGTCGTAGTCGCCCACCGCGACTCCGAGCCCATACATGGGGATGGCAAGTCCAGCTTTCCTGGTCACATCGGTGAATGTGCCGTCGTGGTTGTTGCGATAGAGAACAGGCATGGTTACACGGCCGGGGTGGCCGGGCCAGCGCGTGCCATTGACGATGAAGATGTCCTGCCAGCCGTCGTGGTTGTAGTCAATGAAGGCCACGCCCGGACCTAACGTTTCAGGCAAATACTTCTTGCCAAATGAGCCGTTGTTATGGACGAAGCGGATGCCCGCGGCGCGGGTGATGTCGGCGAAGTGGATTTTCTCGGGGGGAGCAGCCGGCGAGGAGGATGCGGAGAAGGCAATGGCCAGCGTGGTGAGGGTGGCCGCGGCAAGAAGGGCGACGACAGCCAGCCAAAGGCGGCCAATCCTCAACGAGCACCTCCGCCAAGCCGTGCCGCCTCAGATGGCTGTTGCGGCGCCGGGGGGATTGTTGGAGTCATCCGAGCTGAAGGCAACGGCACCCGGTTCGCCTCTGGCCCTTGATTGGCGCCGGCTTCGGCTAATGGAACGGAGTCATGCTCATGGATTGGCTGCCGCTCCAGATTGTCAAAGGGATGTTTGGCACGGTACGGGCCGGTCAGCGTCTGCGCAGACTCATTCGCCTTAAAGCGCATGTATCTTTCCTCATAGGCCGCGGATTGTTTGGTGTCGCCCAGGCCGCTGTAGCACAGCATCAGGTTGTAATTCGCCTCCAGATTTTCCGGATCGATGGCGATGGCCTGCAGGAATTGATCGCGCGCCTCAGCGTAGTGGCGTTCCAGAAACAGTACACGCCCCAGGTCGTTGCGAACCACCCGATCTTTGGGATATTGCGCGACGACGAGTTGCAACTGGGCAATAGCGGCGGGATATTGGCCCTCCTCGCGCAGCACGCGCGAGTAGAAATAGTGGGCGCGCGCAAGATGAGGCGACAACTCCAGCGCCTTATCGAGCACCTGCTTGGCGCCGGCAAGGTTGCCCTCCTCCAGGCGTACGCGGCCGATGTTCACCCAGCCGTCGGGATTGCCGGGATCCGCCTGGGTGGTATGGATAAAGGCCGTTTCCGCGGCTTTGAGATTTCCCTGAAGAAACAGGCCGATACCGTAGTCATTCCAGCGGTGCCAGTCGGCTTTTTCCGTGACCGCCTTTGGCGCGGGCATTGGCGATCCGGGCCGCAGCACCGTCAGATCAGCGGTTGACCGAGCCATGACCACGATAGGCAAATTGGGAATCGCTTTGATGTCGCCGGAGACATGACTGGTGCTGGCGGTAAACACCATGCGGCGGTCATCGTATGCCGGCGTTACGTCGTGGGCGCCCGTGCTCTGAAATGCGCCGGCGAATGAAAACTGCGTGTTCACCCAGGCAAACTTGCGGTAGTTGAGCCGCGACACCAGATGGATGTGGCCATGCGCATCTTTCGGGATGCGCAAGCGGAAGTGGACGGTATCGGCTGCCCCCGGCGGAATAAGGTGCACGTAGACGGTGGCGCGGTTGGTCCATGCGTTGCGCTTGTCGGCGGGGTTTCCGTGGGCATCGATGGAAAGCGAGCGGTAGAACTCCGCGCCCGGCTCCACTGGCCCCTTACCGTGGTCCTCTACCATGCCGCTCCAGAAGAGCACCTTGCCGCTATCGTCTGTGGCTTTCAATTCGAGCCAGCAGTCGAACGCATCCACAGTGCCGCCGGGGAAGAAGTGCCCGACGCCTATGGTGCGGACAACAACATCCACGCGCGCAGTTTCGCCGGGAACAACGCTTCCCTCGACGCGATTGAGCGGCGCGGTCACTGGAGCGACGTTCGTCTCGCCGGTCATGCCGGTGACCTGGCGCTCTCCCTCTTCGCCCACAGCGAAGTTGGTTTCCGCCTGCATGGGAGATGAAGCGGACAACTGCACGACGTGTTCCTCGCCGCTTTCCGGGGAGACGGCAAAGATGTCAACGCTGACTTTGCCATCCTGGAGAAAGCGCTCGGTGTCCTCGAGCTGGGTCTTGTCTTTGTTCACAAAGGGGAGCGCCGTATTGGCGGCAATAAAGCGATGCGAATGAATCAAGCCTTTGATGTTGCCGGCATCGGTGGAGTGAACCTTCGGCATGTGGCAATCTACGCAGTTCTGCGGATGGGGCGGATAGTAGAAGGAGCGCGCACCAAACCCCGAGATGCCACTCGCCTGCCAGTTGTCATAATCGTTGAAGCCGCGCACCCAACGATAGTGATTCACCGGAACATCGAGGTGGACTTTGTGGCAGGCGGAGCAAAACTCCGCCGGATTGTCCTGCATAAATGGCTTGAGGAAGGTGCGGCGGTGCGGCTCAGGATCCTCCTCTATAAGAAAGTCGATAAGCTTGCGGGCCACAGGATTTTTAGTGTTGACCAGCTTGAACAGGGCCGGATACTCAATGGTGTAGGCGCCGTTGCCCATGGTGTTGCGTACGCCGCGGATGGAGTGACAAACCATGCAGCCGATGCCGGCCTGCGCAGCCGGCGTGAAGATACGGTCTTTGATGGGCGTATTGAAGTTGCCGGGGAAGAAGAGCGCCGCATCATGACAACCCGCGCACCACTTGGACGCGCTAACGCCATTCACGCTCTGCATATAAACGATGGCCTGGCGATACCACTGGTTGTTAAAAGACGAGTAGTGGTGAGCTGAACTATTCCACTCGCGATAGATGTCGGCGTGACACTGTTTGCAGGCTGTGGAATCGACGAAGTAATCCTCGGGAACGATCTTCCCGGTGTTTGTCTCCGCCGAACTGGGAAAGAATTCGCTCTTTGGTCCTGCGCCCTCCTGATCCATGGAAGCCGGCGCGATGGACGGGTTGTGAACGGTATAAGCACGCTGCCACGGCACCGTGCGCACCCACCAGGCCCCGGCGGCAACTGCTGCAGTGAGCGCGAGACAGCACGCCATGCGGGTCGATTCGCGAAGCGGAGCGCCTTGCAGCGGGCGGAGCCAACCCCGGCTGCCGGTCCAAACAAAAAGCAGCAAGGCGCAGCCCACGATGGAAACGACTTCGTGGGTATATAAAACGGGCCACATATCCCGCCGTGCGCCTGTAAAGATGATGACGACGCCGAAGACGCCGCCGAGAAGCAACACTACCCAGCCAATTTGCTCCCACAAATGGCGGCCGCGCAGCAGGCGCGCGATCCACGGCAGGCCCAAGGCGATGAAAGCTGCGCCGCCCAGGATATGGAGCACAACAATGCACTCATAGAAGATGGTGGCGCTGGGGAAAGCAAACAGATAGCCCGCGCTAACCGCAAGGCCGATGGCTCCAGTAATCAGGAATCGTCTCATTGCCCTTTTCCAACGAGGAGAGAGACTGGAGTGACCGCACAGCCCTGAACAGCCCCTTCTGATCCGATACTTAAGATACTACCCGCCAAGTGAGACATTTGGCACCAGCTTTTTGGAACCCCCCTCCGGCGCGGCTGCTGATTCAATTCAAAAAATTGCCCCCGATGGCGGACGATAACCAAATGCGGCGTCCACTACGGCTGCTACGCCTAGCGCGGTCTCATCGTCGAAGGGTCTGGCCACAATCTGCACTCCGATTGGGAGGCCTTCCGGCGATTTGCCCACCGGAACCACCGCGGCAGGCGCGGCCAGCGCATTAAACCACTGAGTGTGCCGCACGGCGTCGAGATAATCCACTCTGCGGCCGTCGATCTTCCAGGTGCGCTCGCCGTGGCGAAAGGCGGGAATGCTGGCTACCGGGCAAACCAGAACCGGATGGTCGCGCATGACGGCAAGTGTCTTGCCGCGGAGGAGGTCCAGTTCGGCCCAGGCGTCAAGCAATCCAGCCGCCGTGAGAGCATGCGCGGACTCTGCAATGTCTAAGAACTCCTTGAAGATGGGGCTCAGTTGACTGCGCTTGCCGCGGATGACGGGCTCATAAAACATCGCGCCGCACTGCACAAAAAACTTCCACCACAGCTTGCGTAACGGCTCCAGCGTCTGCGGCCGAAATGGCTCGACTCGAAATCCCGCTTGCCGCAATACCTCGGCCACGGCCCGCACGGCAGCCCGCGTCTCGGGCGTCACCGGAGCCAGTTCGTCGTCCTCAAAATAACCGACGGGTTGACTGCGCAATTCGTCCAGACTGAGTTCTCGCAGCGCCGACGGAGTCCCAACCGGATCGTCCGGGTCGCGCCCGCTCAACGTGCGGAACATCAATGCCACATCTTTTATCGTGCGCGCCATTGGGCCAATTGCGCCGAGAATGGAAAACGGTCCCACGCAAGGCGGCAGATGGCCCCTGCCGGGAATGCGTCCGGGCGTAGGCTTCAGCGAACATATGCCGGTAAAGTGCGCCGGGACGCGAACCGAACCGCCGCTATCGCTGCCGAGACCTGCGGCCGACATGCCCGCCGCAATGGCCGCAGATTCGCCGCCGCTTGAACCGCCCGGCGTGCGCCCCGGATCCCATGGATTGCGCGATTGACCGTGCAGCAGGTTGGCCGTTTCATAGGCCATGAGGAACTCCGGGCAATTTGTCGTGCCCAGGATCAATGCGCCCGCTGCGCGCAGCCGAGCCACCACCACAGCGTCCTCTCGCGGTATATCGCCCTGGTGCAGCAGGCTGCCGATCTCGCAGCGATAACCGGCGGCAGCTATCGAAGATTTAACCGTGACCGGCAGCCCGTAGAGAGGTCCTCGCGCCGCATGCGATGCATCCATTCGCTGCGCTTCGTGGCGCGCCCTCTCCGCATCGAAGTCCGCGAATGCATTCAGCGTGGGATTGAGGCGCTCGATCTGGCGGATATGGGCCTCGGTCAGCTCCGTGACGGAGAGCTGCCTACTGCGCAGAAGCTCGAGTTGCTCAGAGGCCGGTGCAAGCACCACATTGGCCGGCACGGTCACGATTTTGCCTCCTCCGGAACCCGCTCCAACCGGTCAGGGCAAATCCCTCTCAGACCCGGACTATCCGGCCGCCCCTCCACAAAAACGTCCATAAATCTCCTCTCCTTGCGGCTTTGGTCGGGATAGACCACGCGGCCATCATCCTTCTTACCGGCAGGGATTGCGGCTGCTCTCACCCTGTTATCTTTTTACCTGCCCGGTTCGAGGCTGCGATCGTCCCGCGGAGTGGAGGGAATCCACTGGTAATTGAACCGGTGCAATCCCTCCGGCTTGCCAGAGACAAAGCGATCGTTCCAATTCAAGCGATATGCCAATGCACGGGCGTGAGCCGGAAAACCCTCGCCAGGGGGATACGGATATGCAGTCATCTTGTGGAACGGGAGCTGTGCGACTGTAAAAGGAGAGGCATCCCACCAGTCCATGTCCTTCACATACCCATTGGCATAGAAGAAGTAATCGCGCTTCCAGTGCGGAGGCAGAGGAGGCAGCTTCGCCGAGTCGAAGTCCACCGCAATCTCTTCCCCACTGCCGAAGATCGCAAAGCGGTTGTCGACGCTCTTCATCAGAGGAGTCACATCGCCGAAGTGCGTGTAACTGCCGCGCTCGCGCTGGAACGGCCCAGTCAGACTCACGAGATTGTAGTCATAACCCAGATCACCGGGACTGGAGCCCTCGATCTGCTTTGGATAGCCGCGGAAGTGCTCCGTGGCGAAGGCTAAAGGCAACTCCGTGGTCCGCGACTCTCCCTCTGCGTGATTGTCGATGAGCACCTGGTCCCAATAGATCTGCAGATTCGTCATCAACCGAATGCGCCGCGTACCCGGCGGCAGCTTGCCAGTCAGATTCACGACAATCGTGCGCTCCAGACCGGCCGGGAACCCTGCTTCCCCAGGGACGCGCTGCCACGCGCCATCAGGAAGCTGAGCCTCGACATATGGCGCAATCGGCTTCACTCCTCCCTGCCAGGCTGCATAGAGCGATGTTGCGCTGAAGTAATTCACGTAACCGGTCATCAACAGCCGCAATGGCGCTGCGGGGGCGATGTTGCCCAAGTCGAGCGTCAACGCGTGCAAATTGGCGAAGCCGTCATAAGGCAGCGGCTCGAACCCTCCGGCGAACTTATGATCGCGCCGGCTCAAGCGGTCCAGAACATCATGACCGTCGCCATCCCACGCCCCTACCGGTAGCCGCATGCCGACGCTGGCCACCACGCGGCCCGAAGCGAACGGCGGATTATCGAGGAACCGTTCGTCGGGATTCACGTCAACGTCCTCAGGGTGATCCACGGCAACCAGCCTCAACTGGTCGATGTAGTTCACCTCTTCCATCGGCTCCATAAAGCGCAGGCTCACCCTGCCGTCCACCGGCGCCACATCGCCGCCGTCAATCTTGACCCACTCGCTGGGGCGGGAGGTATTGCGCCGGGTGGGGGTAAACCAATGCCCCACCACAGCTGCGCCGATCACGTCCGTTACGAATTTGTATTCGTGGCCATCCCACACAAACAGAACCGGACAGGAACTGCCGCGCCGGTCGGCCTCCTTCATAGCGATTGTTTGCGTGTGCGGCAGATCGATCTCGTCCTGCAGAACTCCAGTCGGCCACAAAACGCGCAGCAGGTTGATGCTTTCAGCTTTGCCGAGACCTACAAGAATCCGCGGCGCCGCTTGCGTTTGATAGCCTGAGGAGCCTGGCAGTTCCCATTTCTGCCAGAGGCCATCGGCGTAGACCTCGACTTTCACACCTAGTGCGGTCTTGTTGTCTGCCACGCCGCGCAGGTCGAGACGCACAAAATGGTTCTTGTTCGCGCCCAGATTGCGCAAGAGTATGGGCGGCGCGTCGCGCTGTGTGACGATCAGATCGGATGCGCCGTCACCTTCCACGTCGGCCGCGAGCAGTCCTCGCGGCGCATGAAGTTTCACATGATCAAGCCCCAAAAGGTGGCTCACATCCTCAAATGTGCCATCGCCACGATTGCGGAAAACCCGCACCTGCGGTCCCGCATTTGTCTCCACAATCGCCGCCAGATCGATCCAGCCGTCATTGTCAATGTCGATGGGCGTCAGGCCCCAGCCGCGCAGTGCGCCGTGCAAAGGCAACTGCACCGGCTCAAACCGCCGTCCGGTGTGGTTCGGCCCTTCAACATTGCGCCACAAGGAGAGCCCCGGCGGACCGGCATGAGTGACCGCGATATCCATCCAGCCATCCTTGTTATAGTCGAGCACCGCAATTCCCATGGTGGGCGGCAGCTTCTCGTGCTCATACAACGGCTGCGCCGGGTATCTGCCTTCGCGCGGGTTTACATACAGAATTGGCGACGCTCCGTCGCCGGTCACCGCCAAATCTACAGCTCGATCATTATTGAAGTCGGTCAGAATCGCCGCTGCAGTCCTGCCGCCTCCGCGCAGGCCGGCCTCCGCGGTTTGCTCGGTAAACGTAGCGTTGCCGTTGTTGCGCCAAAGGACATTGGACTCGCCGCCGGTTGTCAGCGGCCCGCCTGTAAGCAGCAGATCAAGATCGCCATCGTGGTCGTAATCCACAAAGGTGATTCCCGATGGCCGGTTGCGCACCGCCAAACCTGACTTCGCCGTCTCGTTCTCGAATTTCCCGTGGCCGAGATTGCGGAAGAGCAGTGTCGCATTGTCCATTGCCACAGCCAAGTCGTTGAGGCCGTCGCCGTTGTAATCTCCCACGGCGCATGCCACCGCATCGCCGGCGGCTTTCAGCCCCATGGCCTGGGCATCCAACTCTTCAAAGCTCCCTCGGCCGCGTTTATGGAGCACACGAATGGCCTGCGAGCCGGACTGCATCAGAACCAAGTCCATTTGCCCGTCGCCGGTCGCATCCATCATGCACGCGCCGCCGGTGGCCATGGAGAACTGAGCAGTGGCGTTCGCCGGTACCATCGGCGCCTCTACGAGCTGCACCGGAATCATCTTGGGCTGGACCGTTTCCTGCTCTTCTACAGCCGTGACCAGCGAGTAACGACCCTGGTCTCCATAGGCCGACCCGAGTGGTACTCCGATCTTCGTGCTCGCCAGATGCTG
>JANWJB010000203.1 GCA_025449575.1 Acidobacteriaceae bacterium
GCCTCCGCAATCTGGTTGGCGGTTTGCGTGGAAAGGCCGGCAGTTCGCTCAAAGCCGAACAGTTCTCCCTCTTTGTCCCGCGCCTCCACTACTCCGTCGGTGACCAGCGTGATCTGTTGGTTTGGTTCGAGGTGGAAGGTGGACTCGAGGCTTCAGCAGCGAGCCCGAGGGGCAGGCCGTTTTCAAGCGGGAACTCATCGCCTGCAAGATAAGGCGCAATATGGCCGGCGTTCGCGACGGTCAGCGTCCCATCGGAATCGGCGCGAAGGACGAGGCAGGTGGTGAATCCACCGCGGCTTCGCATCAGCATGCGCCGGTTCATGGCGTGCAGAATCTCGCCGGGGGACTGCGTGTAATGCGCGAGTGTCCGGAAGGTGCTCACCAGCAGCGAGACGGTCATTGCCGCGGGCATTCCCTTTCCGCTCACATCGCCGATCACCACCAGTATTCCCCCGCTTTTGACCGGGATGACCTGGAAGAAGTCGCCGCCCACCTGGCCGGCGGGATGGTAGACGGCGTCGATGCCGAAGCCAGGGATGGCCGGGCTTTCCGCGGGAACCAGAACCTGTTGAACGCTGCGGGCCGCCTCGATCTCGCCTTCCAGACGAATCCTTGCATTCTGATGGGCAACCAGTTCGCGAACAAACACGGTGAAGACGACGGCACACAGGAGGATTTGCGTTGCTTCTCCCCATTGCCAAAGCCAGCCGAAGATTACGATCCCAAATGGGATGTGAAGAGACGCCTGTATCTCAGCGAGGGCGGGAAGGTAAGCAAGATCGACGATGAGCAGAGGAACCGCAATCAACCGTTCACGCCAGCCACCGCGCAGTGCGCCGATGAAGATAAGAATGAATAGGGGATAGAGCGTGAGGTGCATCGCCCACACCTCAAGGACTGCTTCGCGACTCCACGTGCCGCCTCCGAAGAGACGCCAAAGCAATGCCCCGGCCCACAAAGTACGCGGCAGCCAGATCCAGAGATGTTTAGGAACCCGCAGCGCCTCGGCGAACAATTCAAAAGAGAACATGCAACTGGTAGTGACGGGGACCCACTCCCACGAGAAGCCGCGAAAATCAACAAAAATTTACCACTGCGATGGCTAAGAGATAGCCTGCCATCGTCCGGAAAACGGTAGCCTGCCGGCCATTGAGCCATGCAATGAGGCATGCAATCGACATTGCGGTCAGCAGAACCGACAGCACGAGGAAGCCGTTCAGGAAGTCGGGTGCGTGATTGTGCGCAAGATAGATGCGGAGAAATACATTTGCGCCCGCGGGAGCAGCGGCAGCGGCCTGTGCCGTTACGGACATAAGCACGAGCGCGAGAATGCGACTCCAGGGGAAGTTCAACATATCTCGCCGGGCAGAGTTCGCCCAATGGCTACGCATGAAGCGCCTCCGCTGTGATGGTGTGGGGAAAGGGCCTTGGAAGGTGATCTTACACAACGCTGGATTCCGAAAGCCTTAGGCGCTCGACGGGTGACAAGTTGTCGGACGCCTCTTGTGTCGCACCTCCGGAAGGGCATCCAGAAGCGCACCCGGCCGAATATTGTTGTCGGTTTGGGACAGAATATGCCGGGCGGGGCGCATCTCACATTTGGGTGACGGAGTACGGCATGTTTCGGCTCTTCCTTTCCTTTCTTTGCTCCTTCGCATTTGCACTCGAGGTCCTGGTCCTAGTCGGATGCGGCGCTTCAATTTCAACGACCACCGCGGGTAGCGGAGGCGGCAACAGTCCAGGCTCAGGCGGCGGACCGGGGCCTGCCACCAGCCCGGGATGCGGCGGTGCGGGATACGGATATAACAACGGAAATGGAGAGATCACCGGCGTTTGGTTGCAAAGCCCCTCACCGGGTCAGAATCCAGGCAATGTCCAGGTGAATGCAACTGCGTACGGCCCCGCTACAGTTGCCCGGTGGACGGTTTGTCTCGACGGTCAAGCCGTGTATCAGGCCAATAGCGCTGCGACTTCCATCTCCCGGGCGATTGATATTCCCTCCGGCCAGCATCTTCTCTGGGCCAGCGCGGCGGATGCCGCGGGCGATTCCGACCGATCTGAAATTCATTTGATTCAGGTTGGAACTCCAGCGCCAAGCAGTACTGTGCTGCCCACTCCGCCTGCAGGCGCAAAGGTGCTGACGGAGATGCAGAACGACACTGCCAACTGGAGCATCTGCAGCCTCTGCGCGGCGGGCACCAACACCACCGGCAATTACACGATGTCGCCTAACCAGAGCCAGCCCTCGATGAGCGGCAGCAGCCTTGAGATGTATGCGGACGGGCCGTCCTGGACCAATGTGCTGTTTATGGATACGATGTTGGGCACCAATTCCAATTCCAATTTCTTATGGGATTTCTGGGTCTACCACGACCCCGCTGCCGAAACCCAATTCTGGTCCTCCGAGTTCGATCTCTGGGTGGTTCTCGGGGGCAAGGAATTTATGATCGGCAGCCAGTGCGATTTTGGGGACGGCTACTGGGCCACCTGGGACAGCCAGGGCGGCGCCTGGGTTCTCAATGGAATCCCTTGTCCGCACTGGACGGCGGGTTGGCACCATATTCAGTGGTATGTCGAGCGCATCAGTCCCACGCAGTATCGCTACGACACGCTGGTTTTCGATGGTCAACCCTACGGATTCAATCAGACCTGGAACACCAACGACACCACCTGGCCGGATATGGTCGGCATTCAATACCAACTGGACCAAGATCCGACGGGGACTCCACTTCACGAATGGGTGGATAAGGTGACGCTGACGATGTGGTGAGGCGCCAATCGCCTCATCGTGAAAGGAACATCTGCAGGTGTCTGGCACTCCGACACAACGATTCGCCGAACCGAAATACCTGCCGACGTCTCTTCGGTTTTTTCAAGTTCGCTGTCTGGAGTCTGACAGCGAGATGTCGTGCAATCGAAGAGGGGAACTAGTCAAGACTGGGCAGCCTGCAGCATCGCACCTTGCAGCATGTTCTCCAACACGGGCGCCGGATCGCAAGGCCACGGTTTGCGAAACGTCAATACGTAAAACCGGTTTTTACCCATCGGCTTCAAAAAATCGAGATGAGTCTCCAGCATCTCGGGCGGAACGAGGTCGACCGGAGCGGTCACCGGTTCTTTGCGATTCTTATAGAAGCCGCCGGTGATGGGGCCGCGCTCATACAGGTCCTTCACGTGCTCCTCGGTTTCGTCGGCGATCAGAATCTTGCTGCCCGGCCTGGCCACACGAATCATCTCGGCGATCGCCTTGGCGCGGTCGTTGAAAAAGTTGATGCCGCCCACGTGAAACACCACATCGAAGCTCTCGTCGGCGAACGGCAGGCACTCGGCATTGCCTAGAAGCAGATCGGCCTGCATTTGCCTCCGCTGCAGGTTGGCGCGGCAGTTCGATAGCATCTCCGGCGACAGGTCGATGCCCGTGAGCGATACACCGGGGGGCAGATATCCGAAGTTGAGGCCCGTCCCAACCGAAGTCTCCAAAACTGAATCTTCCGCTTTGACTTCGAGCAGGCTCATGTAGCCCTTTACGTACGCATCTCTGTCCATTGCGCTGCACGCGCACACAATGCGCTGTATATCGTCATAAAAGCCGCCGATGGTTTCGTAGAGGTGATTGTATTTTTGATTGTCGCCCGTCATATCGGCGGGCTGGCGCATGTCGGGGATATGGTTGCGAATTGGAAACCGCTCGCCGGCGGACGTGACCAGCGCCTGGCCGACAAACTGCAACGGCTGGCCGGTCGCCGGGCTTTGCAGGATGCGCAACGTTTGAGGCCGGCATTCCCAGCCTCGCTCCTTTACGCTCACGTAGAACGCCCAGCCGCTCAAAACCAGCGCCACGCCCCAGCAGATCCAGGCGAAACCTGTCCCCGGCGGGGCTGCGGCTTGTATCGTGCTGCTCCATGTTCGGAGCACCGGAGTTCGAAGCACCCCGAAACCTGCTGCCACGGCGCATACGGCCCCGAACAGACTCAGCCCCTGCCGGATCCATGCATCTCGAGACGGTCGATTCCACGCCCACATCAGCATCGCCGCAAACCAGTACGTAAGAAACACCGGCGCGTTGCTTCCCAACCCGGAGGCGAGATGCGGGAGCTGCAGGTTCAATCTCTCGTCTTGAGCGGTCGCAAAGCCAGTCGGGAGCGATGCGCCTGCAATCGTCGCAAACACGACGCCGAATACCGGCAATGGAAGAGTCGAAGCCCATCCCGGCAATCGCGGACTCACCATACGGTGAAAAGTAAAAGGGAGAGTGCTTAGCACCGCTGCCGCCAGTGTCCAACCGAGGAACGTAGGCAGAGAACCGGAGCCGCGCTGCAGGAGGCCATGCACCAGGTGGGGCACGCCGAACACCAGCGCGCAACTAACCAGCAGCACGAATCCACGCCCCACGCGCTGCGTTGCCGCAAGCCAGGCCCCCAGCACCGTGCCCGTCCACACGCCTATGGGCGCGAAGAAAAGACCTAGAGCGAAGATAGAGACCACTCCCCAGGCGGCGACCTGCTTGCGGCGAAGGGAGCTGGAGACCGCGTTCATCGTGAGACCTTTCTTTCCGACCTCGTAGAGCTGCGTTGGCTGCGGACTTTCGTGCGGGAAGAGATAGATGTTTTTCCGGAGTGCAATCCGGTACGTTGCGGGGGTACCGTCGGCGATTGCGGCGATCCAGCGGCAGATGCTTCCCATGTGCCGATCGCCGCCAGGGCCTTCTCGCCCCACTCGAGCGCCGCAGTCGTCAGCTGCTTGCCCAAACTCAGCGTCAGCATCCAGTAAGGCAGGTTCGGGTTGGGCGGCCCATCCTTCGGCACCGTAGCCTCGATCTTCTCCAGCGTCTCTAACATGTGCCGGTTGCGAGCCTGCACGTCTTTCACGTGCGCCAAAGCCACGCCCGGCGCGGCCTGGTGCCCGAAAAATAGCTTGAGCAGGAACTCATTGCGCGGCGGGTCGTTGTGGAACGGCAACGCGAGCCACTGGCGCAGCTCTGTCCGACCGGCTTCGGTCAGCACGTACTCCTGGCGCCGCCTGGGCGCGGTCGCCTTTGGCCCGGCTGCCTTCGACTTGACCGGTGCAATCAGTTTGGCGGCCGCCAGCCGCTTCAACGCGGGATAGATCTGTCCGTAGCTTTCGCCCCAGAAGTAGCCGACGCTCCCCTGGATGGCTTTGCGTATGTCGTAGCCGGAGTGGCTCGACTCGATCGAAAGCAATCCGAGAATCACGTACGAAGTTTGATTCAGCGAGTACATATCTGCAAGATATATCCAACAGATATATCTGTCAATCCCCCTGCAGCAATCAGGCGGGGTTCAATCGCATCGGGCGAACCGACGCCAGTTGCACAGGGTAACGGTCACTCATTCCGGAGCGTTTCCAATGGATCGGCGTACGCGGCGCGGCGAGCGGGGATAAACGCGGCAACGAACCCGGCGAA